>JAKFEZ010000135.1:0-109316 GCA_036675435.1 Ramlibacter sp. | reverse complement strand
GACTTATCGATCCATCGTGAAGCACATATCGTCGATGCATCCCTTTCACTTATGGAGAAATCATGAAGATTGCACTCATCGGCGCCACCGGATTCGTCGGCTCCGCCGTACTTACCGAACTGCTTGCACGCCAGCACCAGATCACGGCCATCGTTCGCGATCCCGCAAAAATTGAACGCAGGCCGGGCCTATCGGTCACGGCGGCTGACGCATACGATGCGAACGCCATTTCCGCCGCCGTGCACGGTCATGAAGCTGTCGTGTCCGCGTTCAATCCCGGCTGGAACGAGCCGGACCTCTACGCGAAGTTCATGCAAGGCAGCGCGGCCATCGAGCAAGGCGTGGTCGCGAGCGGCGTCAAGCGGCTGATGGTCGTAGGTGGTGCCGGCAGCCTGTTCGTCGCGCCCGGCGTCCAGCTGGTCGACACGCCGGAGTTCGCCGGCCAGGTGCCGCCCAACATCGTTCCTGGCGCGAAAGCGGCGCGCGATGCGCTCACGGCGCTGCAACGCAACACCACATTGGACTGGACATTCCTCAGCCCGCCGGCGCTGCTCGCCCCCGGCGAGCGCACCGGTTCCTATCGCACGGGCAACGACAATTTGCTGATGGATGGCGACCATCCTGCGGGCATTTCGGTGGCCGACCTGGCTGTTGCGATTGCGGACGAAATTGCGCAGCCGCGTCACATCAGGGCGCGCTTCACCGTCGCGAGCCGCGCGTGAGGTCCGAAGCACCCTAGTCCCGAGCAAGCGACGTCAGTCGACCTTCACGGTACGCAGCCGCAACGCGTTAGCGATCACGCTGACCGACGACAGCGCCATGGCAGCGGCTGCCACCTCTGGCGACAGCAGCAGGCCGAAAAACGGGTAGAGCACGCCGGCCGCGAGAGGAATGCCGGCCACGTTGTAGGCGAAGCTCAGGAACAGGTTCTGGCGAATGTTGCGCATCGTCGCGTGCGAGAGCGTGCGTGCGCGGACGATTCCCATCAGGTCGCCTTTGAGCAGGGTGACGCCGGAACTCTCCATTGCGACGTCCGTTCCCGTGCCCATGGCTATCCCGACTTCCGCCGCGGCCAGTGCCGGGGCATCGTTCACGCCATCGCCGGCCATTGCCACCACACGGCCTTCGCCGCGCAGGCGCTGGACGATGGTGGCCTTGTCTTCGGGGAAGACCTCGGCCACGACCTCGTCGATGCCGAGTTCCTTGGCGACGGCTTGCGCAGTCGTCCTGCCGTCACCGGTGAGCATGACGATGCGCACACCGGCCTCTCGCAGGGCCTTGAGCGCCGCCGGCGTCGTCTGCTTGATAGGGTCTGCAATGGCTGCGAATCCAGCCAGCTTGCCGCCCGCCGCGACGAAGATGACCGTCGCGGATTTCGCCCTCTGCAGTTCTGCGGCTGCGTTCAGCGGCGACACGTCGATGCCGTGCTCCGCCATGAACTTGGCGGCCCCACTCACGAGTTGGACATCGCCTAGTTTGCCGACAACGCCTTTGCCGACGGGAGAGTCGAAGTCTGTCACTTCGGACAAGGGGAGCTTGCGTTCCTGGGCGGCCTGGACGATAGCCATCGCCAGGGGGTGCTCGCTGAGCCGCTCCACGCTCGCCAGCTTCTGCAAGAGCTCGTCGGCCTGAAAGCCCGCCGCCGGCTCGATGTGAATGACCTTGGGCCGACCCTCGGTGAGGGTGCCGGTCTTGTCGACCACCAGGGTGTCGACCTTCTCCATTCGCTCGAGCGCCTCGGCGTCGCGGATCAGCACGCCGTGCTGGGCCCCCCGGCCTACGCCGACCATGATGGACATCGGCGTGGCCAGCCCCAACGCACAGGGACAGGCAATGATGAGAACGGCCACGCCCGCAATCAATGCGTAGGAGAGGGCGGGGCTCGGCCCCCACACCAGCCAGGCGATGAAGGTCAGTGCGGCCACCACCAGGACGGCCGGTACGAACCAGGCCGCGACCTGGTCGGCCATGCGCTGTATGGGCGCGCGGCTGCGCTGCGCGGCGGCAACCATGTGCACGATCTGGGATAGCAGGGTGTCGGCGCCTACTTTCTCGGCGCGCATCACGAACCCGCCGGTCTGGTTCATCGTCCCGGCCGTGACTTTCGACCCAGGGGCCTTCGTGACCGGCATCGGCTCGCCGGTGACCATCGACTCGTCCACCGTGCCCTTGCCTTCGGTCAGTTCGCCGTCGACCGGCACTTTCTCGCCGGGCCGCACGCGCAGCAGCTCCCCCACCTGGAGGGTATCGATCTGCACGGTCTCGTCGGTTCCGCCTCGCACGCGAACGGCGGTCTTGGGCGCCAGGTCCAGCAGCGCCTTGATGGCCCCAGAGGTTTTCTCCCGGGCTCTCAGCTCCAGCACCTGGCCGAGAAGCACGAGCACGGTGATGACGGCCGCCGCCTCGAAGTAAATGGCGACGGCCCCTCCGTGGGCGCGCAGCTCCGCCGGGAACAGGCCAGGTGCCAGGGTCCCGGCCATGCTGTAGAGCCAAGCTGCCCCAGTGCCCAAGGCAATCAAGGTGAACATGTTGAGGCTGCGGTTGCGCACCGAGGCCCAGCCCCTGGTGAAGAAGGGCCATCCAGCCCAGAGCACCACCGGCGTGGCCAAGACCAGCTGTATCCAGTTCGAGGTCTGAGGGTCGACCAGGTGCCCGACGTCGAACAGGTGACCGCCCATCTCCAATGCGAAAACAGGCAGCGCAAGCAACAGACCGATCCAGAAGCGGCGGGTCATGTCCCGCAGCTCCGGGCTTTCCCCGGTTTCGTCGGTGGCCATCACCGGCTCCAGGGCCATGCCGCAGATAGGGCAGGTCCCCGGGCCCATCTGCCGGATCTGGGGGTGCATCGGGCAGGTGTATTCGCCCTTCGACGCCGACGATGCGGCGGCTACGTGCTGCCCCGGGGCAGGGTGACCTTGATGACCATGATGCATATGCCCATGGTGGGACGAGTTTTCCCGTTGCATGAGTGCTCCTGTTGTCTGTGAGTGTGAGGCATCCTCAGCGTCGAGCTGCCGATGCCGCGGGGTGGCAGCCGCAGCCGCAACCGCTGGCCGTTTGGGGCGCGGCGGTTTGCACGACCTCCCGGACCTCTTGGGGCGTGTACCCTGCATCCTGGATGGCCTCGGCAAGCTCTGCGGGTGCCGCCGTGCTGGTGACCCGAACCAGCTTTTGCTGGATGCGGATGTCGACTCGAGCGGCTTTGTCGACGCTTGCGACCGCGCGCGATATGGCGCTAGCGCAGTGCCCGCAGGTCATGTCGTTGACTCGGAAGGTGATCATTGCTTGTCCTTTCAGGGTTGGTGAAGCAACTATCAACCTTCCCATAATGTCAGGGTCAAGCACTTTTTCGGGCTTGACCTTCCCCCAGGGGTAAGGTTCATAGTGGCTTCGTGGCGGGGCAAATAGCCCAGCTACACGAATTGAACTTCCTGGCCCGTGCTAACCTAACTGCCGTGAAATCGTTTCGCCTCTGGCTCCTGCTGCTGCTCGCAGTGCTCCTCCCGATCCGGGGGGCGCATGCGATCGCCATGCAGTGCCCGGGCGCCGGGTCTTCGGTCCAGGTCGAAGCGCAGTTGGTCAAGCACGGTCACGAACGCCAGGAAATGGCTGCCGCTGAGCACGGGCATCAGCACCAAGACGCGGCTGCCCATGTTCATGACCACTCGGATGGCGGTGGGCACGACCACGCCGACGCCTCCGACAACTGCAACCTTTGCTCTGCGTCCTGCGCCGCCACCGGGCTGGTGACGGAGCCCATACATTTCGCTGGGCCGCAGCCAGTCTCGGCCGTATTCCCGCATCTCTACGCTCCGCCTTCGAGCTTCGTCTTGGATGGCCAGGAGCGGCCACCCCGAAGCATCTGACCCATTGAGGCCTCCGCGCGAGGCCTGAAGGAGTTCGTGCGCCTTGGCGCACGGGCATCCGCCGACGCGTCGGCGACTCAGATCACTTCGGAAATGAACAAGACAAACTTTTGGGCGGCCATGGCCGCGCCCTCCGGCCGCGGGAGGCAGAAATGATACGTCTTGCTGCTACCGCCGCGGCGACCCTGTTCCTGGCGGGCTGCGCATCGTTCTCGCCTGACGGTGGCTTCGACCGGGTCGCTGAGCTAACCAAAGAGCGCACGGGCCAGGCGCCGGTCTATCAGCGCAGCACGCAAGACACGGAGAACGCTCGCGCAAGAGTGGATGAACTGCTGAAGCAGCCGCTGACCGCCGAAACCGCGGTGGAGGTTGCCTTCCTGAACAACCGCGGCCTGCAGGCGAGCCTCCATGCGTTGGGCATCGCAGAATCGGAGCTGGTGCGCGCCGGTCGGCTCGCCAACCCGCTGTTCAGGTTCGGCCGGATGCGGGAAGGCGGCGGGGTCGTGGAGCTCGAGCGCTCCGTCATGTTCAACGTCCTGAGCCTCATCACCATGCCCGTGGCGCGCGACGTGGAACGCCGCCGGTTTGAGCAGACGCAGTTGCAGGCTGCCAGCGACGCCGTAGGGCTCGCTGCTGAAGCGCGCCGGGCCTTCTACAGCGCCGTGGCTACCCAGGAGCTGGTCAAGTATCTGCAGCAGGTCAAGGAGGCGGCGGACGTCTCCAATGACCTGGCCAGGCGCATGGTCCAGGCCGGCAACTTCAGCAAGCTCGACCAGATGCGTGAGCAGGCGTTCTATGCGGACGCCACTTCGGAATTAGCCCGTGCGCAGCACCAGGCCGTCGCCGAACGCGAGCGGCTCGCTCGCGCGCTGGGTCTCTGGGGCCAACAGCTCAATTTCAAGCTGCCCGAGCGGTTGCCCGACCTGCCCCAGGCGCCGGCAGAACCCAAGGACGTTGAACAGACCGCGATGGAGAAGCGCCTCGACGTGCTGGCTGCGCGCCGCGGCGCCGAAGCAACGGCGCGCTCGCTCGGCCTTACCAAATCCACCCGCTTGGTGAACGTGCTGGAACTGGGGTACGCGAACAGGAGCGTCTCCGGCGAACCGCGCGCCAACGGCTACGAGGTAGAGCTGGAACTGCCGCTGTTCGACTTCGGCTCCACCCGCCTCGCGCGTGCCGAGGCCACCTACATGCAGGCGGTGCACCGCACGGCGGAAGTGGCTGTCAATGCGCGCTCCGAGGTGCGTGAGTCCTACTCGGCCTATCGGACCGCCTACGACCTGGCCAAGCACTACCGCGACGAGGTTGTTCCGCTCAGGAAGCGCATCTCTGAAGAGAACCTGCTGCGCTACAACGGCATGCTCATCAGCGTCTTCGAGCTGCTCGCCGACTCGCGAGAGCAAGTCCGCGGCGTGACCTCCTACGTTCAGGCCTTGCGGGACTTCTGGATTGCCCACACCGCCCTGAACACCGCCTTGACGGGCCGCTCACCCGGCGTGAGCGCCGCTGCCGGACCGTCTACCAACGCAGCCGCGCCCGCCGCTGCCGCGCATTGAAAGAACAAACCACCATGTCCAATCGACGCAATTTCTTCAAGGCGGCGGGCGCTGCAGCCCTGGGTGCAGCGGCAGTCAGCCGAGTCGGCGCGGCATCTTTGCCCGAAGCGGTCACCCAGAATTCCCCGACCATGCAGCCGCCGCTCGTTCCGAACACGGGGCGGCCCTACAACCCCGTGGCGACACTCAACGGCTGGTCACTGCCCTGGCGCATGAACAATGGTGTCAAGGAGTTCCATTTGGTCGCCGAACCTGTGGTGCGTGAGTTCGCGCCCGGCATGAAGGCCAACCTGTGGGGCTACAACGGCTCCAGCCCGGGGCCGACCATCGAAGCGGTGGAAGGCGACCGGGTACGCATCTTCGTGACGAACAAGCTTCCGGAGCACACCACCGTGCACTGGCACGGTATCCTGCTGCCCTCGGGCATGGACGGAGTGGGCGGCATGACGCAGCCGCACATCCCGCCTGGCAAGACGTTCGTCTATGAGTTCACCTTGCTGCGCTCCGGCACGCACATGTACCACCCGCACGCCGACGAGATGGTGCAGATGGCCATGGGAATGATGGGCATGTTCATCATCCACCCGAAGGACCAGCGCCAGATGCGGGTGGACCGCGACTTCGTCTTCCTGCTTGCCGCCTACGACATCGAGCCGGGCAGCGCGACGCCGCGCACCGCCGAAATGACGGACTTCAACCTGTGGACCTTCAACAGTCGCGTGTTTCCTGGCATTGACCCGCTGGTGGCACGCACCGGTGACCGTGTACGGGTTCGCGTGGGCAACCTGACCATGACGAACCACCCCATCCACATGCACGGGCCGCACTTCACGGTGACCGGCACCGACGGAGGCTGGATACCGCCCGCGGCTCGCTGGCCAGAGGTCACCACCGACGTGGCCGTCGGCCAGATGCGCGCCTTCGAGTTCGAAGCCGTCGCCGGCGACTGGGCCATCCACTGCCACAAGTCGCACCACACCATGAATGCAATGGGGCACGACGTCCCGAACATGATCGGCGTAGACCATCGTGGCGTGGCCGAGCGCATCACCAAGCTCATCCCGGACTACATGGTGATGGGCGACAAGGGCATGGCCGATATGGGCGCCATGGAAATGCCGCTGCCGGACAACACTTTGCCCATGATGACCGGCCAGGGACCGTTCGGACCCATGGAGATGGGCGGCATGTTCACGGCCGTGAAAGTGCGTGACAACGTCAAGCCGGGAGACTACGGCGACCCGGGCTGGTACCAGCATCCGAAAGGGGCCGTAGCGTACGAGTACACAGGGCAGCTCGTCCAGCCTGCTCGCGCGCCCACTGCGGCTGCCGCGCCGGCGCGTGACGTCAAGACCATGAACGTCCGCAAGCCCTCCGGCCATGTCGGCCACTAGGAACCACCCGTACTCAGAAGAAGGGACTACCGTATGAAAACCAGGCAACTCCTCAGCGCTCTGGTGGCCGCCGCTGCCGCCATCGCATGCAATGCCTATGCCCACGACAACGAGCCGCGCACCGCGGCACAGAAATTCGATGCGAGCAAGGGCCATGACACCCTCTTTGGGCGGCAGGGGGACCCCAGGAAGGTGACCCGCACCATCCGCGTCGGGATGAGCGACAAGATGCGCTTCGAGCCGGAGAACATCACCGTGAAGAAGGGCGAAACCGTCCGGTTCGTCGTCGCGAACAAAGGCGCAGTGCTCCACGAGATGGTCCTCGGCAGCGCCCAGGCTCTCAAGGAGCACGCGGAGCTGATGAAAAAGCATCCCGGTATGGAGCACGACGAGCCCAGCATGACGCACGTCAGGCCCGGCGCTACGGGGGAAATCGTGTGGCAGTTCACGAAGGCCGGCGAGTTCCAGTTCGCTTGCCTGATTCCTGGTCACTTCGAGGCCGGCATGGTCGGCAAGGTGTCCGTCAAATGATGCGCAGAAAGGAAATTCCCATGAAAGCAATCCAGACCCTCATCGCCGCCTGCTTGCTGGCCTCCGCCGGCGCCTATGCGCAGCTAGCCGACCATTCATCTCAACGCGTGGCGCAGGCCGGCAACACAGCCGCCGCCGCGGCACTGTCCGATGGCGAGGTGCGCAAGATCGACCTGGGACAGGGCAAGGTCACGCTGCGGCACGGGCCGCTGTTGAACCTGGACATGCCGGCGATGACCATGGTTTTCAGGGCGCCCGACCCCAAGCTCCTCCAGGGGCTGAAGGTGGGCGACAAGGTGAAGTTCGCAGCCGACAAGAAGGAGGGCGCGTACGTCGTCACGGCCATCGAAGTGGCGAAGTAGTGAAGCTGGGGCACGAGTGTGCGTAGGAGCGGCGGAGACAGAGCAAACGGAAGGCCTGCCGGATTCTTAAAGTGACAGGATTTTGCGGAATAGCGAAATCAATTAGCATTGGATATCGGCGACAGATCGTTCGCCGCCCCCACTGATCTCAAAGGCTTCAAGACATGGTGCAGCAGAGTGCGACGACGCGGAAAGGCCCAACACCTTCGCGAAGAGCGAAGGTGTCAACGGGCGGGGAGTCGGCGGCGGTCGGTTCTCTGTCGCGTGGGCTGCAAATCATCGATGTCCTGACTTCCGCCCAAGGCTGCCTGACGCTCTCCGAAATTGCCGCGCTGACGGGTCTGGACTCCAGCACCACCCTTCGGCTGCTTTACTCGCTCACCGAGCGGGGGTATGTGGTGCGGGATGACTCCGCCAAACGCTATTTGGCCGGACCTCGCGCACTCTCTCCGCTCTCGCTGTTCCACCCGCTCACCTTGTTTCGCCGTGAGGCGGAACAGATTCTGAGGTCACTGCTGGACAACACGGGAGAGACTTGCGCGCTGATTTTGTTCCTGGGCAATGAACGCCTTGTGATCGACTTCCTCCGCGGCAAGCAGCCGCTCTCGCCCTATTACGACACATGGCTCAAGAGCCCGCTGCATGGGTCGGCATCCGGAAAGATTTTGCTGGCATGGCTTCCCGACGCGGAGCGGGAGCAGTTACTGGGCCCGGGCCCCTATACGGCACACACCCCCAAGACGGTGACGGACCCGGCTATGTTGAGAGATCAGCTCGAGCAGGTCTGCCGCCAAGGCCATGCAGTGGCGCGCGGTGACGCTTATCAAGACCTTGTGGCCATCGGGGCGCCACTGATGATGCCCTCCCACAGCCGGC
The DNA here is from genome assembly GCA_036675435.1 of Ramlibacter sp. GTDB lineage: Bacteria > Pseudomonadota > Gammaproteobacteria > Burkholderiales > Burkholderiaceae_C > Ramlibacter. The sequence continues at coordinate 100,731 of JAKFEZ010000135.1, read as the reverse complement.
CCATGGGATGCCTGGTCGTCTCCTCCACCAGCCAATCGCTGCCTGAAGACGCCGAGGCCGACATCGTGACCAGCTTGAAAGCCGCTGCGGCGCAGCTCATGAACAGTGCGCCCAGCTTGCAGGTTCTCCGGCACTGGACCCCGCGCGGCGTGCAGCGCCAGGCTCGCGCAAGATCCGATCGCCCTTGACGGCCAAGCGATTCGCTGGTTCAGATGGAACGCAAGCGCTTGCGCAGATGCAGGAGCCCGACAACGCCCAAGCCAGCCGAAACGGCTGAGACCCAGAACGGGATGGCATATCCACCTGTCAGGTCGCGCAGCCAGCCCCCGGTCCAGGTGCCGATGCCCGCCGCGATGAATCCGAAGAAGTAGATCTCGGCAATCCGGCGCCCGGCCTGCGTGGCGGGGAACATCTCACGCACGAGGATCGCGTAGCCTGGAAGGTAGCCTCCGAAAGCCAAGCCGATCAGTATTGCGCCCACAGTGATGGCGATAGGCCCCTGCACCATTGCCAGCCAGGCAATGCCGCACACGAGCAGCATCGACATTGCGAGGAGTACGCGGTAGCGTCCCCATCGCCGCGTCAGCTGTCCCGCGAACAAACGCGAAACCAGCGTGACACCGAGCATTGCCGAAACCAGCATCGCGGCTGCTGTCGGTGCAAACCCCTGCTCCTCGCCGAAAGCAGTCAGGTGCCCGATCACGATGAAGCTTGCGTGGTTAGAAAGGCCGATGCAAAGCCCCAGGACGACGAACGCGCCGCGTGCCGGTCGTCCCACAATGCCAGTCTCAGAACGCAGCGGAGCAAGGGCAGGCGCCGGAGGCTTGCGCCGGAACACGAAGGCGCAGGCAATGAGCGCGACACCCGCCACCAGCCCATAAGTCCCGAGCGTCGCTCGCCATCCGATCGCGTCAGCGGCCCATCGCATCAGAGGCGGCAGCGCCAGCCCACCCACACTCTGTCCGCTCGCAGCAATCGCAATCGCCAGCGCCCGATGCCGGTCGAACCATTGGCTGATGGCGGCCGCGAGCGGACTGAAGAACGCGCCCTGGCCAATACCGCCAATCAACACACCGTAGGCCAGGTGCAGCGTCAGCAGATTCTGGGCCGAGGCTGCAAGCAGAAGGCCTAAACCGGTGGCCGTTGCGGCCAGCATCGCGATACCGAAGAATCCGAACCTGTCCAGCAGCCGGCCCAGCACGAGACTGCCCACGGCAGCACCAAACATCGCCGAGGTGTGTACCAGGGCGATGGTGCTCGCGCCGGTCTCCCAGTGCTGCGAAAGGGGTTTCAGCAGAATGGGAATGGATGTCACTGCCCCAAAACTGAGAGACGCGATCACCAACGTGAGGGCGGCAACCCACCAGCTGTAACTGCTTTCTATGGAACGCTCTTCGATCTGGAAGCCAGGAACGCCAACAAGACAGGTGACCGATTCAGCCATCGGTATCGCAGGCTGAATCGTCCCCGCAGAGCGGCGCAGTGTCCACAAAGATCTTGCCGTTCTCTATGCGTACCGGTGCCACGGCGAGGCGTTTTTCGGCGGGGCCGAGAGGATCCCCCGTAGCCAGATCCCACTGCCAGAGATGCTTGGAGCAGGTCAGCACCATGCCGTCGGTAAAGCCGAAGGCAAGCCGTTCTTCCAAGTGTGGGCACATTGTCGGGCAGGCGACGATGCGATCGCCGGCGCGCACCAGCAGGATCTCGCGTTCGCCGACGCGGCATTCCAGCATCTCTTCGCCGTCGAAATCAGCCGTGTCGCACGCTGCTTCCCATTTCTCTTCTTGTCGCATGCATGCTTCCTCAGGTAAAGCTGTCATAGCGGATTCCCGTGGGGTTCAGCCGCGCCTTGGTGATCAGCATGCGCAGTGTGCTCTGGACCATGGGCGGCGGCCCGGCGACGAACACGGCGCGGTCCTTCCACTGTCCTTCCAGGCAGCGTTGCGCGACCTCGTGTGCCATGCCGGACTCAAATTCCAGAAGGGCGCCGGCGCCTGGAAGCACAACACTGCGGCTGTCTTCGTCGGACAGCGCCACGACGATCCTCAGGCTATCCGGATAGCGCGCGGCCGCTGCGGCCAGGCGATCGATGACCTCGGGGCAGCGGGAGGTGCGCAAACCGCACACCAAATCGAGACGATGCCATTTCAGGTGACTCGAAGTGACTGCCCAGTCCAGAACCGACAAGGCCACCGACGCGCCGGACCCCCCGACGATTACGGCAAAGTCGCTGTCCTCGTCCGGCCGCACATGCGCCGCACCCAACGGACCGAAGACCTGCACGCGAGCGCCCAACGAATCGGGGGAGCAGAGCAGAGGCGAAAGTCCGCCGCCGTCCATTCTTCGCACGACCAGCGAAAGGCGCGACACGTCTTGCCCGTCGTGCGCCGGAGAATAGGCGCGGTATCCCTCGACGCCGGGCATCGACAGCAGCACGAACTGACCGGCAAGAAAGCGCATCGGCCTATCCAGCTCGAGCTCTACCCAAGTCAGCCCATCGTCGTTCGGAACCACGCGTGCAAGCATGCCCTGGTAGCTTTGCGGCAGCGCGCGTGGATATGTGCATGCGTCCGGCTTTGCCTCGATGACGCAAGCGCCGTGCGCGCGCGACTGACACAGCAGGATCTCACCGGCACCGCGCAATGCGCGTGCCCCGGGCGCATCCGGCCACAGCGATTCGACATGTCCGGACACTACCTTTGCCCGGCAATCGCCGCAGGTGCCCGTGGCACACCCGTAAGAGAGGGTCAGTCCCGCGCGCAAGCCAGCGTCGAGTAGGCGCTCGCCCGGCGCGCACGCGAAGCTGCGGCTTTCTCCTGCGCTTCGCACTTCGATTGTCGAGTCCATACCGGTCCTCCTGCCGCGCAACTCAGGCCGCCTGGCGCATGGCACGGCCCAATTTCTGGGCCTCTTCGATCACCACGTCTTCCTGGGCGGCAACCACCTTGCGCTCGCCCAGGCGCATGACCAGCGCACGCGGGTCGCAGCCGTACTGCTCTGCGGCGTGCCTGACCGGATTGATGTATCCGCCATAGACATTGGCGAAGCCCATGAGCAGGGAGTCGTTGTCGATGACGGGCATGGCTTGCGGGGCCACCTGGCGCGCGAAGACGTCGGCCGCATCCATGATGCCGAAGATATCGGCGTCTACTTCGTGGCCGGCGCGCTTGAGCGCCGTGATCGCTACTTCGGTCTGTGCATTGCCTGCACCGCCGCCGAACCCCTTGAGACTGCCGTCGATGTAGGTCGCGCCTTCCTCCACGGCGGCAAGGATGTTGCCGATGGCCAGGCCCAGATTGTTGTGGGGATGAAAACCGATCGGAATCTTTACGGCTTGGCGAACCGCGCGAATCCGGGCGGCGACTTCGCTGGGAACCAGATGCCCCTGCGATTCGGCCAGGTTCACATAGTCCGCGCCGTAGGATTCGAGCTTGCGCGCCTCTTGCGCCAGTTTCTCGGGGCTGGCCATGCCGGCGGAAACCAGATAGCCAACGGTGAACATGCCTAGATCTTTGGCGCGCCGCAGATGCTGCTCGGTCACGTCGGCCTCGGTGCAATGCGTTGCGATGCGCGCCACTTTCACACCAACCTCAGCGGCCATCTCCAGATCGGAGAAGAGGCCAAAGCCCGGCAACATCAGGATGCCGACCTTCGCGCGCTTGGTGACTTTGCACGCAGCCTCAAGCAGTTGGCGGTCGGTGACAGGCGCGCGCCCCACATGCAGGCAACTGCCACCCATTCCGTCGCCATGACCGACTTCGATGATATCAACCCCGGCTGCGTCCAGGGCTTGGGCGGTCGCCTCAACGATCTGCGGCGTGAACTGGTGACGAAAGGTGTGATTGCCGTCACGCAGGGTGACGTCGACGAAGGTAATCTTGGCCATGAAATGCTCCTAGTTCAGTGTTGCGCCATAGCGCTCGGCCACGGCCACTGCGGCCGCGTTGATGATGTCCAGATTGCCTGCATAGGCCGGCAGAAAGTCGCCCGCGCCCTCGACTTCGACGCCGATCATGAAGTGGTCGCCACGCCGGAAGGGTTCGACTACCAGGCGATAGCCGGGGACGTAGGCCTGGACCTGCTTCACCATGTCCAGCACGGAATCCTTCACGGCCTGCTCGTCCACATCCTCGTCGACGATCGTGTAGATCGTGTTGCGCATGATGAGCGGCGGATCGGCCGGATTGATCACCACCAGAGCCTTGCCGCGGCCCGCGCCGCCCACTTCAGCCAGCGCCTTTTGCGTGGTGAGCGTGAATTCCTCGATGTTCTCTCGCGTGCCCGGCCCGATGCTCTTGCTTGCAACGGTTGCGACGATCTCGGCGTACTTCACCTTCGCCACTCGGTTTACACCGTGCACCATGGGAATGGTCGCCTGCGCCGCGCAGGAGATGAGGTTCACGTTCATGGCCTCGAAGCTGTCGCTCATGTTTACGCACGGAACGACGCTGGGGCCGACCTTCGCGGGCGTGAGATCGATCGCGAAGATCCCCGCCTCCTTGAAACGAGGCGCGTTCGCCTTGTGGGCGCGTGCCGACGTCGCCTCGAAGACGATGCGGATGTCGCCGCGCTCGAGAACCGCCTCGGCCCCGTCGGTCGAAGTGGTGTAGCCGAGTTCGCGAGCGCGCGCCAGACCCTCCGAAGCGGCATCGATGCCTGCAACCAGGCGCAGGTCGAATAAAGGGTTGCTGCGGATCTTGTACATCAGGTCGGTGCCGATGTTTCCCGAGCCCAGGATGGCAACGGGAATGCGCGGTGATGGAGTGCTCATTTCTGATTCCAGGTGATTGTTGAATAGGGCGACCGTTATCGGCCGGGCAGGAAGGCCAGCGTCAGCCACGGAAAGGCGACGATCAGGCCCCAGATGAGAAGCAGCGGGATGATGAAGATCGTGATGCGGCGAACCAGCTCTCCATAGGAGATGCCCATCACGGCCGAGGTGACGAAGAGATTGAGCCCGTAGGGCGGTGTCACGAAGCCAATCGAGGTGCCGACCACGAAAGCGACGCCCCAGTGAACAGGGTCGATGCCGAGGCCGGTGGCGACCGGGCCGAGGATAGGCGCGAGAATGAGGACGACAGCAACCGATTCGGTGACGCAGCCGGCAATCAGGACGATCGCCATCATCGTTATCACTGTGAGCGCCGTGCCGTGGTCGCGGGCGATTCCGGTGAGGAATGCCTCGACGGCGCTTTGGACTTCCATCACGGAAATGATCTGCTGAAACTGGAGCGCGAAGGCCACCATTGGCGCGATGATGCCGGTGATCGCCGCGCTGGCTTGCAGGATGCTGGGAACATTGCGCCACTTGATCTGCCGCGTCACCCACAAGCCGACGAGCAGGCAGTAGATCGTCGCGACACCGGCGGCCTCGGTTGAACTGAACCAGCCCAGGTACAGGCCGAAGAACAGCAGTGCGACGGCTACCAGGCCGAGGGATGCGGCGCCGGTCTGACGAACGACGTTTTTCAGCAGGGTCAACGGCACGAACTTGTCAGCCGGTTCGTTCTTGCGCGTGAGGTAGGAGCAGAACCCGATCAGAATCAGCATCATGACGATGCCCGGAAGCATTCCGCCCAGGTTCAAGTCGACCGGCGACACGCCCATGGTGATGCCATAGATGATGAAGATCGTGCTCGGCGGGATCACGACGCCCAGCGTTCCGCCCGAGGCGACAATGGCGCCCGCGAGACCCGGCTTTATGCCTGCCTTGGTCATCTCGGGTCCCATCAGCTGACCCATCGTTGCCGCCGTTGCCGCGTTTGAGCCGCTCACGGCCGAGAAAAGGCCGCTGGCGAGAATGGTCGTGGCCCCGGTTCGGCCGGGCAGGAACGCAACCATGCTCTTGGACAAGCCGATTAGCTTTTGCGATAGTCCGCCCGCGGTGAGAAAGTCCCCCGTGGCGATGAACAGCGGCACCGCGAGGAAGGCGAAACTCTTCAACGAGTCGAGCGATGACACCCCCATGTTCGTGAGTGGAAAGTCGATGACCCAGTATGAGGTGGCGGCCACCCACAAGGCCATCAGGAGGACGATGGGCGTGCCGAGCACGAAGAGAAGCACCGCCGACAGCGAGATTAATGTCAGAGCCATTGAGTTACCTCTATGCTTGCCGCTACAGGTTGACGAAACCGACGCGTTCGGATTTCAGTTTGTTCCAGTCGAATACGACCAGCCACCCGCGCTGGATGATCCGCAACATGGAGAAGCCCCAGCCCACGGGCACCGCCAGGCTGGCGGCCGCCATCGGAATCGGTGTTCCGAACACGGTCTGCCCCATGGTGATCTGCTTTTGCACGACGCCGTAGGAGGTGACGATGATGATGATGCCAACCGCGAGCCAGAAGGCGCAGTCCAGCAACTCGAGGAATCGCTGCACGCTGTCGGGAAACTTGAGGCGGACCTCGGAAAAGGCCAGATGTGTGCCGAACCGGCTGTGCTTGGCCATCGAGAACCATGAGAGCCACACAAAGGCGTAGAGTGCGACCTCCGGCCCCCACACCGCCTGAGTGCCAATGATCGCGCGGCGTATGGTTTCTACGCCGATGATCAGGATCAGCGTGGAGTAGCTCGCCAGGATGACGCCGTTCTCCAGGTGCGACAGCATCCTGTCGAGGCGCCACATCCATTGCGCGAGCCGGCTTGCCTTGCGCCGGGCGACAGTGTCCACGGCAGCATCCATGACCTGAGCGCTGGTGTTAGCCAAGTCCATCAAGCCCACCACTTCACCGGTTGCAATGGCTTGCCCGCCAGCTTGCCCTGGGCCTGCTTCATTGCCCCATAGACGTCCAGGCCCGCGATCTCGTCCAGCTTTTTTCGCGTAGCAGCGTAGAGCTGCGCATTGGCATCGACGCTTCCCAAGGCGCTAAACTCGGCGCGTTGCGCCTGCGTCAGTCGCGAGTGCTTGATATTGCTCTTGACATAGACAGAATCGGGCGCGGGAGTCTTGCCGTTGCCGACCACCGCGTTCTGGGCCACGGCGACAGCCTCGTAGGCCGATTGCTGGGTCTCGTACGCGGCCTCCAGGAATACCAGCTTGATCTTGTCGGGAAACCGGTCGTACACACTCGCGGAGATGAACACCAACTCGAAGCCCGGCGAAAACTCCACCGCCACGTCCTGGGAAAGGACCGATTGCATGCCGAAGCCCGTCGCGGCTGCCGGCCAGGTCTCGGTGGCATCGACGACACCCGATTTGAGGCCCTCCAGCAACTCCGTCCAGGCGAGCGGGATCGGGTTCATCTTCATGCTTTGGGCGAAGTTCGAGATCATCTCGCTGTTGGTGATCCGGATCTTCGCACCCTGCAGGCCGGCCGGCGAAACTATCGCAGGGCGCCCTGAGTACTTCAAACCCATCATGACGTTTCGCATCTCGCCGCTGCCGAACAAGGGCACGATGCCGTAGGCTTTACGCATGACGTCGCGGTAAAGTCGATTCGAGTCCTTGCTGTAGAGGAAATTCATGTACTCCGTGCGGTCGTTCCAGAGGAAGGGCCAGTCGAGCGCAATCGAGTACGGCATCACCGAGCCAAGGTTCTGCGGCGAGGACGACCCGATCTCCAGCACGTTGTTGATGACCCGTTCGCCGCACGTGGTCTCGGAGCAGGCCTGGGACTTGTCTATGATCTGGATCGCGACCTCGCCACCGGACTTTTCCTCGACACGCTTTACGAACTCGTAGACGCCGCTGCGCAAATGAAGCTCATTGCTGGGCGTCAACACGCTGGCACCGAAGCGAAGGCGGTACTTGGCTTTGGCCTGGGCCTTGGCATCGCGGATCAGGAAGTCGGACAAACCTGGGACCACCCCACCGACGACGCCGCTGGCTGATGCGAACAGTGCGGCCTTCAAGCCGAAGCGCCGGGCGACGTCAAGGGTTTCAGGATGCTGAAGTTTTTGAATCTGGCTCATGAATGTCTCCTGTTAAGGTTTAGTTCCGCGTAGTCGGGTGCGATCACAGTAAAGCTCCGGCTGTTCAGACCGGTATGTGCATTCCCGGTCCGAGCTCTCGTGTTTCGAGGCGCACGACTCGCTCGGTAAGGCGAGGGGTTTCGCCGCTCAGGTCAATCACGTCTTCGTATTGGCCGGCAGCGAAGAGCTTTGAGTTTCCCTCGGGGTCCGTGTGGATGAGCAGGACGCTCGAGTGCGCCTTGACGCTGCCGTCTTCCTGCGGATCGATCGCATAGATGCTCACGTGCCGCTTGAACCGGCCCTGCATGCGCACGTGCTGGGGCAGCATCCCGAATAGGTCCTGCATGCCCTTGCGACCGTGATCCAGCCAAGTCATCTCCTTGCCAAGCTCGGGGCTGTACGTCTTGATGGTGTATCTGAAACCTTCGCCACAATGGCGCATGAATCCCTTGAAGTCCTCGGCGTCGAGCTTCAACACAGAGGCGTAGATCAGTCGGCCGACGGCGTCGTTGGTCATGGTGATCGTTTCCATTCAGGCCACCTCTGCGAGAGTTTCACGGCGCACTGCTTTGTTGAGTGGATTGGCGGCGCTTGTGCCCATGTACTTGCCCCAGACGCGGTAGTAGGCGCGCATGATTTCGTCGTCCTGCGACATCAGGTTCTCGTGGCGTGCGATGAGCCCGTAGCGCGACGCGCCATGACGGTTGGTCCGCTCGACGGCCTCGACAAAGACCACGTCCTCAGCCAGATTGCGGCCGAACGGGCCCCAGAACTGGTTGTGGTGCTCCTGCCGATGGGCGCGGTCGGCGGGTGACTCGTCCTTGATGCCCAGCCCACGTTGCTCGAGCAGGGTTACGCCGGGTGCAATCGGAATGCTGGTGTCGATCCGGATGGTGGTTGCCCGCACGATGACCGTCGTGTTAGGGAACAGATCGACAACCCGGAACTCACCTGGCGCGAGCCCCGGCAGTGTCAGATCCTGACGCCCATCCCAACCCTTGTACTTGTCGTACTCGACCTTGAGCGGATCGAGCGAGCCGTGCCCGTTCGGATGGATCTTCCACTTGCGTTCATGGTAGCCGCCAGCCGCGACGCTGGTGGTCCGGTTCACTACATGGCCCCACTCGTGATAGAGCTCCATGTTGGTTTCGTGCCACTGCTTCCAGTTGGCCTTCATCAGTACGCGATGAAAATGGAACACCTCCATAGGGTGCGTCCCCATGGGGTCGATCAGGTCGTCCAGGGCGTTGCCGGCATAGCTTTCGAATTCCTCCGCCTCATCGTCGAGATTGATGAAGATCATCCCGAGCTTCTCCGCTGTGCGGACGCTTCGCAGACCGCAATCGTCCTTGGTCAGCTTGCACTGCTGGTAGCCTTCCTCGCGTGTGATCTCGATGCAGCGGCCCTTGGTGTCGTACGACCAGAGATGAAAGAAGCAGGTGAAGTGCTTGGAGTTGCCACGCGGCTGCGTCACCAGTTGGGCACCGCGGTGCGAGCATGCGTTGAGGAAGGCCCGCACCGTGCCATCGGGTCCGCGCACGACAACGATGGGGATGCCGGCATGTTCGAGGGTGCGGAAGTCGCCTGGCAACGGGAGTTCGCTTTCGTGGCAGGCGAACTTCCAGGTGCAGGCGAAGATCTTCTCGCGTTCCCGGGCGAACACCTCGGGGTCGGTGTACACCCGGGAGTTGATGTAGTGGTCCTCGGGGAGCCGGGGCGGATCCGCCCATTGAACGGCGTTGCGTGTCATGTTGGTTTCCTTCGAAGAGGTTGGGGTTATGCGACGGCCAGCTTGGACGGGTTTCGGCGGGCGACGCCGCGCGCGTTCCATTGCTTCAGGACTTGTATGGACGGCGCGCTGTTCATCAAGAGCGTGGCGGCGGTTCTCAATTTTTCGGCCATCCCTTGCTCCGCCTGAACAGGCACGGAAGCGCTTGGCGATGTGATCACCAGGCAGCCGAGCGGTTGAGCATCGGTGGGATGCATCAGTGGAACGCCGATGGCGATCAGGTCTTGAAAAGCATCGTTGCGCGCTACGGCATAGCCCTGCGTTCGGATTTGATCGAGGTGTTGCGAGAGGAGGGCGGGGTCGGTGATGGTTTGCGGCGTGTGGGCCTTGTAGGGGCCTGGACCAAGCAGGTTTTCGCGTTCCGCAGGCGTCAACCAAGCGAGCAAAAGTTTTCCTGAGCCGGACCCGTGCAGGGGACTCTTGAGCCAGGTGTCGTAATAGGGCGAAAGCGGCTGGTTGCCGCGCGCAAAGTCCACGACCAGGCGCTCCCGGGAAATGAATAGAACCAGAGCGATGGTCTCGCCCGTTTCCTCCTGGAATGTTTGCAGCATCGCGCTTGCTTCACGGCGCAGCAAGGTCACGGGATGGAACAGGGAGAGCGGCGAAAGCGCTCGGGGGCCGGGCAGGTAGCGCTTCTGCAAATCGTCGCGAGCGGCGTAGCCATATTCCGTAAGCGCCTGCAGCAGGCGGTGGACCGTGCTCGCATCGAGCCCGGTTTCTGCAGCGATGTCGGACAACGAAAGGTAACCGGTTGTGTGTCTGAGCACCTCCAGAACCTGCAGTCCACGAGACAAGGATCCGGTCACTGCAGAAGCACCCTCGTCGCGCAGGGACTCAACTGGCAACGAACCGGGTTTCGAGACGGTCTTTCGTACTGGTCTCATGTTCATGGCTTGGTTATCGGCATAAATGCTGCTGTGAATGACGAAATCGATTCGTTAAATGTAGATGTTCATTGAGTTAACTGCAATGATCATTTCATTAAAAGGTATAAGGGTTTCTACCGGGCGAAGAAGCCGACAGCTCGCGCCCTACGCGCAGCCAGCCGATCATTCATCGCGACACTTGGCGCAGCCGGCAACGCCGCGACCGCCGCCTTATGTAAGAACAAGAGCTAAACTTGGTGCGTCCATGCGCTGCCGCCATCCTCATCGCCTTGTCACCGCCTTGCTGGTGGTGTTGTCGCTGCTGTTTTCACAGCTGGCGTTGGCGAACTACGTCTGCCCGACGAGTGGCTCGCAGCAGCGCGAGGTCGCCATGGAGATGGCGCCGGGCGAGCCGTGCGAAGGCATGGCCTCCGATGAAAACCAGCCTGTGCTCTGCTACCAGCACTGCGCCGACGCTCCACAGTCGGCCGATGCCGTAAAGCTGCCTGCGATCAGCTTGCCGGCCGTGGTGCAGGTGCTTGTCGTGCCGCTGATACTGGACGTCGAAGCCAGCGAAGCGGCCGTCTTTGCGCAGGTGGGTCGAACGCGACCCCTTGCGGATCCACTTTTCCTTTCTACGCTCAGACTTCGGGTCTGAATCCTTTCCGTCGATACACCGGCGTCGCCCGCGGCATGTCCGCTGGATGACAACCGATTGTTCTCTTCGGAGGTTTCATGCTTTCCCGTTCTCTTGCAGCGGCTGTTGCACTGGCCGCAAGCTTCCCCGTGTTGGGGTGGGCTGCTCCTCTCAGCTTGGGGCAGGCGCTCGACTTGGCCGTCCAGCGTTCGCAGAGCGTCCGCGCCGCGGACGCCGGCGCCGCCGGCGCTGCTGAAACTGCACGCGCTGCCGGGCAACTGCCGGACCCGATGCTCAGTGTGGGCATCGATAACCTGCCGGTCACCAGCGCCGAGCGGCTACGCACCACCGCCGACTCCATGACCATGAAGCGGGTGGGTATCAGCCAGGAATGGGTGCCTGCCGACAAGCGCGTTTTGCGCCAGGCGGCCGCGCAGGCGCAGGTCGTGCGTGAGTCGGCCAACGGGCAGGCTGCAGTCACGCAGACGCGGCTCCAGACGGCGCTCGCCTACATGGAGGCCTTCTACGCCGGCGAGACCCTGAAGCTCACCGAGCTGACCGAGCACCACGCCCACGAAGAGTTCGAGGCTGCGAAGGCTCGCTTGGCGTCCTCTGCCGGGAGCAGCCAGGAAGTGCTGCAGTTGGCGGCCGCCCGTGGCGTGGCTGAAGACGAGTCGGCCGACGCGGGGCAACTGCATGCCTCCGCGCTGGTGGCCCTGCAGCGATGGGTAGGCGTTCGGCCTGAAGCCCTGGCGGCACCGACGCTGCCGGACATCCGAGGTGAACAGGCCTACGTGGCCGCGCATCCCTCAGTGCTGCAGGCTCGGCGCGACATCGAACTGGCGCGAGCGGATGCAGCCGCGACGGCCGCGAACCGCAGGCCCAATTGGACATGGCAAGCCGCCTATGGCCAGCGCGTGGGCTTTTCGGACATGGTCTCGATCGGCGTGAGCATCCCGCTGCCGATTGCGCCTCGCGAACGACAGGACCGGGATACCGCGGCCAAGCTCGCCCTCGTTGAAAAGGCGGGAGCCGCTCTCGAGGAAGCCACACGCACGGCTGTTGCCGAGTTCCGCGGCCTTGCCAGCGACGCGCAGCGACTCGCCCAGCGCATCGGGCGATACCGGACAAGCGTTGTGGCGCCGGCCCAGCAGCGCGTTCAAGCGGCTCTCGCGGGCTATCGCTCGAACCAGGTGCCGCTCATGACTCTATTCGAAGCGCGCCACGCGGAAGTCAACGCCCAACGCAAGCTCCTGACTCTACAACGCGACCTGGCCAAGGTCCAGGCGCGGCTTGCTTTCAACACGGTTCCCGGAGGTGCCCAGTGAAGCGAATTCAAGCCGCAATTTTCATCCTGGGCGCCGTAGCGTTCGCCGGCGGTGGGTTCTTGCTGGGCCGTCAGTTTCAGCCGCCGAGCGAGAAGGTGGCCAGCGTCCCTACGAGTGGCGCTGTGGGAGAGCGGAAAGTGCTCTACTGGCACGATCCCATGGTGCCCGGTCCCCGCTTCGACAAGGCCGGGAAATCCCCCTTCATGGACATGCAGCTCGTTCCCGTCTACGCCGACGATCAGGGCGATGCCGGCGTGAAAATCAGCCCCGGAGTGCAGCAGAACCTGGGCATCCGGACCGCCACGGTGGCTCGCGCGCAAGTGGCTAGCTCATTCGATGCGGTCGGCACCGTGCAGTTCGACGAGCGGCTCACCGAGGCTGTCCAGACCCGGGTGAACGGTTACGTCGAGCGTCTGCTGGTTCGCGCCCCGATGGAGTACGTCCGCCGCGGACAGCCCTTGGCCACCCTCTACGCGCCCGACTGGCTGGGCCCGCAGAACGAGTATCTGGCTCTCAAACGCGCGGGCGTTTCAGAAGACCTCCTGGCGGCTTCGCGCGACCGCATGCGTGCCATGTCGATTCCTGACGCGCTGCTTCGCCAGAGCCAGCAGGTCGGCACCGCCCAAGCCCGGTTCACAGTGTCGGCGCCGGTGAGCGGGGTGGTCACCGAGCTCGGCGTGCGTGACGGGGTTGCGGTGACCCCGGGCATGACGCTCTTTCGAATCGCCGGCCTGGAAAGGGTTTGGGCTGTCGCCGAAGTGCCGGAATCCCAAGCGGTGCGCCTGCAGCGAGGGCAGAAGGTCAAGGCAGCCTTGCAGGCGGATGCCGCTCAGACGTTCGACGGCGAGTTGAAGGAAATCCTGCCCCGGGTCAGCGCGAACACCCGCACCGTGCAGGCCCGGTTCGAAGTTGCCAACAAGGGTGGCCGGCTGACTCCCGGGATGTTGCTTCGCCTGCAGGTCGCGGGCCCCGTCACCTCGCGCCTGGTCTTGCCGTCCGAGGCCGTCATCCGGACGGGCACGCGAGCCGTGGTCATTGTGCGCAATGAGAACGGGACGTTCGAGCCTCGCGAAGTCGCTCTGGGCGCCGACTTCCGAGACCAGTTCGAAGTCGTCAAGGGGCTGAACGAGGGAGATCAGGTCGTGGCCAGCGGGCAGTTCCTGGTGGACTCCGAGGCGCGCCTGAAGTCGGTCCTTGGCGGCATGGCTGCAGCGGGGCAGGCCGCACCCGCAGCAAGCGCGCCGGCCGCACCCACGGCCGCACTGGCGGCGGTCGGCACCTTTGCCGCGCAAGGCAAGGTCGAGAGCATCGAGCCGGATGGCATCACCATCTCGCATGGCCCTGTGCCGCAGCTCAAGTGGCCTCCCATGACGATGGGCTTCGGCAAGCCGAGCCTGAAGGCCTTCCCCGACGTCAAAGCGGGCGACAACATCCACTTCGAGTTCAGGAAGGGCGGCCCCATGGGGTGGGAGCTGGTGACGGTCCAGCCCACGGGTGGCAGCAAGTGATCGCCGCGCTCATTCGGTGGTCCATCGGCAACCGGTTCCTGGTGCTGATTGCGACGGCGTTCATTTGCGTGGCCGGCCTCTGGTCAGCCCAGCGCCTGTCGCTTGACGCGCTGCCCGACCTGTCCGACGTGCAGGTCATTGTGCGCACGCCGTACCCCGGCAAGGCACCGCAGGTCGTCGAGGACCTGGTGACGTACCCACTGACGACGACCATGCTCAGTGTCCCGGGCGCGAAAGTCGTGCGGGGGTATTCCTTCTTCGGTGATTCCTTCGTGTACGTGCTGTTCGACGACAAGACGGACCCGTACTGGGCACGCTCGCGGGTCGTGGAGTATCTGAACCAGGTGCAGGGTCGGCTGCCCGCGGGCGCGAACGCTTCGCTCGGGCCCGATGCGACCGGCGTGGGCTGGGTCTACGAGTACGCACTGGTCGACCGGACGGGCCAGTACGACATCTCGCAGTTGCGCGCGCTGAACGACTGGTTCCTGAAGTTCGAGCTGAAGACCGTGCCGGACGTGGCGGAGGTGGCCAGCATTGGCGGCATGGTGCGCCAGTACCAAGTGGTGCTGGACCCTGACCGCATGCGCTCGCTGGGCGTTACCCAGCGCATGGTGACGGAGGCGCTTCGGAAGGCAAACCAGTCCGCCGGCGGTTCGGTAGTCGAAATGGCCGAGGCCGAGTACATGGTGCGCTCGCGCGGGTTCCTGCAGTCGCTGGATGACTTTCGCACCATCCCCATCAGCGTGTCCGGGACGACGCCGGTGCTTCTGCGCGACATCGCCTTTGTCCAGATGGGCCCGGAGATGCGCCGCGGTATCGCTGAACTGGACGGGGAAGGCGAGGTCACCGGTGGCGTGGTCATCATGCGGTCCGGAAAGAATGCCCGAACCACCATCGAAGCGGTCAAGGCGAAGCTCGGGACCCTGAAGGCCAGCTTGCCGCCCGGCGTCGAGGTGGTGCCCACCTACGACCGCTCGCTCCTGATCGACCGAGCCGTCGAGAACCTCAGCTGGAAGCTGGCCGAGGAGTTCGTCGTGGTCGCGCTCGTGTGCGCCGCCTTCCTGTTCCACCTGCGCTCCGCACTCGTGGCCGTGGTGACGTTGCCGGTAGGCGTGCTGGCCGCCTTCGTCGTGATGCAGTGGCAGGGCGTCAGCGCGAACATCCTGTCATTGGGCGGCATTGCGATTGCGCTAGGGGCAATGGTGGATGCGTCCATCGTCCTCATAGAGAACGCGCACAAGCACCTCGAGTCTTTCGAGCACCAACATGGCCGGGGGCCAAGCTTGGCGGAACGCTGGGAACTGGTCACCGAGGCATCCATCGAGGTCGGCCCGGCGCTGTTCTTTTCTCTGTTGATCATCACGCTCTCGTTCGTGCCGGTGTTCACGCTGGAAGCGCAGGAGGGCCGGCTGTTCTCACCGCTTGCGTTCACCAAGACGTATGCCATGGCCGCGGCGGCAGGGCTGTCGGTCACGCTGGTGCCGGTTCTCATGGGCTACCTGGTGCGAGGCCGCATTCCGGCAGAAGCGTCCAATCCCCTGAACCGGTTTCTCATCACCATATACCGGCCGGCGCTGGAAGCCGTCCTGCGATTCCCCAAGGCCACGCTCGTCGTTGCCGCGGTGCTGCTGGGGGTGACGCTCGTCCCGGCGATGCGTCTGGGCGGGGAGTTCCTGCCGCCGCTGGACGAGGGCGACCTGCTGTACATGCCGACGGCGTTGCCCGGGCTGTCAGCGTCCAAGGCTTCGGCGCTCCTGCAGCAAACCGACCGCCTCATCAAGACAGTTCCGGAGGTCGAGCGGGTGTTCGGCAAGGCCGGGCGCGCGGACACGGCCACCGACCCGGCGCCACTGGAAATGTTCGAGACCACCATCCAGTTCAAGACTCGTGAGCAATGGCGGGCGGGGATGACGCCGGACAAGCTGGTCGAAGAGCTGGACCGCGTAGTCAAGGTGCCGGGGCTCACCAACGTGTGGGTGCCTCCCATTCGCAACCGCATCGACATGCTGGCCACCGGCATCAAGAGCCCGGTCGGAATCAAGGTCGCCGGCGCAGAACTCGCGACCATCGACCGGCTGGCCGGCCAGGTCGAAGCAGCCGTCAAGAAAGTGCCGGGCGTGTCGTCGGCGCTGGCCGAGCGGCTCACCGGTGGACGGTACATCGACGTGGACGTCGATCGGGCGGCGGCTGCCAGGTACGGCCTGTCGGTGGCCGACGTGCAAAGCATCGTATCGACCGCCATTGGCGGCGACAACGTCGGCGAAGTGATCCAGGGGCGGGAGCGTTACCCCATCAACGTGCGCTATCCGCGAGAGATCCGGGACTCGCTGGAGCGGCTGCGCACTTTGCCGTTCGTGACCGACAAGGGCGCCCAGCTCCTGCTGCGGGACGTGGCCCGCGTGAGCATCCAGGAGGGCCCGCCGATGCTGCGCAGCGAGAACGCGCGCCTGTCCGGCTGGGTCTACGTCGACGTGCGCGGCAGAGACTTGCGGTCGGTCGTCAACGATATGCAGGCAGTGGTCACCCAGGAGGTGAAGCTGCCTGCCGGCTACTCCATCTCCTGGTCTGGGCAGTTCGAGTACCTGGAGCGCGCGACGGAACGCCTGAAGGTAGTGGTTCCCGCGACGCTCGCGGTCATTTTCGTGCTGCTCTACCTGTTGTTCCGCTCGTTCAAGGATGCGGCGCTGGTGATGGCCGCGGTGCCGTTCTCCTTGGTGGGCGGGTTCTGGCTGGTCTGGGCGCTGGGGCACAACATCTCGGTCGCCACCGCGGTGGGCTTTATCGCCCTCGCCGGGGTTGCGGCAGAGTTCGGTGTCGTGATGCTGGTCTACCTGAAAGGCGCGTACGCCAGGCGGCTCGCAGCGGGAGAGCCGGACAGCGAGGAGACACTGCTGGCCGCGATTCGCGAAGGCGCGGTCCTCCGTGTCCGCCCCAAGGCGATGACCGTTGCCGTGGTCATGGGCGGCTTGCTTCCTATCCTGGTGGGTAGCGGCACTGGCTCGGAGGTCATGACCCGAATCGCTGCGCCCATGGTGGGCGGCATGGTGACGGCCCCTCTGCTCAGCATGCTCGTCATTCCCGCAGCCTGGTACCTGCTGCGTCGCCGCCGTTCTCCCCGCGCCGCTTCATCTTATTTGGCGGCGAAGCCACTCGCAACCTCGTCCCTCCCCTAGATCACTTCACTCGAAAAGGATTCAAGAAATGCCTTCTCTTCCGAAACTTGCCGCCATGGCGCTGCTGCTCACGGTCACCCAACTCCACGCGCAAAGCTTGAAAATGCCGATGGAAAAGCCTGCCGCCGCAGCTACTTCTGTGCCTTTCGTGAAGGCGGAAGTCCGCAAGGTGGATGAAGCCAAAGGAACCGTCATCCTCAAACACGAGGAGATCCCGAACTTGAGCATGTCCGCCATGACAATGGCGTTTGACGTGGCCGACAAGAAGATGCTCAGAGATTTGAAGGCCGGCGACAAGGTTCGCTTTCAGGTGGACTCTGTCAAGGGACAGCTTATGGTTACCAGGCTCGAGCGCAGCCAGTAAAAGTTGCAGGATTCGAGGTGCTCTGCGAAGTGCTGGGACTGTGTTCTCCAACCCGGAAAGGGGGTCCCGCTGAGTTTCTCAGGAGTTTCGCTCTGCAAGGCTCGCGCCCGGCCAGAGGTGCTCGAGTACCAGCCGCTTCGCCACATCGGTCAGCACCACGCGCGCGGCCAGGGCCGACGGCGCCAGTTCATCTTCTGACAGGCTTGCAAGCAAGTTGCGGCGTTGCGCGCTTCGGTCCGAGATTTCTATGCGATCGACCGATTCCTTCTGCAGGCGTACCGTTGCCGCGCCCGGCTGAATCGTTGCGCCCAGGCCGCTCGCCACGGCGTCCATCAACACAGCAAGGCCGTCAACCTCCAGGGCGATCTTCGGCTCCACGCCAAGCTGCGCGAACACGGAGTTCACGACAGAGCGCAGGCCGTGCGAGCCGCTGGGAAGGATCAGTGGAAGCGACGCCAATTGCGCAAGCCGCACACGTTTGTGGTGCCGCATCTTTTCCCAGCCCGCCAGGTCGTGCCGAGCGATGACGAAGAGCCGCTCGTTCAGCAGCGGTGTCAGGCTCCAGGAGTGAGAGCCCGTACTGTCGAACTGAATTGCCAGGTCAATCTGGCGCGAATTCAGTCCTGCCGCCAATGTGCCCGACAAGGCTTCTACGATGTGCAAGCGAATCCCGGGGTAGCGCTCCCGCATCGCCTGCATGAAGGGCAGCGCGAGTACTGCCGACGTGGAAGGCGGCATACCCACGGTCACATGGCCTGAAAGGCGAGCCTGGCGCGCCGCCTGCGCCGCGTGATCTGCGTGCCTGAGCGCAAGCTGTGCCTGGCGGTAGAAAGCGATGCCGGCATCGGTGGGAGTCGCGCCCGTTTTGCTGCGCTGGAGCAGGCGCGTCGACAGTTCGCTTTCGAGGCTGCTGATCTGATGGCTCAGCGCGGACGTGACCACGTCAAGCGCACGAGCGGCGCTTCCAAGGCTGCCCTCCTCGACGATCTTCACGAAATACCGCAGTTGCCGTAACTCCACTTTGCTTGTTCCCATGGGCGACAGTTGGCTCATTATCGTTGCGGTCCCGCACGGTCGGCCTCGGTCTTCTCGATTCGAGAAGACCTGATGCGGATCGCATGGCTTCCCCGAAGACGAGAGGCTCACTACATTTCCAGCCACAAGGAGACTGGATTTGATCGATGTACTGGTGATTGGAGGGGGGAACTCGGCCTTGTGCGCGGCCCTCACGGCCCGCGAGGCGGGCGCCGACGTGCAACTGCTCGAGTCTTCCCCTCGCGCGTGGCGCGGCGGCAACTCCATGCACGTGCGCAACCTTCGCTGCATGCACGATGCCCCGCAGGACGAGCTGACCGGCGTCTACTCCGAGGAAGAGTATTGGCAGGACCTGCTGAAAGTGACCGGCGGCAGGACCGACGAGCGTCTGGCCCGCATGGTGATCCGGCATTCCGCTGCCTGCCGGCCGTGGATGCGCAAGCACGGTGTGCACTTCCAGCCGCCATTGTCTGGCGCACTCCATGTTGCGCGGACCAACGCCTTTTTCATGGGAGGCGGCAAGGCCCTGGTCAATGCCTACTACCGAAGCGCCGAGCGCCTGGGCGTACGGGTTCGCTATGACTCTCCCGTGGCGCGACTGGAGCTGGACGGTGAGCGTTTCGTTGCCGCCGTTACCGAGCGTGGCGAGCGAATCGCCGCCCGAGCCTGTGTTCTGGCTTGTGGCGGGTTCGAGTCGAACCTCGCATGGCAGCGTGAGGCTTGGGGCCAGAACGAACGCGGCGAGTGGCCGGCCGAGAACTTCCTGATCCGGGGCACCCGCTTCAATCAAGGCGTGCTGCTGAAATTCATGTTGGATGCCGGCGCCGACAGCGTCGGTGATGCGTCGCAAGGCCATTGCGTGGCGATCGATGCGCGTGCACCGCTGTACGACGGCGGCATCTGCACGCGGGTGGACTGCGTATCGCTGGGGGTGATGCTCAACGCGGCCGCCGAGCGCTTCTACGACGAGGGCGAGGATTTCTGGCCCAAACGCTACGCGATCTGGGGCCGCCTGGTGGCGCAGCAGCCCGGGCAGATCGGCTACTGCATCATTGACAGCAAGGCCGTCGGGCGCTTCATGCCCCCGGTGTTTCCGGGCGTCAAGACCGACAGCCTGCCGGAAATGGCGCGCCGGCTCGGCTTGGACGAGGCGGCTTTCATGAAGACCCTGGGCGACTTCAATGCTGCTTGCCGCCCCGGCAGCTTCGATCACACGACCTTGGACGACTGCGTTACCGAGAACCTGACGCCGGCCAAGACCCACTGGGCAAGGCCCTTGGACACGCCGCCTTACTACGGCTATGCCTTGCGGCCGGGAATCACCTTCACCTACCTGGGGCTGAAGACGAACGAGCAGGCCGCAGTGCACTTCGGAGGCGTGCCCAGCAACAACCTGTTCGTCGCCGGCGAGATGATGGCGGGCAATGTGCTGGGCCAGGGCTACACCGCGGGCGTCGGCATGAGCATCGGCACGGCCTTTGGCCGGATCGCGGGCGGACAGGCAGCCGCGGCAGCTGCGGCCCGTGCCATCAGAAGGGAAAACGCGCATGCAGACGTTGCTTGAGCTGGCCGAGCGTGCGCGCCTGGACGCGGCCGGCGCGAGTACGAACCACTCCCGCGTTATTCCGATCCGTCCCGCGGCATCGCTGTCCGCCGACGAAACCGAAGTGGCGCGCCAGATGCAGATCTGCAACGCCTGCCGCTACTGCGAGGGCTTCTGTGCCGTGTTTCCCGCCATGACCCGGCGGCTGGAGTTCGGCGTTGCAGACATCCACTACCTGGCCAACCTGTGCCACAACTGCGGGGCCTGCTTGCATGCCTGCCAATACGCTCCACCCCATGAGTTCGCCGTCAATGTACCGAAGGCCATGGCTCGCGTGCGCCTGCAGACCTATCACGACTACGCGTGGCCGCCGATGCTGGGCGGGCTTTACAAGCGAGCCGGGCTGACGGTCGCGCTGGCGCTGGCCGCTGGCCTGGTGTTGTTCCTGGTGCTGGCCATCGCCATGGCCGGGCGCCTGGTGCACGAGCCGCTGAGCGGCAACTTCTATGCGATTTTTCCGCATAACTTTCTGGCGCTCGTGTTCGGCGCGGTATTTGCCTTCGTGGTTTTCGCGCTGGGCATGGGGTGTCGCCGGTTCTGGCGCGACATCTCTCCGGCGCAGGGCGTGCCGATCGGGGCCGCAGCAGAAGCGGCGCAGGACACGCTGCGGCTGAAGTATCTGGGGGGCGGCCACGGCAAGGGGTGCAACGACGAGGACGACCGGTTCTCGCTGGCTCGCCGGCGCTTTCACCACCTGACCTTCTATGGCTTCCTGCTGTGCTTCGCATCGACCAGTGTGGCGACGCTCTATCACTACGTGCTGGGCCTTCAGGCGCCGTACGCGCTCACCAGTCTGCCCGTGCTGCTTGGCACGGCGGGCGGCATCGGCCTGCTGGTCGGCCCGGCTGGGCTGCTGTGGTTGGGCTTGCGGCGCGACCCGGAGCATGGCGACGTGGCGCAGCGGCCGATGGACCGAGGTTTCATCGCGCTGCTGCTGCTGACCAGCGCGACCGGCCTGGCGCTGCTGGCGCTGCGCGATACCCGCTTCATGGCGCTCTGGCTGGCCGTGCACCTCGGCGCCGTGATGGCCCTGTTTCTCACGCTGCCCTACGGAAAGTTCGCCCACGGCATCTTCCGCCTGGCTGCGTTGCTGAAGCACGCGATCGAGAAGCGCCTGCCCAGCACGCTGCAGCTGGGCGATTGAACCGAGTGACCTGAAACCCACAACTCAACTGGAGACGACTATGACCCTGACACGACGTTCGATCAGCCTGGTTCTGCTGGCCGCCTGCGGCTTGCCCGCCGCCGCGCAAAACTTTCCCCCGACCAAGCCGGTCACCCTGGTCGTGGGTTTTGCGCCAGGCGGCGCGGCGGATGCGGCTGCCCGCCTCATCGCAAAAAAGTTGAGCGAGAACGTTGGCCAAGCGGTAGTGGTAGATAACAAAGCCGGCGCGGGCGGCAACATCGCCCACCAGTTCGTCGCCAATGCGCCCGCGGACGGCACGGTGCTACTGCTCGGCTCCATCGGTCCGCTGACCATCGCGCCGCACATCATGAAGGTCCCCTACAAGCCCTTCGTAGATCTGGCGCCAATATCCGGCGGGGTGAACTTTCCGAACGTGCTCGTCGTCCACGGCTCCCTGGGTGTCAAGACATTGGCCGAATTCGTTCAGCTTGCGAAGAAGAAGCCTGGAAGCGTGCAGTACGCGTCTACTGGCGCTGGGTCGGCGTCGCATTTGGCGGGGGAATTGTTCAATCAGCGCGCTGGCATCGAGATGCTGCATATCCCTTACAAGGGTGGCGCGCCAGCACTCACGGATCTGTTGGGCGAAAGAGTGTCGTCGTACTTCGCTGCGCCGCCCACAGCTATTCCGCATGTGGAATCCGGCAAGCTTATTCCGCTGGCCACCACCGGTAGCGTCCGGCCTGCCTATCTGCCCAAAATCCCCACCGTGGCCGAGGCTGGCTACCCCGGCTTCGAAGCACTGAACTGGTATGCGTTCGTCGCTCCCGGGAAGACGCCCGTGCCACTCCTCGACCGTTGGAACCGTGAGATCGTCAAGGTGCTGAGTGACCCGAGCGTGCAGGATGCTTTGAACAAGCACGGCTTGACGCCCCAGCCGACGACTCGGGCGGAACTTGCGGCCTTCATGCGCAAGGAGTCCGACAAGTGGAGCCGGGTAGTTCGCGAACGCAAGATCACTGCGGACTGATTCGTCAGGACGATCAGAGCAGGTGCAGCGTTGCCGCCACTCCTCCCAGGAAAGCGCCGACTCCGCCCATCAGGCGGACGTCACGCGGAGCGTCGCCGGTGAGTTTGCCGATCAGGGCGGTCAGCGTGTAGGTTCCGGCCAGAATGGCCAGCAGCAAGGCAATGTCGTTTTGGGTCATGATCTTCCGGGCGATAAATCACTCCCGGCACAAGGCGAGCTGCGCCGCGGAGGGGTCTATGGAATGTCGAACGCGGGCCGCCACCGTGAGGGGCAGGCGCGCAGCCGCGCTAGGGCGTCAGGCCCGGCGGTCGTGAATAGCGCTTGGACCGCCGGGCTCAGGAATGTGCTGGCGTCGGTGGGAAACCCTTGGTCAGCCAAGGCAGCGCGCGCAGGCGGATGACTTCGGCCCCGAAAGGCAAAGCTCCAGGTGAGCGCGGGCTGCAGGCGGTAGGGTTGTCCATGGCCAGATGAGTATAGGTTTGCCTCAACAGGTAGGTGGGCCAAGCGGTGCATTCTGGCAAGCATCGAAGGGCCATACACTGGCCGGGCAATAACGGTGCGCATCTCACACTCCGAACGACATGAACAGTACCAAGACCTTCGACGTCGCCGCCCTCGGCGAAGCCATGCTCGAATTCAACCAGACCCGGGCCGGCGAGCCGCAGTATCTTCAGGGCTTTGGCGGCGACACCAGCAACGCCGTCATCGCGGCGGCGCGTGCTGGGGCTCGCACGACCTATCTCACGCGGTTGGGCCAGGACGCTTTCGGCGATGCCCTGATGGCCTTGTGGCAGGCCGAAGGGGTGGACGCAAGTGGCGTGGAGCGTGACAGCGAGGCCCCCACCGGCATCTACTTCGTCACGCACGGGCCGAATGGCCACGAATTCAGCTACTTGCGGGCCGGCTCGGCCGCCAGCCGCATGACTGCGCGATGGTTGCCTCGGTCGCTGGTGCGGCAATCGAAGATCCTGCATGTGTCGGGGATTTCACTGGCGATTTCCGCCAGCGCCCGTGACACCGTGTTCGAAGCAATGGGCGAGGCGCGGGACGCCGGCACGCTGGTGTCGTTCGATTCCAACTTGCGCCTGAAGCTCTGGACACTGGAAGAGGCCCGGCCGGCCATCACGCGGGCCGCGAGCCTGTGCGATATTTTTCTGCCCAGTGTCGATGACGTTGCCGCGCTCAGCGGCCACGGTGATCCGGACGCCATCGTCGACTGGAGCCATTCGCTCGGCGCCAAACAGGTGGTGCTCAAGCTTGGCGGCGCAGGTGCGTTGGTCAGCGATGGGCGCAGCCGCCAGCGCATCGCCGGCCACCAGGTCGAGACGGTCGATGCCACCGGCGCGGGTGACTGCTTTTGCGGCAACCTGCTCGCTCGGCTGGCGGCCGGCGATTCGGTGTTCGATGCGGCGCGCTACGCCAACGCCGCCGCGGCGCTGGCGGTGCAGGGTTTCGGCGCAGTGGCGCCTTTGCCGCGGGCAGGGCAAGTCACTGCGCTGCTGTCCAAGTCGAAGTAGCCATTCGCCGGTTCGCGCCGGGCCTGTTCAAGCCACCTGCGACTGCGGCGTGTCGGGATAGCCGTCCAGCACCGCCAGTTCTTTCCTCAGGGCCTCGATCAGTTGCGAGACGCCCGGTTCGGCCATCATGCTCAGGTGCGAGCCGGCGATGCGGGTCACCCGGATTTCGCCCCGGATGCTGTGCTCCCAGCCCAGCGTGCGGCCAGAGGCGAGGTACTGCGAATCGGAGGTGCTGGCCCTGAACAGTGCGATCGAGCCGTCATAGCGCGCCGGCTGGTAGCGAGCCTGGGCGGCCACGAAATTGCGAAACAGATGAAACTCCACCAGCTCGGGCGGCAGTTGCTCGCCGCGCGCCACTTTCTCCACGGCCAATTGATAGGCCGCCACCATTTCCCGGTGGCGGCGACGGCGCTCGGGCCATCCCAACGCAAACTTCAGCGACCAGTGCCGCATCAGCCACACCTTCCTGGCCAGTGACACCGGGTGCCTGGCGGCGACAGGCGACAGCGTATCGATCATTCCCAGGAACTCGATGTGGTGCCCGTCTTGCTGAAGGCGCTGCGCCATCTCCAGCGCGATCACCCCGCCGGCCGAATAGCCTGCCAGTCGATACGGCCCGCGGGGCTGCACTGCCCGGAGCGGCTCGAGGTATTGCGCCGCCATGTCCTCGATGCTGGACAAAGGCGGCAGCCGGCCGTCGACGCCCTGGGCCTGCAGCCCGTAGAAAGGCAGATCCGGCCCCAGGCGATCGGAGATGACTTTGAAGTTGAGCACATTGCCACCGGCGCCATGCACGCAGAACAGCGGCAAGCGCTGGTCGCGGCCGCGGCAGATCGTCACCAGCGGCGACCAGGCCCGCGGCAGCGGAATGACGTTCGATACGGCCTTGCGCGAATCTGCCGCGGGCCTGGCGGTTTCCACCCCACCGACTCGCGCGACCAGCGCAGCCAGTTCGCCGAGGGTGGGCGTCTCGAACAAGGTGGCCAGCGGCAGGTCGACCGCGAACTGCTTGCGGATACGGGCGAACAGGCGCACCGCGGCCAGCGAATGCCCGCCCAAAGCGAAGAAATCGTCGGTGGTGGCGATGTCGTCCACGCCCAGCAGATCGCGCCAGACCTGCGCGATGGCCTGTTCGACGGGATTGAGCTCGCCGGCGCCCGCCGGCGCGACCGCGCCGGCGGTCTTGCGCGGCGGCTTGGGTGACGCATCGGCGATGGCGCGGCCGAGCTGCGACAGGTCGATGGATGACACCACCACGTGGCGGCCTGTGCCGCGAAGAATGCGCGTGAACAGCGCGGGCGAATCTTCCTCCCTGATGCCGCAGGACAGCATCGCCTCGCTCAAGCTCGGCTCGCGATGCGGCTTGACCTGCTGCGACACCGCGGCGGGCAGTACCCCGCGCAACGAGAAACCCTCGAAAGTGGCAACCGGCGCGCCGTCGGGCGTGTGCAGGCGCACGTCGAAAGCGGCAAAGCGTTCCTGCAGCGGGCCTTTGAGCTCGACCCGGCTGACCACCTTGGCCGGCACCGGCGCGACCAGCCGGATACGGGCTATGGACAGGGGTACGAATAGTTTGTCCTTTCGGTCGGCTGCATCGACCAGATGCAGCCCGAAGGTCGCCGCCATGTCGGTGAGGGCGGGGTGGGCGCCATAGACGGCCAGGTCGTCGGCAAATTGGCGCGGAAGTTCGAACTCGGCCAATGCACCGTGCGTGGACAAGCGCATGCGCGCGATGTTGTGCCAGCGCGCGCCGAATGCGACCGCTCTCTCCTGGGGAATCTCGCCGGCCGGCCATTCGCCGCTGTCCGGTGTCGCTGCGGATTCCAACGTGCCGACGAAGACGCCCACACCGGCCCGCGCGTGCTCCAGCCAGTCGTCGTCGAACTCGCCGCGGCTGCGCACCACGAAATCGTAGCTCCCGCCGTCGTGGCGCAGCTCGGTGCGCACCAGCCGGCGCGAGGCGCCATCGAACACCATCGCTTCTTCGAAGGAGAGCGCGCGAATCTCCACGGCGGCTCCGGGATGCAGCACGTTCATCGCGGCCCGGGCCAGCTCGATGTAGGCGGTTCCGGGCAGCACGGGCCGGCCGCCCACCGCGTGTTCCTTGAGCACCCAGAGCTCGCGGGGATCGTACGCGGCCTCGAAAGCCGCACCCTTGTCGCTGTCCACCTGCGCGCCCAGCAGCGGGTGCGCACCCTTGGGCAGGTCGTGGCCCAGGCTGCCGCGGCGCCAGGCACGCGAGGCCATGCCTTTGTCGCCCCACACGCCCCAATGGATCGCCAGGCCATCCGGCCGAGCGGCCGCCAGGGCGCCCAGAAACGCATTGGCAGCGACATAGTCGACCTGGCCCGGCGCCCCCAGGTACACGCTGGTCGAAGAGAACACGGCAAAGACGTCCAGGTCGCCCGGCGGCAGCAGCTCGTGAAGCACCTGCGCGCCGCAGGCCTTGGGCTGCATCACACGCTGCACGCTGTCGGCGGTCTTGGTGGCGATCAGGCCGTCGTCCAGTGCGCCGGCGGCATGAAACACGCCGTTGATGGCGCCGAAGCGGGCACGGCAATCCGACACCACGCGGGCCATGTCGTCGCGGTTGCCCACATCGGCCGCCAAAGCCAGCACCTGCCCGCCTTGCGCCTCGAGCGCCAGCAGGCGGCGCACCAATCGCACTTCGGGTGAATGGTCGCCACTGGCGGCCAGGCCGAGCCAGCTTTCCCGCGGCGGCATGACGCGGCGGCTTACCAAGGCCAGGCAGGCCTTCCTGGTGGACGCCAGCCAACCGGCCAGGTCCAGGGCGATGTCGCCCAGCCCGCCGGTGATGAGGTAGGTGCCCCCTTCGCGCACCCGCTCCAGCGCGTCGGGCGGCGGCGGCGGCGCGGACGTCAGCAGCGGCGACCAGCGCTCGCCGTCGCGCCACGCGGTCAGGTCGAAAGAATCCGGATGCGTCGCTTCGTGCAGGATGGCCCGCGCAATGGCATCGGGCGCCGTATCGACCGAGGCAAGATCGACCAGCCGCGCGCTGACGTGCGGCAGTTCGCGCGGGATGACGCGGCATGGCCCCAGGGCCAGCGCGCGCTCGGGATGCGGCACCGCTTCGCTCGCTACCGACTGGCTGCCCGCGGTCACCACGGTGAGACGGATCTCCTGCTCCAGGTCCTGCGCCTGGATGGCTTTGCCCAGCGCCAGCAGGCTGTCGAACGCCAGCGTCTGCCCGGCCAGCCGTGCACCCTGAATGCCGGGCAGGGTGCCCAGCGCCCACAGGTGAAGGATGTGGCCGGGGAGCGCGCCATCTTGTTCGAGCGCCTCCAGCAGCCGGCGATGATGTTCCTCGTCGGCCGGCGCCATCGTGAAGCTGCCGTCGGCGTCGCGGGCAAACGTCTCGCCGGCGCGCACCAGCGTGACACGGCCGCCGTCCTGCACGGCGCCTGCCGCGATTGATGTGGTGAGCGCCGAAGCGTCGCCGAACACCAGCCAGCCAAGGCCGGCTTGCGGCCTTGCGGGAGGCAGTGGCGCCCGCGTCCACTCGGGTGTGCAGAACCAGTCATCCAACGAAGCCAGGCGTTCGACCGCAGCCTTGTGCACCGGTTCAACGTGGACCACGGCCGGGCTTTCGGCAGCCTGATGCGTTTGAGCGAGAGCGTCCACCCAGTGGCGCTCATGGTCGAACGCATAAGTGGGCAGGGAGATGCGGCGCGGCCTGGATGCGCCACGCATGGCTTGCCAATCGGGCCGCTCGCCGCGCGCCCATAAAGCTCCCGCCGAAGCCAGCATCAAGGCCAGGTCGGCGTTCGGCTCCTGGGCCTTGCAGGTTGACGCCAGGATGGTGCGCGGCTGGCCGGTCCGGTTCTGGCGGGCCAGTGCGCACAAGCCCTGGCCCGGCCCGGCCTCCAGCAGGATGGCGTCGGGCATCTCTTGCAGCACGCGCAGCCCGTCCGAGAATCGCACCGGCTGGCGCAGGTGCCGCACCCAGTAGTCGGGGGTGGCCAGGGCATCGCCGTCGGCCCAGCTGCCGGACAAGTTGGAGATGAACCGAATCGAAGGCGGATGGAACTGCATGCGCGAGAGGCGCTCGCGAAACGCTTCCAGCAGGCCATCGAGCAGACGGGAATGCGCCGCCACCGTGATGTGCAGGCGCCGCGCTTCCACGCCTTGGGCAGCCAGCCGCTGCTCCAGCTGCGCGATGGCCGGCAGCGCGCCGGAGGCGATGCACAGGTCGGGCGCATTGACCGCCGCAATGTCCAATTCCAGGCCTGCGATCGCAGCCAGCAGTTCGTCATGGGGCAGATCGACCGACACCATGCCGCCGGCCGGCGCCTGTTCGAACAATTGCCCGCGCAGCGCCACGATGGCCAGCGCGTCGGCCAGCGACATCACGCCGGCCAGGCAGGCGGCGGCGTATTCGCCGGCACTGTGGCCGATCACCGCGGCCGGCCGGATACCCCAGCTTTCCCACAGCTTGCCCAGCGCGTATTCCAGGGTGAACAAGGCGGGCAGGGCATAGGTGGGCCGTTCCAGCAGCGCGGCCGCCTCGGCGTCGGTGGCATCGGCCTCGAACATGACGCGGCGCAGATCGGCCGGCGCCTCCGCCGGCATCAGGCGGAAGCACTCGTCTACCGTCTGTGCGAAGGCGGGCTGGCCCAGCAACTCGCGCCCGGCCCCGGGGTAATGCGCGCCGCCGCCGGGAAACATCAGCACTACACCGGGGGCGGCGGCCGCCGCCTGGGCCGATACGCAGCGGGCATGGGTCTTGGCCTGCAGCACCGCGCGCAGGTCATCGGCGTTGCGCGCGACGATGGCGCAGCGTTGGTCGAAGGCGCGGCGTCCCACCTGGGTGGTGAAGGCGGCATCGGCCAGCGCGAAATCGGGCGGGGCGTCGGCCAGATGGTCGAGCCATTTCGCTTTCAGCCGGGCCAGCGATGCGGCGCTGCGCGCCGACAAGGTGAGAACTTGCCACTGGCCATCGGCCGTCTCGGCGCCGGCGGCTGCAGGCGCCTCCTCAACGATGACATGGGCGTTGGTGCCCCCCACTCCCAGCGAGTTGACGGCCGCGCGCCGCGGCGCACTCGCGCGCGGCCAGGGCCGGGCCTGGGCCACCACCTGGAAGGGCGTGGCCGCCATGTCGATGCGGCTGTTCGCGCGGCTGAAGTTCAGGCTGGCCGGGATGAGCCCGTGGCGCAGGGCCAGGCACACCTTGATCAGCGATGCCACGCCGGCGGCCGTGTCCAGGTGGCCGATGTTGGTCTTGAGCGAGCCGATGCCGCAGAAGCCCGGTCCGCCCCCGCCATAGGCCTGGGCCAGCGCCGCCAGTTCGATCGGATCGCCCACCGGCGTGCCGGTGCCGTGGGCCTCGATGTAGGCCACGCTGGCCGGCTCGACCCCGGCGACCGCCAGCGCTTCCACCGCCGCGCGCGCCTGGCCGTCCACGCTCGGAGCCAGGTAGCCCGCCTTTTGCGAGCCGTCGTTGTTCACGGCCGAGCCGCGGATCACGGCGTGGATGTTGTCGCGGTCGCGGATGGCGTCTTCGAGACGGCGCAGCACGACGATGCCGGCGCCGCTGCCGAACAAGGTGCCCGCCGCGTCGTCGTCGAAGGCACGGCAGTGGCCGTCGGGCGAGAGGATCTCTCCTTGCGCGTACCGGTAGCCGCGCCGGTGCGGCAGTTCGATGCTCGTGCCGCCGGCCAGCGCCATGTCGCATTCGCCTGACAACAGGCTCTGCGCCGCCACGTGGACGGCGACCAGCGAGGTCGAGCAGGCGGTCTGGATCGACAGGCTCGGCCCTTTCAGGTCCAGCAGGTACGACACCCGCGAGCAGAGAAAATCCTTGTCGTTGCCGGTGTGGCGCAGCAGAAACAGGCCCATCGACTTGACCAGCGCGGGGTTGGACAGCAGGTTGTACGGCAGGTAGGCCTGCATGCCGCAGCCGCCGAACACGCCGATCGCACCGGAAAAATTCTCGGGCATGTGGCCGGCATCTTCCAGCGCCTCCCAGGCGCACTCCATGAAATGCCGGTGCTGCGGGTCGAGCACGGCGGCGTCGCGTTTGCTGAAGCCGAAGAAGCCGGCGTCGAACATTTCCATGTCGGGCAGCACCAGGCTGGCCCGCACGTAGTCTGGGTCGGCGATGTCGTCTTCGCCGACGCCGGCCTCGCGCAATTCATCGGGCGTGAGCCACCGCGTCGCCTCGCGGCCCTCGCGCAGGAGCGTCCAGAGTTCGCCCGGCGAGCGCGCGGCCGGAAAGCGGCCGGCCATACCGACGATGGCGATGCTGCCGGGTTCGAGTTCGTCGGAGGGCGTGGCCATGGTTTACAAGAGGCTAGGAGGGCTAGGCAGCGGCTGTGGCGGGTGGGCAGCGGCACGCGAGCGCATGAGGCGGCGGGCATTGGCGCGGCCAAGGCCGTCACCCACGGCGGTCTGAATGCTCTGGCCCCCGAGGTGCGCTGCCAGCGCGCGGATGGTCGGCAGGCGGAACATGTCGGTGATCGACAGCTCGCGGCCGCAGGCATCGCGCAAGCGGCGCTGCACCTGCACCACCAGCAGCGAGTGGCCGCCGAGGTCGAAGAAGTTGTCGGAGGCGCCGACCTGCGGCAGGCCGAGCACGTCCTGCCAGATGGTGGCAATGGTTCGCTCCAGTTCGCCCTGGGGCGGCGATGCGGTGGGCCCCGCCAGCACCGCCCGCGGCTGCGGCAGGGCCGCACGGTCCACCTTGCCGTTGGGCGTGAGCGGGAGGGCGGGCAACACCGTGAACGTGGTGGGAACCATCACTTCGGGCAGCTCGCGCGCCAAGGCGATTCGCATTGCTTCCACCGCCGGTGCGCCGCCGGCGGCGGCCGTGACATAGGCAGCCAGCCGCTGGTCGCCCGAGTCATCCTGCCGCGCCACCACCACCGCCTGCCCGACGCCTGGACAGCGCAGCAGCGCGCCCTCGATCTCGCCCAGCTCGATGCGATGGCCGCGCAGCTTGACCTGGTGGTCGACGCGGCCGAGGAACTCAAGTGCGCCATCCGGGTGGCGGCGCACCAGGTCGCCGGTGCGATAAAAGCGCCCTTCGGCTTGCGATGGCGCGGCGATGAACCGCTGCGCCGTCAGCTCGGGCCGCTCCAGATAGCCTTGCGCCACACCGTCGCCGCCGATCAGCAACTCGCCGGGCACCAGAGCCGGGCAGTCCGCGCCCCAGGCGGTGTGGATGGCGAGCCGGGTGTTGCGGATCGGTTCGCCGAGCGGCACGAAGTCGCCCACTTGCGTCAGCTCGCAGGTGGTCGACCAGATCGTCGTTTCGGTCGGGCCGTACATGTTCAGGAACGTGCCCGGCACCAGGGAGCGCAGGTCCCTCGCCAGAGACAAAGGCAGTGCTTCGCCGCCCACCATCAGCACCGACAGGTGGGACAAGGCAGCGCGGCCGGCGGTGTCGGCCGCCAGCATCGAGGCCATCGACGGCGTGCACTGCAGATGGGTGATGCGATGGTCGGCGATGTCCTGGGCAATCGACGCGCGCCGCACCGGCGGCCGGGCCTGGCGCGAAGCGTCCATGAGGGCTTTGAGGTCATGCAGGTGCGTCAGCACCGTATCGGTTGCCACGCCGAAATCGATCAGGCATGCGATCTCATCGACGCCGGCCGATTGCAGCCTTGCCACCAGCGGCAGGCAGCGCTCGGGCGTGCCGAACAGCGCGCTGGCTGCGTAGTAGCGGTTGAAGGCGTGTTCGAGCAGCGCGTCCATGTCCTCGGCCGACAGCGGCGCCGAATCCATGATTTCCACCGGGCTCTTGCCGTGCTGGGCGCCGCGCTGCACGAAAGTGGGAAACGACCAGGCCGCCTGCTTGATCAGGTCGACGGAACTGCGCAGGTACTCCTTCATCGGCCCGCGCACGGTTTCCCGCACCTGGGCATCGTCCTTGCCGATGAACGTGTGGAGCATCAGCGTCACGTGCCCGTTGCCCGCATGGCCGGCCTGGCGCCAGGCCTTGCGGTACAGATCGAGCTTGCCGGCGACATCGTCGATGTTCTGGCCCAACAGGTGGGTGAGCAGGTGGCAGCCCAGTTCGCCGGCCTGCTGGAAGGTCTCCGGGTTGCCGGCGGCGGTGACCCAGACCGGCAGCTCGCTTTGAATCGGGCGCGGCAGGGTGCGCACTTCGACCGGCTTGCCCAGCGGCCCCGGAAACGCCACGCTTTCGCCGCGCCAGAGGCGGCGCACCACGTCGATGTTGGCGATCATCGCGTTCTTGCGATCAGCGAAGGCTTCTGGCTTCAGCACGAAGTCGTTGGGTTGCCAGCCCGAGGCAAAGGAAACACCCACCCGTCCTTGCGAGATGTTGTCCACGAAGGACCATTCCTCCACGACCCGGATCGGATGGTGCAGCGGCAGCACGCAACTGCCGGCGCGGATCTTCACGCGCGTGGTGGCGGCCGCGATGGCGGCGCTGGTGACCGCGGGGTTGGGATACAGGCCGCCGAAAGCGTGGAAGTGCCGCTCCGGCGTCCAGACGGCGCAGAAGCCCTCGCGGTCGGCGAACTTCGCCCCCTCCATCAACACCTTGTAGCGGTCCTGCGCCGAAGAGGCGTGGTCGCTGGCAAAGTAGAACAGGCTGAATTCGGGCGGCACGCCGTCGGCCTCGACGGTGTCCGTGTGCACAACGACGGTGAAGCCACGGGCCAACGTCCAGCACAATTCAAGCACGGAGATGTCGAACGACAGGCTGGTCACGGCCAGCCATCGGCCCGGCGGGTCATGGGGGATGCGCGAGTCCATCCCGGCGAAGAAATTCATGACGTTGGCATGCGTGACCACGACGCCTTTGGGCCGGCCGGTGGAGCCCGAGGTGTAGATCACGTAAGCCGGGCTGCCGGGCTGCACCGCGGGCAGTGCAGATGCGTCGGCAAGGCCCGACGTATGCGCGCCGATCAGAAAGGTCTTGTCCGCCGGAACGTGCAGCGCCGCTGCCGTGCCTTCACTGGCAATCACCAGGGCGCAGCGGGAATCTTCGATCATGAAGGCGAGGCGATCGGCCGGGTACTGTGGGTCGAGCGGCAGGTAGGCCGCGCCGGCCTTCATGATGGCCAGCACCGCCACCACCATGTCGGGGCTGCGCTCGAGGCAGACACCGACGATGGCGCCGGGCCCCGCGCCGCGTCCCAGCAGCCGGCGCGCCAGCGCCTTGGCCTGATCGTCGAGTTCCTGGTACGACAATGATTGCCCGCGGCAGCAGACTGCTTCGCCATCCGGCGAGCGCGCTGCCTGCGCCGCCACGGCCTCGTGCACGCAGCGGGCGTCTTGCGAGCGCGCTGAGCTTTCCACCGGCGCATTCAGCGCGGAGAGCTCGCCTCGTGCCACCAGCGGCACTTCGTCCAGCCGGCCCTGCGACCTGGCAAAGGCCGCCAGCCAGAAGTCGAGCTGGCTTGCCATGGCGCGCATCGTGTCGCGCGAGAAGCGGGCGCCGTCGGCCACCAGTTCCAGTTGTGAATCCGCACCATCAGCCACCAACGCCAGCTCGAGGTTCGCGGGCACCGGCGCGCCGCCAAGGCACAGCCCGATGCGCGCGGCGCTCAAGGACAGCGCATGCTTGTGGCCAAGCCGCACCGGCAGGTCGCGCGTGCACGGACCTGCATCGTGAACCTGCGCAATGGCCGCCTGGCTGCGATCGGCGGCCGCGCCCGGCCGATCGCCCGCTGCGCTCGCCAGCGTGAGCGGTACCCACGGCGTCAACCAGCTCTCCAGGCCCTGTGCCTGCTGCGCCAATGGCGCGTCGCAGTAAAGCACCGTAACGCGTTCCTGCCCGGTCAGCGCGGACAACCAGGCGAAGAACGCAGCCACCGTGTGCGCGCCTCGGGCCGTGGCGGCCAAAGGCAGTCGCACCGACTGCGAGGCGGCGCTGGACAGCGCATCGAGCTTGCGAGGGTAGGGCAGTTCTGCCGGCGCCTGGTCTGCCAGGGCCCGGGTCCAGAACGCCTCCCCGGCCGCTGCTCGCGGCACGCACGCCGCGAGTCGCTCCAGCAACCGGCCGTCGAGAGCGGGCAGCCGCGTTCCAGCCGAGACACCCGAAAGCGTGGCGTGTCCATCGACGTCGCAACACCCCTGCAAAAGTATGTCGCCCTCGCCGGTGGCCACCCGCAGTGAATCGGCATGCGCATCGATCACGGTTCCGGCCGCATGCGATCCCGAACCCGACAGCACCCTCGCGGAGCGGACCAGCAGCACGTCGTTGCCCAGAAAGACCTTGGCACGTCCCAGTGGATTCGGATACTGGCCGAAGTCGAGCGCCCGCACCAGCGCGGCCAGCTCGCCTGCGGGCCGCGCGAAGTCGAGTGTGGCCAGCGCCGGCGGCCGTTGCGCCCGCCCAAAGTAGCTGATGGGTCCGCGCTGTTCGGCCAGGGGCAGGTCGCCACGCGCGATGTCCTGGACCAAGGCGCGGAAGGAATCGAGCCCGGCCTCGTAGCAGCGCGCGTTCAGGCT
Source organism: Ramlibacter sp. (assembly GCA_036675435.1). Lineage (GTDB taxonomy): Bacteria > Pseudomonadota > Gammaproteobacteria > Burkholderiales > Burkholderiaceae_C > Ramlibacter. Next base: position 66,404 of record JAKFEZ010000135.1, on the reverse strand, counting down.
CAACGCCGTGTCGGTGTCGGTGATGGGAAAGCTGGCTTGGCGCACGATCCGGCCGGCATCGACCGCGGCGGTCATCTCGTGCCAGGTGATGCCGTGCGCGGGCTCCCGCGCCATCAGGGCCCAGCTGGTGGCGTTCAGCCCGGCGTAGCGCGGCAGCGGTCCGTCATGGAAGTTGATGGCCAGCTTGCGCGGCCGCTCGATCCACGCGGCGGGCAAGACGCGGAGATTGGCAATGCTGAAGAGGTAATCGAATTCAGCCTCGGGTCCGGCTTCGTCGGTATGCGCGCCGGACCGGACGAGCGCGATGCCGTTCGCCCGCGCCCAGCGTTCGACTTCGGGGTTGTCCGTCATCACGCCGCGGATGGTGTGGCCGCCTTCCAGGTAGGCTTGGGCGCAGCGGATCAACAAGGTGCCGTTGCCGACAAACAAAGCACTCGTACTGATCACGGCGAGGTCTCCTGCAAGTTCAGCAGCCATCCTATCGTCGAGCCTGTGCCTGGTGCGCGTCATCACTCGAAAGAGCCCCCCTCAGGTTCATGGAAGAGTTGCTTGGCTGCAAATTGATCAGCCGACATGGTGGCGCAGTAGTTCTCTCATCAGCAGGTAACTGAACGATTCTTCGGCTTCGTCCTACGCAGAGCTGAGGCGAATCGCCCGCGCGCATGGCACGCCGATTGCCATGCTGTTGTCATGCAAGCCGGAATCGCTGTCGTTGCGTTGGCGCTGTTGATGGCGCTCGTTGGATCGATATGGATGCGCCGTTCCGAGATCGACGGCGACTCCGGCTCGTTGCTGCTCGGCCTCGCGATCGCGTTTATCTCGGTGGTGCTGATCCTGATCGCCGTTGCCGGCAGCCTGAGTTCCTAGCCCTGCTGGCGCTTCAGTCGAGTAGCGCCCGCCTGATGGGTTCGACCCAGGCGCCGGTCTTGGGCGAGTACACGCCGAACGATGAGGCGAACTCCCAGTAGGCCCAGCCGATGCCGCGCCGCTCGGCCTCGTCCCGCACGATGCGTGTGTACGCTTCGCGCGACTTCATATCCGCGGCCTCATAGGCGCCGAACTCGCCGAGGTGCACCGGGTAGCCGTTGGCCTGGTTCCATTGCCGCGCTGTATCGAGCGCATCGCTGATGGCTTTGCGCTGGCCGGCGTCGCAACAGGCAAGCCCCGTGGGGAACGGCTTCGCGAGGTGTTCCACGCCCTGGTGGGTGAATGGGAACGGGTCGTAATTGTGGAACGACACGATCAGGTTGCGGTCCTTGGGAAGCCGCAGTTTGCTCAGCTCGCCGACACCGTTCCACTCGCCGGGGCCGATCAGCACGGTGCGGGTCGGGTTGGTTTGCCGCACCACCGCCAGCGTCTTCGCGGCCAATGTATTCCAGGCCTCCCCGTTGAGGCGGCCATGAGGCTCGTTGAGCAATTCGAACAGCAGTTTGGGCGAGCGGTCCTTGTAGCGCGATGCGATCTGCTTCCACATGTTGACGAGCCGGGTGTCGAGCACCGCCGGGTCGACCCCGACCTCGTTGCGGTGCAGCGAGCCGCCCGAGATCTGGCTGTAGTGATGGACGTCGAGGATGACGTACAGGCCCTTGGCCAGCAGCGCATCCACGGCGGTGTCCACGCGTGCGGCAAATTCTTCATCCAGCTTCGCATCCGCCGTGGGCGCGGCGTTGTTGCTCCACCGCACCGGCAACCGAACGGTGGTGAAGGCGCCGGCCACCTTGTCGATGTAGGCCGGCTCGAGCCGCACGCCCCAGTCGCCTTCGCGCGGTGCATCGAGCATGTTGCCCATGTTGATGCCGCGGCCGAGCGAATGCGCGATGGAGCAGGTTTGCGGCGTCACGGCGGCGCAGGACTGCGCCGCGCGGTCGCGCGCGGGCGGTGCTTGCGCCAGGGCGAGGGCGGATGCGAAGGTCAAAAACAGGGTGGCGAGTCTTTTCATCGGTTGAGGCTGGCCGTGCGGGGTCCGGCTTGAGTTGCTTTGACGCAAATTCTGTCGGCCGATTTCGCCCGCCGCAAGCGGTTGCATGAGCATCGCGGCTACGTCCTACACCGGCCGAGATCGGGCCGCACGTAAAACTTACAGAGCGCAGCAAAACTTCCCAACGCAAACATCGTGCCCAAAGGCGGGCGGCGTTGGGTTGTTGTTCCGTCGGGTTGCAAAGGCGCGGCGTGCCTGTTTTCCTGAGGTCGAGGTTCAGGAGGCATGTGTCATCGCGCGGGCGCCGCACCGGCATGCAACTTGCAGTTTTACCGTAATCCGCAATGAACGGAGTTCTCTATGCCACCCCCAAAAAAATTCGGAGTCCCTGCGAGAACAGCGCCTCATTTTTCGACTATCGCGGTCGTCCTACATGGAATGCGCCGTGTTTCCCACACCAACAAAAAACTCAGCGTTCTTACATTGGAGCCTGTCGAGATCATCAACTATTACACGCCAAACAGGCCTTTGATTCCTCAGTATGAGTTTTGCCCCGCTGACCTTGCCGGACAACGATCCGGCGCAATTTCTCAGGATCGCCGGGCAGGGCGCCGGCCTGTCAACGCACGCCGAACTTTGGCGTTGGCTCCAGGGCGATGTGCAGCAATGGCTGGAGCATGACGTGATGCTGATCGGATGGGGCGACTTCCGCTCGGGCGAGCTGCAGCACGATATTGTCTCGACCTTGCCGGGGATGCGTTCGCACCACTGGACTGCGGCGGCCATCTCGCCGCTGATCGGTTATTTTCGCGACTGCTGGGTCGCGGCGCAGCAGCTGCCCTGCCAGCTCGATATCAGCGGATGGGCCGAGCTGCTGCGAGGACGCGGGCAGGGCGGGCCTGCGCTGGAGGCCATCGGCAGCATGCGGTCCGCCCTGGTGCACGGCATCGGCGGGACCCAAGGCAGCGAGCGGGTGTTCGCGGCGCTCAGCAAGCAGCCTGTCCGCACCGCTGAAGCCGGCACCGCGTTGAAGCTGCTGCTGCCCTTCATCGACACGGCGCTGCGGCGGATGCCGTCGGCGCCGCTGCGACAGGCGCCCTGCCGCAACTACGGCGTGGCCCGGCAAAGGGTGCCGGTGGCACCGCTCAGCGAACGCGAACGGCAGATCATGGACTGGGTTGCCCTGGGCAAGACCAATCCAGAGATCGGCTGCATCCTGCACATCAGCGAATTCACCGTCAAGAATCATATGAAGAGCATTTTCAGCAAGCTGGATGTCAGCAACCGGGCGCAGGCCGTCGCCATGCTCACGCGGGTCAGCGTCCATGCGTGAAGCCGAGCCCTTGCTGCGCGTTCCGGCGCCGCCCGCGCCGCCCTCGGCGGCTGCCGCCACCGCACTGGCGCAGAGCCGGCTGCTGCTCGCGCTCGAAGCCATCCTCGAGCCGGTGGTCACCGTGCTGTCGCTCTGGGTGCTGGTGTGGGTGCTGGAAGGTGAGCTGACCGCAGCCTGGATGGTCGCATCGGTGGTCGCGTTTGCCCTGGCGTTTCCAGGCCGCTCGCTGCTGCGCGCCCCTCCCGACCGCGTCTTTTTAAGCATCCTGCTGGCTTGGGGCTGGACCGCCGGGTTGCTGCTGGCGATGGGCTTCGCCACCGGCCACATCCATGTCTTTTCGGCCAACGTCGTGGTCAACTGGCTCTGGTTTGCGCCCACGGCGCAATTGCTCACTCATTGGGGGCTGCGCATCGCCGCGCCGCACCTGGTGCGACTGCAGGGCCCGGCGCTGCGCGCGGTGGTGGTCGGCCTGAACGAGCAGGGCTGTTCGCTGGCCGACCGCCTGGCGGCAGACACGTTCTCGGGCATCGAACTGGTGGGGTTCTTCGACGACCGCACCCCGGATCGCCAGCATGGCCGTGAACGCCATCGCCTGCTCGGCCGGCTCTCCGAGATCGCCGGCTTCGTCAAGGCCAACCGGGTGCAGCTGATCTATTTGTCGCTGCCCATGGCTTCCCAGCCGCGCATCAAGGAGCTGCTCGATGCGCTCAAGGACACCACGGCATCGGTCTATTTCGTGCCCGACATGTTCGTCACCGACCTGATCCAGGGCCGCCCCGACTCGGTCTGCGGGCTGCCGGTGATCTCGGTCTGCGAAACGCCCTTCCGGGGGCCGGCCGGCTTGCTGAAGCGGGCCAGCGACTTGGTGCTGGCCAGTGTCATCCTGCTGCTGCTGTCGCCGCTGATGCTGGCGATCGCCGCCGCGGTGAGGCTGGGCTCGCCTGGCCCGGTGATCTTCCGCCAGCGCCGCTACGGCCTGGACGGCCAGGAGATCCTGATCTACAAGTTCCGCTCGATGACGGTGACCGAAGACGGCGGCAGCATCCAGCAGGCCCGCAAGAACGACAACCGCATCACCCGCCTGGGCGCGTTCCTGCGCAAAACCTCCATGGATGAGCTGCCGCAGTTCGTGAACGTGCTGCAGGGGCGCATGAGCATCGTCGGGCCGCGCCCCCACGCTGTTGCGCATAACGAACTCTACCGTACGCTGATCAAGAGCTACATGGTGCGGCACAAAGTCAAGCCCGGGATCACCGGTTGGGCCCAAGTCAACGGTTTCAGGGGCGAAACCGACTCGCTGGACAAGATGGAGGGCCGCATCCGCTGTGACCTGGACTACCTGCGGAACTGGTCCCTGCGCCTGGACCTGTACATAATCCTGAAGACCGTACGCCTGGTCTTCAAGGACAGTGCCGCTTACTAGGGCGATTAGTCCGATCGAGCCATTGTTGAGAAAGACCGTGTACGCGACGATTCCACCCATGCCACCTGCCAGGCAGGGACAGGGTGGACGCATGCCCCGGCGCACGGGATCTTGACTTGAAGAAGCGCGAGGACTCAATGAAGAAGAATCTGCCGAAACGCCCCCTGCTCTGTGTGGCGTCCCTTTGTCTCTTTCCGGTGGCACTGTATGCCCAGCCGTCGGGCTCGACGCCCCCGGCCGACCCCGGCCTGCCGGGCGCCTCGCAGCCGTCTACCCCGTCTCTGCCGAGCAGTCCCTCCGTGCCCACCACGCCGTCGCAGCCCGCGGGCCTGCCCCAGCCGGGCGGCTCCCCCATGCCGGGCGGCACATCGCAGCCGGCGGGCACCCAAGGCACCGCCGGGACGGCCGTCGGCGACACGGGCTACCAGTTCCGCGTGCTGGCGGGCGTGGAGTACGAAAGCAACGCCTTGCGCGTGCCAGCGGGCGCCGGGCGGGTTTCCGACGAAGTCGGCATCCTGGGTGTGGGCTTCAAGGCCGACAAGCGCTACGGCCTGCAGCGGCTGCGGGCGGACATCGAAGCCAACACCTATCGCTATCGCAGCCAGTCCAGCATGGACTATTCGACCATCAACTACGCGCTGGCCTGGGACTGGTCGCTCACGCCGCGGTTCCATGGCATCCTGAGCGCCGACCGCAAGCAGTTCCGCGAAGTCACCACTGACCCGGTGGCGCTGGTCAATCGGGTCGGTCGCCGCACGGAGCGCGCCGAAGTGCTGGAAGGCATCTACGAAGTGGGCTCCGCCCTGCGCCTGCTGGGGGGTGTTTCGCACACCGAAGCCAGCAGCACCGAGTTGGCCAGCTACGACGCCAGCCCGTCGGTGGACAGCGCCCGCGTCGGCATCGGCTATGAGCTGCCGAGTGGCGCGTCCGTGTTCGCGCGCTACCGGCGTGGCGATGGCGAATACACCGACCCGACGCCCGGCGCCTCCACCGGCGACTTCCGCGAGAACGAGGCCGAGGTGCTGGTGAAGTGGCCGGTGACCGGCAAGACCCACCTCGAGGGGCGCCTCGCGCACCTGGAGCGCAATCACTCGTTCGGCACGCAGCGCGATTTCAGCGGCATGGTCGGCAGCGCCTCGGTCAACTGGGAGATCACCGGCAAGACCCGCCTGGGCGCCGGCTACCACCGCGACCTGAGCGCCTCGGGCCTGGCCACCGGCGGCCACGTCGAAAGCAATCGCGTCTACATCGGCCCGACCTGGAAGGCGACTTCGCAGATCACCGTGAATGCCCGCTACGACCGCGTTTCGCGCGATTGGAAGGACGTGCCGCTCGGTTCGCCCGAACTGGGCCGCAACGAGGTGATCCAGATCCTCTCGGCCGGCGTCGACTGGGAGCCGCGGCGCTGGCTCACGGTGTCCACCTACGTGCGCGGCGAGCGGTCCAAATCCAACCTCACGGCAGGCTATCGAAGCACCACCGTGGGGGCGGCGCTCAAGGCGTTTTTCTAGCCTCCTTACTGCAACCTCAACCACGGGAGACCTCCTATGAGAAGCCTGTTCCTATCCATCCTGACCCTTGTCCTGGCGGTCTGCGCCGGGGTCGCCTCGGCCCAGCCGGCCAAGGCGCCCAGCGCAGACTACAAGCTGGGCCCTGGAGACTCGATCAAGGTCCAGGTCTATCAGAACCCGGACCTCACCGTCGAGGCCCGGGTTTCCGAGAGCGGCGCCATCAGGTACCCCCTGATCGGCAACGTGGCACTGGGGGGGTTGAGCATCGCCGAGGCCGAATCGCGCGTCGCCGCCGCGCTGAAGGCCAAGGACATCCTGAAGGCGCCGCAGGTCAACATCGTCCTGCTGCAGGTGCGCGGCAACCAGGTCTCGGTGCTCGGCCAGGTCCAGCGTCCGGGCCGGTTCCCGCTGGAAACCAACACCGTTCGGGTCAGCGACATGCTCGCTGCCGCGGGCGGCGTCACGCCGACCGGTGACGACGTGCTGGTCGTCACCGGCACGCGCGACGGCAAACCGTTCCGCAAGGCCATCGACATTCCCGCGCTGTTCGCGGGCACGCGCTCGGACGACGACGTCCTGCTGACGTCCGGCGACACCATCTACGTGGGCAAGGCGCCCATGTACTACATCTACGGCGAAGCCCAGCGTCCCGGCCATTACCGCGTCGAACGCGGCATGACGGTGATGCAGGCGATCGCCCAGGGCGGCGGCATCACTCCGCGCGGCAGCCAGAACCGGCTGCGCCTGACCCGCACCCAACCCGACGGCAACGTGGTTCAGACCGAACCGCGCCTGACCGACCCCGTGCAGCCTGGCGACGTGCTCTTCGTGCGCGAGAGCCTCTTTTAAGAAAGCCGTCCGATGAGCCTGCTTCAATTCCTTTCCATTCTGCGCGCGCGCCGTGCGGCCGCGGGGCTCATCCTGCTCGCGACGCTGGCACTGGCCCTGGCCTGGGTCGCGTTGAGGCCGTCGCACTACGCCGCGCGCGCCCCGGTCCTGGTCGATGTGCGCACCGACCCGGTGGGCACCACGCCCCTGCAGGGCATGGTCGCCCCGAACTTCATCTCCACCCAGATCGACATCATCAAGAGCGACCGGGTCGCCCAGCGCGTCGTCAAGATGCTGCCGGCCGACCAGGCGCCGCTGAAGGGCCTGCAGGAAGAAGCCCAGCGCAAGTCCCGGCCAGAGTCCTGGGTCGTCCACCAGATCAAGGAGGGCCTGGAAGTCAAGCCGGCGCGTGAGAGCAACATCATCAACATCTCCTGGACCGGCCGCAGCCCGGCCGAAGCGGCGCAGGTGGCCAATGCCTTCGCCCAGGCTTACCTGGAGACCAGCCTGGCCATCCGCACCGACCCCGCCCGCAAGTATGCGGACTGGTTTGACGAACAGGTCAAGGCTTCGCGCGACAAGCTGGAGCAGGCGCAGTCGCGGTTGTCGGCCTTCCAGGAAAAATCGGGCATCCTCTCGGCCGACGAGCGGGGCGACTTCGAAAGCACGCGCCTGTCCGAGCTGTCGCAGCAATTGCTGGCGGTGCAAAGCCGCGGCCGGGGCGGCGTGTCGGCCGGCTCGGAGCGCAGCCCGCTGGTGGACAACCTGCGCGAGCAGGCAGCCCGCATGGAATCCAAGATCGGCGAGGCCGCCGTCACCATGGGTTCCAACCACCCCCAGATGCAGCGCATGCAGGGCGAACTGGCCGCCATGCGCAGCCGGCTCTCGCAGGAGTCGTCGCGGGTGGGCTCGGCGTCGAACAACTCGGCCCAGGCGAGCCGGGCGCGCGAGCGTGAGCTGCAAAGCGAGCTGGCCGCCCAGAAGAGCCGCGTGCTGGCGATCAACAAGCAGCGCGGCGAGCTCAGCTTGCTGCAGCGGGACGTCGACACCGCGCAGAAGGCTTTTGAAACGGTGAGCGCCAGCGCGGCGCAATCGCGGCTGCAATCCGCCAGCAACCAGACCAACGTGATGCGGCTGGCCTCCGCGGTGGAGCCGTTGGAGCCGACCGGCCCGACGGCCCTGCAGGCCCTGATGGTCGCGGCGGTTGCCGGCTCGCTGCTGGCGGTGGCCGGTGCGCTGCTGATGGAACTGGCCAATCGACGCGTCCGTTCCGCCGACGACCTGACCACCATCACGCACCTGCCGATCCTGGCCTCGGTGCCGGCCGCGACGGCGGCGTTCGTCCCGTTGCGCCTGCCATCATCGCGACGGCTCGCGCTCGCATCGCGAAGGAGCCTCGCATGAACAGCCAGATCTTTCCCCTGCCCAATCGCGCCGAACTCGACATCGGCCTGCCCAACCAGGGCAACCAGCCCATCGGCGCGCTGCTGGTGGAGGCCGGGCGCCTGGAGCAGGACAGCGTGCAACGCATCCTGGACTATCAGAAGAAGTCGGGCCTGATGTTCGGCGAGGCGGGCGTGGCGATGGGCCTGCTGAGCGACGACGATGTTCGCCATGCGCTGGCTCTTCAGTTTGGGCATGCTTACCTGTCGCCCGATTCAGGCCTGGGCGCCGAGCTGGTAGCGGCTTACAGCCCCGACTGCGAAGCGGTGGAGCACCTGCGCTCGCTGCGCAGCCAGCTGATGCTGCGCTGGTTCGAGAACGACGCGCGCCAGGCCGCGCTGGCTGTGGTCAGTCCGGGTCCGGGGGAGGGCCGCAGCTACATCGCGGCCAATCTCGCGGTTCTGTTCTCGCAGTTGGGCAAGCGAACGCTGCTGATCGATGCCGACCTGCGGCATCCGCGCCAGCACAAGATCTTCGGCTTGTCCGGGCGGGTCGGCCTGTCGGGCGTGCTGGCGGGACGAGCGGGGTGGGATGCGGTCAGCGAGATCAAGACACTGCCCGGCCTGTGGGTGCTGCCGGCCGGTGCCGTGCCGCCGAACCCGCAGGAGCTGCTGGCGCGGCCGGGGTTCGCCCGCCTGATCCATGCCTTGCGTTCAAGCTATGACGTGATCCTGATCGACACGCCGGCGGCCGAATCGTGCGCCGATGCCGGCACCATTGCCGCCCGGGCCGGCGCCGCGCTGATGCTGGCCTGCCGCGACGCGACCTCGGTGCCGCGGCTGTCGGTGCTGGCGGACGACCTGCGCCAGTTCGGGGTGACCATCGTGGGCGCCGTGCTCAACGGCGCAAGCCGCTCATGACCCTGCCCGAGGCCGGCACAGGGGTGTGGCAGGCTCGCTGGCAACGGCTGGCCGGGGCCGTGCAGCGCGTGCAGTCGGCCCGCGGCGAAGCCCAGTTGCTGGACTCGTTGTCAGCGACCGGGCAGCCCCGGGTGCTGGCTTTCGTCAACGCGCATGCCATGAATTCGGCCGCGGCGTCGACAGCGTTCTTCGATGCGGTGATGGCCGCCGACCTGGTGCTGCGCGACGGCAGTGGCATGGCCATTCTGTTGCGCCTGCTGGGCCTGAAGCCCGGGCTGAACCTGAACGGCACCGACCTGATTCCCAAGATCCTGCGGCGCCACGCCGGTCGGTCGATTGCCTTGTTCGGCACCGAAGACCCGTACCTGGCCCGCGCGCAAGAACGGGTGATGTCCGAGCTGGCGCCCGGCAGTACTTGCGTCAGCGCCCATGGCTTCCTGGATACGGCGCACTACGTCCGCCTGGCCGCTGCGCACCGGCCTGCCCTGATCGTGCTCGGCATGGGCATGCCGCGCCAGGAAGAGGTGGCAGGCACGCTGCGCGCTGCCCTTGGCCATCCCTGCCTGATCGTTTGCGGCGGCGCCATCATTGATTTCCTGGGCGGCAAGACATCGCGCGCGCCTGCCTGGCTGCGCGGGCTGGGCCTCGAATGGGCCTATCGGCTGGCGCTGGAGCCCCGCCGCCTGTTCCGCCGCTACGTCATCGGCAACCCACTGTTTCTGGCGCGGGCTCTGATGCTGGCGGCAGCGTCGGCGCGCCCGGGCCGTGCTGCGACATGAATAACATCCTCCTGACGGGCGGCGCCGGCTACATCGGCAGCCACATCCATGTGGCACTGATAGAGGCCGGCTATACCCCGGTGATCCTGGACAATTTTTCCAACAGCCAGCCGGCCGTGCTGGAGCGGCTGCAGCAGATCACGCAGCGCCCGGTGCTGTGCGAGCGGGGTGACGTGCTGGACACGGCGTTCGTCGAGGATGTCCTGCGCCGCCACGCGATCGCCGGAGTCATCCACCTCGCCGGCGACAAGGCCGTTGGCGAGAGCGTCGAGAAGCCCCTCAAGTACTACCACAACAACCTGGGCGGCGCCATCAGCCTGATGCAGGCCATGGAGGCAGCCGGTTGCGAGACGCTGGTGTTTTCCAGCAGCGCCACGGTCTACGGCGACCCGGCCAGCGTGCCCATCGTCGAGGACTTCCCGCGCAGCCACACCAATCCGTATGGCCACACCAAGCTGGTCATCGAAGACATGCTCTCGGCGCAGTGCCAGGCCCGGCCGGAGTGGAAGGTGGCAGTGCTGCGCTACTTCAACCCGGTCGGCGCGCATCCCAGCGGCCTCATCGGCGAAGACCCGAGCGGCATTCCCAACAACCTGATGCCCTACATCGCGCAGGTGGCTTCCGGCGTGCGGCCTTTCCTGCGCGTATTCGGCGGCGACTACCCGACCCCCGACGGCACCGGGGTGCGCGATTACATCCATGTGTGCGATCTGGCCGAGGGCCATGTCGCGGCCCTGAAGGTGCTGCTGCGCGACGCCCGCAGCCATTGCGTCAACCTGGGCACCGGCCGGGGCTACAGCGTGCTGGAAGTGATCCGGGCCTTCGAAGCCGCCAGCGGCCGCCCCGTGCGCTTCGAGATGGCGCCCCGCCGGCCGGGAGATGTGGCGCAGTGCTTTGCCGACCCTACCCTGGCCCAGAGGCTGCTCGGCTGGAAGGCAACGCGCTCGCTCGAGCAGATGTGTGCCGATGCCTGGCGATGGCAAAGCGGCAACCCGCGCGGCTTGCGGTAGTGCCTTTGGCGCCGAGTGCCGCACGATGAAGAGGCTGCTGCTCACCACCCTTGTGCCGGAAGAGAAGACCGCATGGTCCAAGGCGCGGGCGGACGCGCTCACCATCCTGCAGCAAGAGGGCTACACCATCGTTGCGCTGCCCCGGCTCTCGAGCCCCCTGCGGGCACTGTCGCTCTGGTGGCGGCTGCGCAAGGAGTTCGCCGGTGGCGGGCACATCCTGATCGAGTACCCATTCGACCAGCGCAAGCGGGCGTACATGCTTTACCTGCTGCGCTTCTTCGCACCGGTGAAGTTGTACGCGCTGGTGCACGATCTCGATTCGCTGCGGTTCGGCAGCGCCCAGAAGCGTGAGATGGCGGTGCTGGGCCTGTTCGACGGCCTGATCTCGCACAACCCGTCGATGACGCGCTGGCTGCGCGAGCAGGGCTACGGCAAGAAAATCGTCGAGCTATGCCTGTTCGATTACCTGAATGCACAGGCGCCGCCGTCGCACGAGCACGGCATCTCATCGCCGATCCAGGTGCTGTACGCCGGCAACCTGGCCCGCGTGAAGGCCAGCTACATCTACCGGCCGGAACTCGGCCAGCTGAGCAATGTGCAGCTCTCGGTGTTCGGGCCGAATTTCGAAATCGGAACGGCGCAAAAGAGCGTGGTCGTGCACAAGGGCGTGTTCGATCCCGACCACCCGGTGCTGGACCGGCGCTATCACTTCGGCCTGGTGTGGGAAGGCACCAGCCTGCTGGCCTGCGACGGCGACTACGGGCGCTACCTGCGCTACAACAACCCGCACAAGGCCTCGCTCTACGTGTCGCTGGGCCTGCCCATCGTGATCTGGAGCGGCGCCGCTCTGGCTGACTTCGTGGTCGACCAGGGTATCGGCGTCGTCATCGACAGCCTGTCCGACCTGGAGCAGCTGCCGTCGCGGGTGGATGGCGACGCCTACCAGGCGATGGTGGAGAAGGTCGAGACGCTCCGACGCAAGGTGGCGGATGGCGGCTTTTTGATCAGTGCGGCGGGCCGCCTCGCCGCCGCGTAGGCTTTTTCTCAGTCCTTGCTTGCAGCAGCAAGGACTTCCATATATTATTGCTTCAGCAAGACAGTCCGCATAGGAGTGCGCCATGGCAACCCCCACATCTGCCAGCAAAACCGTTCCAGCGGCCGATGTCGTCCTCACGAAGGCGACGTTGCGCTCGGCCGGGCTCCTTGGTCTGAACAATGCCGCGCTGGCCAGGATCGTGGGCGTCAGCGAGTCGCACGTCTCCCGCATGGCCGCGGGCGAACGTGCCCTCGCGATCGGCACCAAGCCCGCAGAACTGGCCACGTTGTTGGTGCGTGTGTACCGGTCGCTGGACGCATTGGTGGGCAACAGCGAGCGGCATCGGCAACTCTGGATGGCCAGCTTCAATCGTGCCTTCAATGAAGCTCCCAGGGACGCTATCCAGAAAGTGGAGGGTCTGGTGCGGGTGGTGCGCTACCTGGATAGCGCGCGCGCCGTGATCTGATGCTTTGGAAAGAGGACTGGCTCGCCACGATCGAAGGCCGGGAGCGTGACCTGTGGCGTGGCGTGGAGGCGCAGCACCGCGTCGCCACCATGCGCCTGGCGGACAATCTCGAAGAGCAGGATTTGCTCGAGCAACTGCTGGAAGAGAGCAAGCCGAAGCTGCCTTCAGAGGCCAACGGCGTGCATTACCTTCTGTTCACGCCCTTTCGGTATGTCTCGGAATGGCCGTCCCGGTTTCGTCGACCGAATGAGCCCGGTGCCTGGTACGGCGCCGACGAGCCGGCGACCGTCGCCGCGGAGCTGGCGCATTGGCGGTGGAAATTCTTCATGGACTCGGACGGCCTGCGTGATGAGCAACTGGTGACCGAGCACACGTTTTTCCAAGCCCACTTCGCGGGTGCAGAGCTTGACATCACGCAGGCTCCCTGGAGCGAGCACCGCGCGGCTTGGCGAGACCAGGAAGACTACTCGCAGTGCCAGGAACTGGCATCGCACGTTCGCCGTCGCAACCCGCCGGCTCGGGCCATTCGCTACGAGTCCGCCCGCCGCGAAGGCACGATCTGCCAGGTCGTGTTCGAGCTGCAGAGCCTCAGTACGCCGATCCGCCACCAACAGCAGACCTGGATTTGCAAGACCACCAGGGGCCTGGTGCTTTTTTCGCACGACGCCGAGACATTGCAGTTCGACATGCATGAGCAGCGGGGCGGCGAACTGGCGACGCAGGTGTAGCCAGCGATTGGCGCCGAACGGGCCCGATGACGTTCCCGCTCGCTCTGCGCAAAGCCGGATTACATCGGCGCAGTCTCACTCATCGCGCCCGACGCCTGGCGCTGTTGAAACCACTCCGCGCACTGCCGCAGGGCGGCCGCATAGGGGGTCCAGTGCAGATCGAGATCGCGTTGCGCACTCTGCGAATCCAGCAGCAGGTGGCGCTCCCATAGGCCGAGCAATCCTGGCGGCAGCGGATCGGGCAGCGCATGCGCCGGCAGGCCCGCCTTGCCCAGCGCGATCTGCGCAATCTTCAGCGGCGGCCCAGCCAGCCACGCATCCAGGTGCAGCCGGCGCGCGGAGAGGCGGCGCACCGGCGTGGCCCCGATCTCCAGCGCCAGGTCGACGAAGTACTCGTTCCAGCGCGGGCTGTCGGGCGCGGCCAGGTTGTAGGTGAGGATCTGGCCGGCCGGTCGGGATGCCCGCAGTGCCGCCACGATGGCGCTGCAGACGTCGTCGACGTGGACCAGGTTCGACCAGCCGTCGCCGGCTTCGCCCAGGTCGCCGAGTCGCCCGGCGGCGAGAAAGCGCGAGATGCGCCCCACCCACAGCTCGCTGCCCGGCCCGAAGACGCAGCCGGGCCGAAAGATCACGGCGGTGCCGCCAGCCTGGGCGAACGCCACGATGCGGCGCTCGGCCTCGCATTTGGCCCGGCCGTACCAACCCAGGCTGGGGTCCAGCGGGGCCTCTTCGGTGACGCGGCCTTCCGCCGGTCCGTAAACCGACATGCTGCTCAGATGGACGATATGTCCGCAGCCCGCGGCCCGGCAGGCTTCGGCCAGCGTCTTCGCGCCTTCGGCGATGGCGCGGGCGTCGCCGGCCACGCAGTTCACGACGGCGTCGATGCCCTGCAGCGCGCCGGTGAGCGAGGCGGCGTCGCGCGTGTCGACGCGCAGGTGCTCCATGCCGGGCGCCGGTCGCCGGGAAGAGGCGCTGACCGGGGTGGCCCAGCGGGTTTGACGCAGCATCGCGCACAGCCGTGAGCCGACGTAGCCGGAGCCGCCGAGGACCAGGATTCTCTTCATGCCGTTGGCTCGCTCAGGTGCGCCGGCACGCGGGATGCAAGGCGCTGTGACAGGTGCCGGCCCAGGCGCAGCGACAGCGCGATCAGCGTCAGCGTCGGGTTGGCCTGGCTGGAAGTGGGAAACACCGCGCTGCCGGCCACGAACAGGTTGTCGACGGAGTGGACCCGGCAATCGGCATCGACCACGCTGGTGCGCGCATCGGCCCCCATGCGGGCGGTGCCGACGTGATGGCCGCCATACGCGCCGAAGCGCATCAGGTCTTCTTCCAGCGTGCCGGCGTCGTACTGCAGCCGCCCGGCACCGCTGCGCTCGAACTCCTGGGCCATCAGGTCCAGTGTTCGCCGGACCGAATCGATGTCGTCGCTGCCGTAGCGCCAGTCGACACGCAACTGCGGCATGCCCAGTGCGTCGGCCTTGTCGCCCAGCGTGACCCGGCTGTCGGCGCGCGGCGCCTGCTCGCCATGGATCTCCAGGCTGAACCGGTTGCTCCGGTTGCGCAGGATCACCGAGGGGAACTTGCGCTCGGCCAGCGTGCGGCGGGTGACCCAGTGGGCCAGGAAGGCCGAGGTGTCGATCGGATCGGAGACGACGTTGAGCAAGTGGCGCGCATACAGGCCGGCGCTGGGCGGCGTGCCATCGTTCAGCCGCTTGCCGTACTCGTAGCTGATCAGCTTGCGCGCCAGGAACAAACCCGACAGCACGCCGTTGCGGTGGCGCGGGTCGGTGATGCGCGGAAAGTGCAGCCGGGCCACGCAGTTGGCCAGCGCGTGCCGGCGCTGCTCGCCCGGCGCCACGGCCAGCCGGCGGCGGCAGTACACCCCTTCGGGTGTCACCTCGTAGCCGTGCCGCACGTCGCGCGGCGATCCGCCGAGCACCAACGTGCCGACATTGCCGGCGATATGGCACATGTAATAGCGCCCGACCACGTCATGCTCGTTGCCGATGCCGGCCGGCGCAACATCGCGCGAGGCCAGCAGCAGGCGTGCCGTCTCCAGCCCGCCGGCGGCCAGCACGGTGGCGCGCGGCGCCACGCAGAAACGCCGCCCGCCCAACGTGGCGACCTCGAGCCGGCGGACGGCGCGGCTTTCCGGATCGAGCCGCAGCGCCGTGCAATTGGCGCCCAGCAGCACCTGCACGTCCGGCGCCACCCGCAACCGGCGGGCATAGCGGCGGCCGAAATCGGTCGGGCACGAAAAGCGCTCCAGCCCGTTGGTGCGTACCAGCGCGCTGTCGAAGCCGCGGATCATCGGCGCCGCGTCGGCGCCCAGCGCGTCGTCGGCGTCGTAGCTGAAGCGCCCGGCTTCGGCCAGCGCGTTGGCTTCGGGATAGTAGGGGCAGAGGTCATCGAACGAGATCGGCCAGCCACTGCCAGGCACCTGGGAGCGGGTCTCGAAATCGATCGGATCGAACGGCATGCAGCGGCCGCCCCAGATGGTGGTGGAGCCACCCATGCGGCGTTGCCGGTATTTGTCGGGCGGGCTGTGCAGGCGCTCGTCGACCACCTCGCCGGCGTAGAGCGCCTGCGTCGGCGCATGCTCATCGAGCTGCCCGGACTCCAGCAGGATGACGCTCAGTCCTTGCCCCGACAGCGCCAGCACCAGCGAGATGCCGGCCGCGCCGCCGCCGACCACGCAGACATCGGCCCGCAGGCAGGCGTTGGCCGGGATGGTGTTGGCGTCGACGATCAATGCGCCTGCTCCTGTGCCTGCGCGCCCGCGGCTTCCCGCGCCTGGCCGCACACGCCGAAGTGGCGCTGGTGAATGCGTGCCACGCTGGCAAAAAAGCGCGACAGCGAAAACTGCTGCTCGTAGAGGGCTCGCCCGTTGCGGCCGAGCCGCTGCAGCAACTCGGGCTGCTCCACCAGGCGCTGCAGCGTCGCCGCCAGGTCGTCTATGTCGCCCGGCGCAACGAAGCAGGCGGTGTCGCCGTCGCGCAGGACCGAGGGAATCTCGCCGACGGGGCAGCAGACCACCGCCACACCGTTCGCCAGCGCCTCCAGCACCACCAGCGGCAGCACTTCGTCGTAGGAGGGCAGGACCAGCATGTCGGCGGCGGCCAGCAGCCGCGCGGTCTTGACCTGGTCGCACCAGCCCTCGAAGTGCACGAAGCCGTCGATGCCCAGGGCATGCGCGCGCGCCTGGTAGCCGGCGACGTCGCCGCCGCCGGCGATGTTCACCTCCAGGCCGGCGTCGCGCAGGCCCGGCCGGGCCAGCGCATAGAGCAGGTCGGAGACGCCCTTCAAGTCAGACAGGTTGCCCAGGAACAGGATGCGGCGCGGGCTTCCGGCCGCCGGCGCGCGGCGCGCCATCATGCGCTCGGGCACGCCGTTGATCACCGTCTCGACCCGATCGTGAGGCACCCGCAGGTCTTCGGTGACGAAGCGGCGCGCGGCCGGCCCGATCACCACGACGGTCGCCGCCAGCGAGAAGACCCAGCGCACCACGCGGCGCAGTGGCGAGGGCAGCTTGCGGTAAAAGCGCTGCATCTGCGCGTGCAGGTGCAGCACCACCGGCACGCCCAGGGCGCTCGAGGCGACCACGATCACGCTCTTGCGGAACAGGCTCAGCTTCTCCGCCATGTTCACGTGCACGCCGGCCAGGCCCCCATCGAGGCGGCCGCGCAGCAGCTTGACCAGCGCCGTCAGCAGCACCCAGAGCGAGAACAGGGCGCTGCCGCCGCCGCGCGTGTCCAGTGCGCGCAGTTGCGCGGCATGCGCGGGAGTCTGCGGCGCCTGCGATTGAATCAGGTAGTCCGCCACCTTGAACATGCCGCCGCCCAGCGGCGCCCACGGGCAGGCGATGTAGATGAAGCGGTCGCTGCGTTCGGTGGCGGCGGGCGCCGAGAGGGTCTCACTTGGCAGGGGTGTTTGCTGCATGGGGATAGGTGCGGGGAGGCTCACGAAAGAAAAAGCGCTTGAAGAAGGACGTCATGGGCTTTTCCACCCAGACATGCGACAGGCTGCCGGCCGCCATGACCATCAGCGAAACCACCAACGCGATGGTCAGCGGATCTTGCAGGCCGAGCCGCGCCAGCACCATCACGCCGGCCGGCACGACGAACGTGTGCGACAGGTAGATGGAGTAGGAGGCGTCGCCCAGGAACGAGAGCGTGCGGGCGCCGGGCGCGCGCGCCACCAGCGGCTCCAGCCAGACCGTGCCCAGCACGATCGCGGCGGCGCCCAGGCCCCAGGGCAGCAGGCGGTCGGAGCCGGAATTCCAGCCCATGCCGAAGGTGAACACCACCCCCGCCAGCGCCACAGCCACGCCCAGCCAGGCCTGCGGCGAGCCGAAGCGGGTCAACGACCACGCGATCGCCACGCCCAGGATGAACTCGAAGATGATCGACTGGGCGAAGAACGACAGCGCGACTGACCCGGGAAAGTACTGCCCGGCCAGGAACAGCGCCAGGAACACCATCAGGCAAAAGCGGATGCGCGGCGCCCCCAGCGCAATGGCTAGCGCGAACACCGTGTAGAACAGCATCTCGAAGTTGAGCGTCCAGCCCACCGGCAGCACCGGTTGCACGAGGCCCCACGGGCTCATGGTGGGAATGAAGAGCAGCGACGCGGCCAGGTGGCCCGGCTCTATCGTCGATTTCACGGCCAGGGCCGGCACTGCCACCACCAGCGCCGCCTTCAGGAAGGTGTAGAACCAGTACAGCGGCACGATGCGAAGGATGCGCCGCTTGATGAAGACCCAGGCGGCCGAGAGCCGGGCCGGCCCGCGCGCCGGCAGGTTGCGGGTGGTGATGGCCATCACGAAGCCGCTGATGACGAAGAAGATGTCGACCCCGACCGAGCCGGCGCCCCAATATCGACCTTCGCCCTGGCCGGTGACATGAATCGACACGGCCTGGGTGATGTGCATGACCACCACCAGCATCGCCGCGACGAAGCGCAGGATCTGCAGGCCGGTGAACTGCTGCGGGGCGGTCATGTGCGCATTCATGCGAAGTGCTCGCGCCGCGGCTCCATGGCCTGCGGTGGCTCGTGCAGGATCCGGCTGGCAATCGGGTCCTGCGGCGCGCGCTGCGGGCGCATGACGCCGAGCACCATGCCGGCGGCGTTGAAGCACCAAGACACCACCGAGTACCCGGCGCGGGCGAAGGAGCGCTTGCGCCAGGCCATCACCAGCACGGGCAGCGCGGCCAGCGCGACAAAGCTGGCGGCGCGCGCGCCCGCGGCCAGCGGCCAGAACGGAACGCTCAGCAGCACGGCCCACCACGCCAGCACGGCCGTGTAGAGGCGCAACTCGCGCATCCCGCGCAGCACCAGCCGGAAGTGCGGCTTGCCGGCAGCCGCCCGCACCAGCTCGCCCAGGCCGCGAACGTAGCGGGTGCGCCAGCGCCGCATCAGCAGCTGGTAGGGCGGAGCGTCGTGGCCGTGGTGGGAGACCGAATCGACCGGAATGCGCCACAGCTTCCAGCCCAGCGCACGCAGCCGCACCGCGATGTCGAACTCTTCATAGCTGTGCAGGTTGCGGTTGGATATGTGGCCCGTTTCCTCGATCGCCAGGCGGCGGTACAAACCCCCGCCATCGAGCCGGTCCACTTCGCCGGGGGACAGGTGAGCGGCATTGCGCAAGCCGCGCTCGCGGTACTCCATGCTTTCCAGGTTGAGCTCCACCAGGCGCCCGCCGACACCGGCGGCTTCGGGGTGCTGGGCCAGGAACGACAGCGCCTCGCGCAGGAAGCCGCGCATCATCTGCATGTCGCCGTCGAGCAGGTAGATGTATTCGCCGCGCGAATGCTGGTAGCCCAGCTGCGGCCCGACGCCGCAGCAGCGGTCCTCCGGGTTGACCAGCTGCACCACGCGGATCGGGTAGAGCGAGGCCAGCTCCGCCGTGCGGTCGGTCGAGAAGCTGTCGGCCAGGATCACCTCGCCGCCGACTTCGGCGACCGCGGCCAGGCTGCTCTCGATGGCCGCGCAGATGTTCTTCTCTTCGTTGTAGGCCTTGATGATCACCGAGACGCGGCAGCGTTGCACCGGACCCGGCTGCGGTGTGGAAGTCATGGCAGTGTCCCCTGCTCGGCAAAACGATCGGCGTTGCGCACCCGCCAGCGCTGCCAGCGGTCGGCCACGTGGGCGGGCATCAAGAGCGCCATGAAGGCCGTGAGCTGCCAGCGCCGCCCCAGCGCAGCATGGCGCGCCTGCACCAGCCAGCGCATGGCTTCGCGGCGCTTGCCGGCTGCCAGCGAGTAACGCGCCAGGGTGATTTCCTGCTGCGCGACGAACCACAGCGCCGAGTGACGATGGTGCGCCGGGATGGCGCCCTCCAGGGCGCGCTGGCGCATTCGCTTGAGGAACGGCGCCAACTCGTGGGGATGGTCGGCCGTGAGCGAACCGGTCACCGAAGTGCGGTAAGCCGCCAGCGGCGCCTGGACCAACGCCACGGGCGTCTCGTCGGCCAGGCGGAACCAGAGGTCCAGGTCTTCGCCGTACGACTCGCCCTCGACGAAGCAGGGCCGGGTGCGCCGCAGCCGCTCGGCGCGCACCGCCACGCTGCTGGTGAAAAAGGGAATGCCCCGCATCCAGCGCGCGCGCAGATCCTCGATCAGCTCCACTTCGCCGGGCTGCTCGGGCAGCGCCCAGGCATCGAACTCGCCGGCGTTCTGCTCGTCCACCTGCACGAAGCCGGTGGCCAGCATGTCGGCACCGGGGTGGGCGTGATGCGCCCGGGCGAGCTGCGCGAGGAACCCCGGATGGTGCCAATCGTCGGCGTCCAGGAAAGCCACCCAGTCCCCGCGCGCCAGGGCGATGCCGCGATTGCGCGCGGCGGAGACGCCGGCGTTGCGCTGCCTCACCACCCGCACGCGGTCGCTGCCCAGGGCTCGCACCCGCTCGGCCCCGCCGTCGGTGGAGCCGTCGTCTATCACGATGACTTCGAGCGCCGGCAGCTTCTGGCCCAGCACCGAGCGCACCGCGCCTTCGATGAACGCGGCCTTGTTGTACAGGGGAATGATCACCGAAAAATTCATGAAGCGGGTCCGTAGGCGGCACGCGAGCGCGCCGGCATGACTTCCACGCGCGCCACGCCCGCCGAGGCCAGCGTGACCAGGAGCAGCAGGTGGGTGAACAGCTCGGTGCCATAGCCGAACAGCAGCAGCGGCACTTCGCTGATCGAGCGCAGGGCCAGTGCCAGGAACAGTGCGATGCTCAGGCCGCCGCTGGCCTTGGCGTGCCGCACCGACAGCACCAGCAGCACCGCGGCGTACACCACCAGGGCGACGGCCCCCACGCTGCCGGATCGCGCCAGCGTATCCATGAACTGGTTGTGCGCGTTGGTGGCGTTGGGCATGCCGATGCTGGCGCGGAAATCGTCGTCCCAGAGATTGGGGCCGTAGCCGAACAGGCGATTGGCCTGCCACTCCTCGATCGCAATGGCCCAGATCTGGTCGCGCCCGGTCATCGACATCAGCTGTGCGCCCTGGGCGCTGTCGAAGAAGTCGCTCAGTTGCCCTTCGAGGTTGCCCAGCAGCACCAGGCCCAGCATGCCGGCGGCCGCGAACATCACGCCCAGGCACACCGCGATGCCGAAAGCGCCTTGGCGCGGGTCGCCCAGCCGGCGCCACAGGTTGGGGCCGTTGCGCACCAGCAGCAGGCAGGCCGAGCAGGCGATGAAAGCAATCCAGGCGGTCTTCGACTGGGCCATGAACAGCACCCCGAGTCCCAGCACCCATGACAGGCGGGTCAGCCACCGGCGCTGGAACGGGCGGCACCAGAGCAGCAGCAGGGCGACCTGCGCGAACATGCCCATGGCCACTGGATGCGACGCGAGTCCGCCCAGGCGCGGCACGCCCGGCATCAGGCCCTGCCGGTAGCCGGTGTCCAGCACCAATTCGGGCTGGAAGGGAATCACCACCAGGCCGGCCAGCATGAAGAGGAACAGGCCGTTGCGGGAGGCGTCGAGAATCTTCTCGCGCTCAGCGGAGGTTGAAATCACGGCGGCGAAGCCGATTGCCAGCGTGTACAGGTACTCGTGCGCCAGCTGCGGGTGCGAGCCGAAAACCGCCGGCGCTGCAACGGTGCAGATCCAGTAGGCAACGAAGGTCAGGGCCAGCGTCAGCGAAGGCATCGGCTTGCGCATCATGATGTGGCTGACGATGCGCTCGGCCGCCGCCGCCAGCAGCAGCAGCGAGACGGCGCGCTGGCTCCAGATGACGGCCGGATGGAGAAAGCCCGCGCTGTTCATGGCGGTGTCGGTGAACATCTGCGACAGGTCGCGGCCGGACAGCAGGAAGGTGAGGGCGATCAGGGCCAGCATGGCCGGGAAGACCCAGTGCAGGAAACCGGTCGAGCGGCTCATCGCGGCAACCCCGCTGCATCGGCCGCGCGCGCACGGCCGCGCGCCAGCCAGGGGCCGAAGCCAGGCACCAGCCTGGCCAGGGCACTCTGGGTTTCCAGGCCCAGCACGTCGGGGCGCATGCCCACCATCAGCAGCATGGCGGCCAACGCGCAGCTGCCGCCCGCGGCCAGCGACACGAAGGGAATGCCCAGGCCCGCCACGGCCTGCTGGCCGGCCACGACGGCGGCGGCGCAGGCGGCGGCCAGCGCCATCCCGCGTGCCGCGTCTGGCAGCACGACCTGCCAGCGCAGCTTCAGCGCCGAGAGGGCGGCCGCGACGATCACCACCGCCCGGGCAAAGATGGTCACCGCCGACACCAGCGCCACACCGCGAATGCCGGTCGGAGCAAACAGCCACCAGGCCGGCACGGCCATCGCCAGCAGCGGCAACTGCAACTGGTATTCGAGGTGCTTGCGCCCGGTGTTCCAGAGCACCGGCGTGGACAGGCCCCAGCAGCACCACGCCGGCAGGCACAGGAACAGCAGCGCCAGCACCCAGGCCGAACCGGACCAGGCCGCGCCGTAGAGCAGCGCCACCATGTCGTGGGCCAGCAGCGCCAGCACCACCGCCACCGGCATCGCCAGCACCAGGATGCAGGCCAGTGCCAGCAGCCAGCCCTGCGCCAGCCGCTGCGGCTCGTGCTGCACCTTGGCGCCCGCGGCCAGGAAGGCCGGTTGCAAAGCGCCGACCAGCAGCACGTTGGGAATGGAAGCCAGGTTGTAGGCCACGGTATACAGGCCGACCGCGTTGGCGTTGAGGACGCGGCCGATCAGGACGCGGTCGAGGTTGCTGAGCAGCCAGTTGACGACGTTGGTGAGGAAGACGGTCTTGCCGGTTCCCAGCGCCAGCGCGCCGCCCGCGTGCGAGAACAGCGGGCGCAGCGGATGCGGCTTGGCGATGTACGAGGCCACCAGCGTCACGGCCGCCTGGACGACGCAGGCCGCGCCCAGCGCGTAGGCGCCGAACCCGTTCAACGCCATCGGAATGCCGACAGCCAGGTACCCGGCGGCGTAGCTGGCCAGCTGGATGAGACCGAGCACGCGGAAATTCAGATCGCGCTGCAACAGGCAGGTGGCCGGTGCGCTGGCCGCCATCAGCAGGCTGGCAAGCGACAGCAGCTCCACCATGCCTTCGACTCGCGGATCGCCGAAGAAGCCGGCGATGGCGGGCGCGGCCGCATACATGGCGACGGCCGCCAGCAGCCCGGCCATGAGCTGCCAGGTGAAGGAGAAGCGGATGTCGTCGCGCGAAATGCTGGGCATCAGCATCAGGCTATAGCTGAAGCTGGAGCCGCACAGGAACGCCGCGAAGGTGAGCACGGCCATGCCGATGCCATACACGCCGAAGTTGCCGGGCCCCAGCATCCGCGCCAGCGCGACCTGGGCGCCAAGCTGCAGGACGAAGCGCGCAAGAGTCGTCAGTGCGCTCCACTTCAGCGCCCGCTCCGCCAAAGCCGCGAGGGCGCTCGCGGCCATTATTTGTTCGCGCCAAAGCGCCGCAGCGCGATGCCCGACATCAGCGCCAGGGCGGCCAGCAGCATGGCGGTGCCGCTGCGCTGCGGTTCTTCCTCGACAGCCTGCGTGTGCTGCGCGGAGGTGCGGGCGATCGCGGCCCCGGCCCGCGGCCCGTCGCCCGGGTCGCGCGTGCCGGCGGCGGCGGTCTTGATCAACTCGCCGCCATTGCGCGCCTGGACCTTCGGCGCTGCCGGCAAGGCCGAGACCGATGTCTTGACGAGTGCGTCGGACTCGCCTCGCGCTTCGGTCGATGTCTTGACGAGGGTGTCGGCCCCGCCTCTCGATTCAGGCGCGGCCGGCGCGGCAGTGACGCAATCGGCGGCGGCGACCTGGGCGGCAATGCAGAGAACGACAGCGATCAGTGATCTTTGCATTGGGCTCTCCTGGCAACTACGTTCAAACGATTTTGCGTCTCGCTCGTTGACGGCGGTTTTCAATGACATGGCTCTTTCAGGCTATTGCTCGACAAACCCTCCGCCTGCGGTCGAAGCGTCGCTTCTTCCTCTCGGTATCCTCTCGGCCAGCGGCGGGCACCGTGCCATCGTACGGACGACTCAGAGCACAGGCCTGTAGGACTTGGACGATAGTTCAGGTGGTGTGCCGACGACAGTCACGCGCGGCGGCGCTCCCGTTGCGCGCGGGCCACGGCCATGCTTTTTTTTCAGGCCGATTGAACGGGATGGCGCTCGGGCCGGGCCGCGGCTGCGCGCGGCGCGGTCCATCGCCGCGACCATTCGCGCCCGGGCGTTTCGACCCAGCGATAGGTGAAGGCGCTGAACGCAAGCGTCAGTGCCAGCAGCACGCCATGGAACAGTGTGCCTTCGAGGTCATTGCGTCCGAAGGCCATCATGTATTGGCCGTTGGGCAACGGCATGGCGCTCCACAAGTCCTGCCCGGCGATGCGCTTCACCGCCATCGGAAGGATCAGCACCAGCAGGAAGTGAGTGAGGTAGATCGAGTACGACAGCTTGCCCAGCCACTTCAGGAAAGGAAGCCGCAGCAGCCGGCTGACCAGGCCCCGCTCGTCCGAGAAAACCAGCACCGCCAGCGAAAAGACCAGCGGCGCGAGGAATGACCAGGCGCCGGTGTCCGCCATCGACACAAAACCGATGACGACGATGACCACCAGGCACTCGGCCCAGGTCGCCCGGGCCAGCCCAGGCGCTCGGGCCTGCGGCTGCGAAGCGCCCTGCCGGTAGATTCGCCAGCAGGCAACGCCGAGTGCAAAGCCGAACAAGCAACGGATGAACCCGTAGTCGTAGGTGGTGTCCATGCCGGTGCTGGACAGATACGCGAGCATTAGCGGGGCGCATATCGCAATCGCCCACAACAGCCCGTTGCGAATACCGATCGACGCCGACACGACGGCGAAGGCGACATAGGTCCATAGCTCGGTGCTGATGGACCAGCTGGGCGCGTTCCAGGTCAGGCTGTCGTGCAGGTTCAGGCTTTGCAGCAGGAACAGGTGAGTGAATATGGCGAAGGCGCCGTTCTCGCCACCGAAGGCCGAGCTGGGCACGCCCTGCAACACGTCCTTCAAAAGCCTGGCCGCCTCCAGCCCGACAAAGCACAGCAGCATGAAAAGATGCAGTGGATACACGCGCCCCACACGCATCAGCAGGAAGCGCTTGACGCCCTGCCAGTGGTCCAGCCGTCGCGAGTAGTTCAGGGCGATCACGAAACCGCTGAGAACGAAGAAAAAGTCGACAAACAGGTAGCTGTTGCGAATGAACGGCGTGGTCGTGATCGGACTGTAGCCCTGGAAGTGAAAGAGCACGACCATGCAGGCACAGATGCCGCGCCAGCCGTCGAGCGCTTCGAAGCGGTGGGGTGCTGTGCTTGAGGGTGTTGGCATTTGCAACGCGTGTTTCAAGCAAGCGATTCTTCCACGATTCAGCGCGGCCGGAGGCCGCCTGCGCACGCTGTCTGGCTTGTCCTACAAGCGCGAAAAATTCCACTGCTAGCATGAAAGCATGACTGGAGCATTGCGCGACTTGCGAGAGATTGCCCTGCCGGTCGCACGACGCGGCCGGGGTGAGCGAGTGCGCGCGTGCCGAACCGAGGGAACCCGGATGTGTGAGCGGAATGATGCGCTATAGCCGCAGCGAACACTCCAGGGTGCAGGCCCTGCAGCAGGAAGTCGCCCGCGCCGAGGCCGACTACCAGCGGTTGCGCGCGGCCTACCTGGAAATTGCACGCAACGAGCCCGGCCACGAGGTGGCGCTGGCGATGATCGGCGCCGACATGGATCGCGCACACGCGAGCCTGCAGGCCCTGATCGGGTTGCCGCGCCTGCCGTTCACGCACGAGCCGAGCACCGTCGTGCGGCGCGAAGCCCAGCGGCTGCATCAGGAAAACACCTGACCTGCCATCGGCATGGTCCGACATGCGGTCAGCGTCAGCGCCGAGGTGGCCTCGACGAGGCGGGTGCGAGTATCAGCGCGAAGGAGCCCGCGAATGATTCCCTACGATCTCGACCCCAGCCTGCACAACGCTGCGCCCGAACCGCCGCTGCTCGACGATGGATTCTCGCCGCCGCAGGGCAGCGATTCGGCCGAAGCCGATGCGCTCGACGAGCCGAGCGATCCGGCGCTCTGGTCCAAGAGTGAGTTCTGATGCCTACCCATCCTGTCGAGCCCGAAGCGCCGGCGCCTGGACCGGAGCCGGTGACGCCCAACCCAAGCCGCCTGCCGGTCGAGCCTGAGTTCGGTCCGCAGCTGCCGCCGGCCGAGCCGGAGGATCCTCACGGCAAGCCGCCCACAGTCTAGGAGAGCACAAGATGAACCAATCGATCGCGCCCGGCCCCATCCCTCCGGTGCCAGGTCTGGAGAAGGAAGAACCCGAACTGGCCAACGAGGAGGACATCCCCAGCGACTATGGCCAAATCAGGGATGGGCGAGACCCTTCGGAGCCTTCGGCTGCGACGCAAGAACGGCCGCTGCGCGACGTCGAACGCGAATGATGAATGCCAGCGCGTCCCCGGCGCCGGCGCCTACCGAACCGCCGAAGCCGACCAACCCCGAGCCCCGGCACCGCCATGATGAGGCCGAAGACCCGGAGAAGGGGCGCGTGCGCACGCCCGAACCCGGCAAATCAGAGCACCCGAAGACCTGAACGCCGCCTGGCGCTTCACCCGGGCGGCTCGCCGAGCAAAGCCTGTGCCCCTTCGTCCTGGCCCGCCGCCGGCACGGCCTTCGCCAGCGCCATCCACACTCCGAACGGCAGGCCGCTGCGCGAGCGGCGCGGCGCGGCGCGAGCAACAGTCAGTCGTGAACCCTGCAGCATCATCACGCCGCATTCCGCCGGTATTTCGTCGGGCTGCGCAATGCAGCGCCCGCGCGCATCGCAACCCAGGACATACCAGCATTCGCCCAGGTCGAGGTAGGCGGCGCGCTTGGCGCCGTTGCGCAGGTCGCTCAGCAAATCGGCGCGCCGCACCTTCACTTCATGCACGACGGGATCGACATAGCTTTCGACCGAAGTGCTGCGGATCGAAAATACATCGGGCCGGGCCACGCACCAGCGCTGGGCTGCGCCGTCGCCCGGCACCGGAACGCGCGCCCGCAGTCCCAGCCCGCGCCAGGCGATGCGGCCGGCTCGGCCCATTTCGAGCGCCACCCTCTCGACCAGCGCTTCGTGCGCCGACAAGGCCGCGCGGTTCAGCGCGAGCGTGTCTGCCAGCAGGCGTACCCCGGCGTCGGTGACCCGCAGCGATTCATGCCCTGAGGCCGCCCGCACCCGATCCAGCATGCCGGCCGCCAGCAGTTCGATCTCCAGCGGGTCCTGGCAGGGCCAGCCGGCGGACCGGTAAATTTCCCGCAAGCGGCGCGCGTGGGCTTTGCCCAGCCCCGGCAGGGGCGCCGTGTCGCGGGTGGCTTCAGGGTTCATGGGCTGCGCGAACGAAAATGGTGTGCCAGTTTAGCGGCAGCGAGCGGGGCAAGAGGCATGCCGTAGGCACGGTCCCACGGCTTTTGGGGCTGATGACTTATCGCCGGGGCAATTGGATTGCCCACAATGAGTTCATGGTCGAGAACGCGAAATACGGCATCACCGCCCTGCGCTATGCGGGCGCCCAGATCGTCGAGGCGATGATGGGCCTGATCGACGGCGGCCAGGCCAGCTGGGACCTGCGCCCCACGCCGACGCGCCTGACCGAAGTCGTCGACCGGCTGGTCGAAGGCGACAAGGTGATCAGCCTTTTTCCCGACGATGCCGGCGGGCTGGAGCCGGGCCCTGAAGTGAAGGTGGACGTGCTGCCCGAAGGCACCGAGACACTGGCGCTGGCCGAGGAGCCCCCGGGCCGTAGCCTGCGCGACCTGCCACGCTTCTAAGCGTTCATGCCGCGGCGGGGCGCCTTCAAGAGCCCTGTCGACAGAGCAGTGCCGCAGACGATCACCAGCCCGCACAGCAGCATCCATCCCGTGACCTGTTCATGCAGGAACAGCGCGCCATAGAGGACCGCGAACACCGGCACCACGAAGGTGACAGCCAGGGCCCGGGCCGGGCCGGCACGCTCGATCAGGCGGAAGTACAGGATGTAGGCGATGCCGGTGCAGACCACGCCGACCACCAGCAGCGAGACCCAGGCCTGCAGGCTGGGCATCTTCGCCGGCCACAGCCAGATCGCCGGCAACGCCAGGGCCAGGGTTGCGCCGACCTGGCTGCCGGTAGCGGTCACCAGCGCCGGCAAGCCGGCGAGATAGCGCTTTGCTGCGCTGGCGGACCAGGCGTAGCAAAGGGTGGCCAGCAGGCAGGCAAGTACGGCCCAGCCCGGCGCGACGCCCGAGGCATCGGGCTTGAAACTGGCTTCGTCCCACGCCAGCATCGCCACACCGGCAAACCCGATGACCAATCCCAGGATGCGAAGGCCAGCCGGCCGGTCCTTCAGCCACAGCCAGGCCACCAGCGCGCCGAACAGGGGCACGGTGGCGTTGAGGATGGCGGACAGGCCGGTGGTGATCGACAGCAGCGCGAAAGCGAAGCAGGCGAAGGGAACGCCCGAGTTGAGCACGCCGATCAGGAGCGCCGGCTTCCAGTGCTGGCGCAGCTTTGCGGCCTGGCCCCGCCACACCAGCAGCGGCAGCAGAAACGCCGCGGCGATGGCCACCCGCACGGCGGCAGTGGGCAGCGCGCCGAACTCCACCGTGCCCAGCCGCATGAAGAGAAAGGACGATCCCCAGATGGCGGCCAGCAGCACGAAGTCGGCGACCCAGGCGCCGCCCGTGGCGGCGACAGGGGCCTGCGCCAGCGTCGCCGCCGATTTGCCGGCTGCGCTCAAACTGCGCCTTCCAGCCGCAGCAAGGCGGTTTTTCGATCGAGCCCGCCGGCATAGCCGGTGAGCGCACCGCCGGCGCCCACGACCCGGTGGCAGGGCACCACGATGCTGACCGGATTGCGGCCCACTGCCGCGCCCACGGCACGCACCGCGGCAGGCTGGCCGATGCTGCGGCTGATCACGCCGTAGCTGGTGGTGCCGCCCCGCGGGATGGACAGCAACGCCTGCCAGACCGATTGCTGGAAAGCGGTGCCGCCCTGCAGATCCAACGGCAGGTCGAATGCGGTGCGAGTGCCGGCGAAGTATTCGCGCAGCTGCTCCTGGGCCTGGCGCAGCACCGGGTGCTCGGGTTGCAGCGGCCAAGCCGCGCTGTCGGGCAGGTGGCGCTGGCCTTCGAACCAGACACCGGCCAAGCCGTGCGCCGTGGCCGCAATGAGCATGGGGCCGAGCGGGCTGTCGTAGTGCGCGCTGGCGATGATGGTTCGGAACTTCATGAGGCCTCCTGGGCTTGCGTCGCTGCCGCGCGCGGGCGGCGGGGTAATTTGGATGAATTCGCTGGGGGGAGCAGGAGTGCCGCGGCTTCGGCGCGATGGGCCATGGCGGTCCAGGCGCGCACGACAGCATAGCTGCGCCACGGCTTCCATGCTTGCGATGCCGCCAACGCCGCCCGCGCAGGGTGGGGTGCGCCCTGCACGCCGAGCGCCTTGTGCAGGGCCACGTCGCCGGCCGGAAAAGCATCGGGCCAGCGCAAGGCCCGCATCGCGATGTATTGCGCCGTCCAGTCGCCGATACCCGGCAGCTGCTTGAGCCCTTCGATGGTGGCATGCACGTCGGCCCCACCGTGCAGTTGCAGGCGCTTGTCGGCCACCGCGCGGGCCAGCGCAACGATGGCCGCCTGGCGCTGCTTGACGATGCCCAGCTGCCCGAGCGCATCGCCTTCGGCGCAAGCCAGCACGGCGGGTTCGGGGAACAGGCGGGTGAGCGAGGGGTAGGGCGTGACGATCGGCTCGCCAAAGCGGTCTACCAGCCGCTGTGCCAGCGTGCGCGCGGCGGCCACCGTGATCTGCTGCCCCAGCACCGCTCGCACCGCGACTTCGTAGCCGCTCATGGCGCCGGGCACGCGCAGCCCGTCCCCATCGGGAAAGCTGGCGTGCAGCACGGCGTTGATGGGCCGGGGGTCGGCGTCCAGGTCGAGCGCCGCGCGCAGGCGGTGAATCACCAGTGGCAGCACCTCGCGCAGCGAATCCGCCACACGCAGCACCACCTGATGCTGCGCGGGATCGAACTCGGCGGCGAGCCAGCCGGTGTGGAGGCGCCCGCCGGATTCCAGCGATAGCGTGCGGCCGGTGCCGGCGCCGTCCGTGAATTCAACCCCCGCAATCAGCCGCTTGCCCAGGAAACCCAGCATGGCTTGCACGTCGTAGGGTGGCCGGTAGCCCAGCCGAATGGCAAAGCCCTGGCCGGAGGGCGCTGTGCCTTCACGCCGCAGCTGGGTCGGGTTCAAGCCGTAGTGGCCGGCGAAGGCCGCGTTGAACCGGCGCACGCTCGAGTAGCCGCTCATCAGCGCCACCTGCGTGACCGGCAGGCGGGTGTCGGCCAGCAACTGCTTGGCCGTGAGCAGTCGGCGGGTCTGCAGGTACTGGACTGGGGAGACGCCGAACTGGGCCTCGAAGATGCGCCGCAAGTGGCGTCCGCTCACGCCCAGGCGCCGGGCGAGGTGTTCGACGCTGGCGGAACGCGCGCCCTCGGGGGTCGGCGCAGCACGCGAAGCGGCAGCATCCCCCCAGGCCTCGGGCTCGTCAAGCAGCCGGGCGGCCTGGTGCGCGAGGATATAGCTGGCGTCCTGGATCGACCACACCACCGAATGCGGGGCCAACTCGGGGCGGCAGCGCAGGCACGGACGGAAGCCGGCCCGCTCGGCCTGCGCGGCATGGCCGAAGAAGCGGCAGTTCTCGCGCTTGGGCGTGCGGACGCGGCACACCGGTCGGCAATAGATGCCGGTCGAGGTCACGCCGGTGAAGAAGCTGCCGTCGAAACGCGCGTCGCGGGCCTTCAGCGCCAGATAGCAGGCGTCGGGCTGCAGGGTCGCGGGGTCGGTGCTCATGACTCGGATGATACGCAGCGCCGGCCCGGGCACTAGCCGTTTTCGGACATGCCCCCCGCCAGCGAAACGACGTCCCGAACTCGTTATGGCCGGGCCGTGCCGCCTACAATTTCCTTTGTTCGCAGCTATTTTCGCAGCACAGGGAGAACCCGTTTCATGCAGCTTTCGCCGTCCATCTTCAAGGCCTACGATATCCGTGGCGTCGTGCCGTCCACCCTCACGGAAGAGGTGGCCCAAGCCCTGGGCATGGCCTTCGGCACGGTCGCGCAGTCGCAAGGCGAAAAAATGGTGGCCGTCGGGCGCGATGGCCGCCTGAGCGGGCCTTCGCTTAGCGCTGCCCTGGTGCGCGGGCTGGTGGCCTCGGGCGTCGACGTCATTGACATCGGCCAGGTGACGACGCCCATGCTCTACTTTGCGGCCAGCACCTTGTGCTCGAGCGGCATCCAGGTGACCGGCAGCCATAACCCGAAGGATTACAACGGTTTCAAGATGGTGATGGCCGGCCGCGCCATCTACGGCGACGACATCCAGGCGCTGCGCCGGCTGATGGAGCAGGCTGGGCCAGAAGGCGCACAACCGGCGGCAAAGCCGGGAACCATCCGCAACGTCAACCTGCTCGCGCCGTATCGCGACCGCATCGTGCAGGACGTGAAGTTGGCACGCCCGATGAAGATCGTCGTCGATTCGGGCAATGGCATCGCGGGGGCCTCGGCGCCCGGCATCTTCCGCGCGCTCGGCTGCGAAGTGGTGGAGCTGTACAGCGAGGTCGACGGCAATTTCCCGAACCACCACCCCGACCCGAGCAAGCCGGAGAACCTGCGCGACCTGATTGCCGCCATCAGCGAGCACGGGGCCGAGCTGGGGCTGGCCTTCGACGGCGACGGCGACCGGCTGGGCATCATCACCCGCGGCGGCAACAACATCTACCCGGACCGGCAGATGATGCTGTTCGCGCGCGATGTGCTCACCCGCGTGCCCGGCGGCACCATCCTGTTCGACGTGAAGTGCACCCAGCGGCTGGCGCCTGCCATCCGCGAGGCCGGCGGCATTCCCTTGATGTACAAGACCGGCCACTCGTTGATCAAGGCGAAGATGAAGGAAGTCGGCTCGCCCCTGGGCGGCGAGATGAGCGGCCACATCTTCTTCAAGGAGCGCTGGTTCGGCTTCGACGACGGCACCTATGCGGGCGCCCGCCTGCTTGAAATCTTGTCGCGCCACGAAGACCCGAGCGCCGTGCTCGATGGCTTGCCCACCAGCTTCTCCACCCCCGAACTGAACGTGAAGTGCGCCGAGGGCGAGGCCCACACGCTGGTGGATCAGTTGATGGCCAGCGCCGCGTTCGAGGCGCCCGCGCAGGTCTCCACGATCGATGGCGTACGGGTCGACTGGCCTGACGGCTTCGGCCTGATCCGAGCCTCCAACACCACGCCGGTGCTGGTGATGCGCTTCGAAGGCCACACCGCGGAAGCGCTGCATCGGATCGAGCGCGACATGCTGGCGCTGCTGCGCCGGCTCAAGCCCGATGCCGCGATCGCCGAAGCGGCACACTGATGTTGCCCCCACGCTCACGTCGTTCGCTGCCCCCCGAGGGGGCCCAGCCCACCTTGGGAGCGGCCCGGCGGTGGTCTGAGGTGTCGGCTCCCACGCTCGCTTCGTTCGCTGCCCCCGAGGTGGTCTGAGTCGCGCTGCCCCGGCCTGCCACAATGGCGGGCTGTGAGAATCCTGTTCGTCAAGCTCTCCTCCCTCGGTGACGTGGTGCACGCCATGCCGGCGCTGCAGGACATCCGGGCGGCGCTGCCTCAGGCTCGCATCGACTGGGTGGTGGAGCAGGCCTTTGCGCCGTTGGTCGCGCGCTGCGAAGGCGTGCAGGAAGTGGTCGGCTGCGAGCTGCGGCGCTGGCGCAAGTCGCCTTTCGGGGCACACACGCGCTCGGCCTGGCGCCTGTTCAGCGAGCAGCTGCGCAGCCGCGCCTATGACGCCGTGATCGACCTGCAGGGGCTGAGCAAGTCGGCGCTCGTTTCTCGCGCCGCGCGCCTCACGCCGCAGGGCCGGCGCTACGCCATGGCCAATCGCACCGAAGGCTCGAGCTACGAGGCGCCCACGCGCTGGGTGGCGGACGTGGCCGTGCGCCTGGAGCCGCGGGTCCACGCCGTGACGCGATCGCGCGTGTTGTGCGCGGCGGCGCTGGGCTACGAAGTGTCTGGCGCTCCGCGGTTCGGCTTGCGGGCCGAGGGCGATGCGGGCGAGACCCACGAGCGCGGCGCCGCGCCCTGCGTGGCGCTGGTGCACGGCACTTCGCGCGAAGACAAGTGCTGGCCCGAAGCGCATTGGGTGGAACTCGGGCGCCGGCTGCTCGCGCAGGGTTTCACGCTGGGCCTGCCGCAGGGCAGCGACGGCGAGCGCTTGCGCGCCGAGCGGATAGCCGTCGCGCTGGGCGGGCAGGCGCAAGTCTGGCCTCGGCTCGACCTGGGGCTTCTCACCGATCGCCTGGCGGGCTGTGCGGGCGTGATCGGCGTGGACAGCGGCCTGAGCCACATCGCCGTCGCGCTGGATCTGCCCCATGTGCAGATGTACAACTTCGACACGGCCTGGCGCACTGGGCCGCTGGCCGGTCACGAGCCGCCTTCGCGCCAGCGCACTGTGTATGGTGAACCCGCGCCGCCGGTTGACGCGGTATGGCACGCATGGAGCCAGGTGGCGCCTTCGCCATGATGCGGCCGCTCTACTCGCTGGTGGCTATCGCCGCCCAGCCTTTCCTGCGTCGCAAGCTGCGGCGGCGAGGCGCCGCCGAGCCCGGCTACCTGCATGCCATCGACGAGCGGTTCGGCGTCTACAAGGAACGCGCCGAGCCGGGCGCCCTCTGGGTGCATGCCGTGTCGCTGGGCGAAACCCGCGCCGCCGCCATCCTGATCGACCGGCTGCGGCTGGCGCGGCCAGGCCTTCGGGTGCTGCTCACGCATGGCACCGCCACTGGGCGGCAGGAGGGCGGGCGCTTGCTGCGCCCAGGCGACCAGCAGGCTTGGCTGCCCTGGGATACGCCCAAGGCGGTGCGGCGCTTCCTCAATCACTTCCAGCCGGGCGCCGGCGTGCTGATGGAGACTGAGGTCTGGCCCAATCTGGTCGCCGCCGCGCAGGAGCATGGAATGCCGCTGGCGTTGGCCAACGCCCGCCTGAGCGAGAAGTCGCTGTCGCACGCGCGCCGGCTCGCGTCGCTGTCGCGCCCGGCCTACGCGTCGCTCAGCGCCGTCTGGGCCCAGACCGAAGCCGATGCCGAGCGGCTGGCGCAGGCGGGTGCCACCGTCAAGGGCGTGTTCGGCAATTTGAAGTTCGACGCCGCCCCCGACCCAGCGCAACTGGCGCAGGCCCGCCTCTGGCGAGCCGGCGCAGGCCGGCCGGTGGTGATGCTCGCAAGTTCTCGCGAGGGCGAGGAGGCCGAATTTTTTCGCCTGCTGAGGGCCTCGGCAGTCGCGCCAGCGGTGCAGTGGCTGGTGGTGCCGCGGCATCCGCAGCGCTTCGACGAAGTGGCAACGCTGGCCGCGCAGCACGGCTTCAGCGTATCGCGCCGCAGCCAATGGGCGGGGCAGCCCGGGCCCGCCGATCTCTGGATCGGCGATTCGCTTGGCGAGATGGCCTGCTACTACGGCCTGGCCGACGTCGCGCTGCTCGGCGGAAGCTTCCTTCCACTGGGCGGCCAGAATTTGATCGAGGCAGCGGCCTGCGGCTGCCCGGTGGTCATGGGCCCGCACACCTTCAATTTTGCCGAGGCGGCGCAGCTCGCGGAAGCGGCCGGCGCCGCGGTGCGCGTGACCTCGATGGAGGAGGGGCTTCGCACGGCCGTTGCGATGGCAGGCGACCCTGTCCATCGAACGGCCGCGGCGCAGGTGGGCCTGGCATTTTCGGCGGCCCACCAGGGCGCCGCGGAGAAAACAGCTGCGGCGGTGCTGGCGTTGCTTCCCTTCCCTCCCCCTTTGGGGGAGGGTTAGGGTGGGGGCAGGCGCGCCAACACTCCGCACCCCCGCCCTCCCTCAAAGTGGGAGGGCGCAAATGCCAAGTGCGCCTACTGCGTCACCAGCGCATTCAACCGCGCCAGATCCTCCGGCGCCAGCGTGCCGTTGGCCTGCCGCAGCCTGAGGTGCCCCAGCAGCACGTTGTAGCGGGCCTGCGCCAGATCGCGCTTGGTCTGGAACAGCTGGCTTTGCGAGTTGAGCACGTCGATGTTGATGCGCACGCCCACCTGGTAGCCCAATCGGTTCGCTTCCAACGCGCTCTGGCTGGAGGCCTCGGCTGCTTCCAGTGCCTTCACCTGGCCCTGGCCGGAGACCAGGCCGAAGTACGCCGAACGAATGGATTGGGCAATGGTCCGGCGGGTGGCTTCCAGGTCGGCCTGCGCCCGCTCCTCCAGTGACAGCGTTTCACGGATGCGATTCTGCGTGGCGAAGCCGGCGAACAGCGGCAGGTTGAACGACACGCCGACGGTGCCGTTGTTGATGCGGTTGCCGGCAGCCAAAGTCGCGCTGCCGTTGGGGTTGCGCGTGAGGTTGTAGGTGGCGGTCAGGTCCACGGTGGGCTTGTGGCCGGCCTTGGCCTTCTCGGTCTCGAGCTGGGCGATCTCCACCGCCGTCTTGGCCTGTCGGATCGAAGGGCTGTTTTCCTCGCCTTGCTGCACCCAGGCCGATACCTCGGCCGGCTGCGGGCCGGGGACGGTGATCGGCAGGGCCAGCGGATTGGGCTGCACGTCCGGCTTGCCCACCAGCGAATCGAGCGCGAGCTTTTTCACCCGCAGATCGTTTTCGGCCGCGATCTCCTGTGCCACCACCAGGTCGAACCGGGCCTGCGCTTCGCGGCTGTCGGTGATGGTGGAGGTGCCGACCTCGAAGTTGCGCTTGGCCGACGCGAGCTGTTCTTCCACCGCAGTCTTCTGTGCGCGCACGAAGGCCAGCGTGTCCTGGGCTGCGAGCACGTCGAAGTACGCCTGGCTGACCCGAATGATGAGGTCCTGGGCGGCGGCCGTGAGCTGCGCCTGCGCCAGCTCGACCTGGCGCAGCCCCTGCTGATACGTGGCGAAGTTGGCCGGCCGGTACAGCGGCTGGGCGGCGCTCAGGGTGGCGCTTTGCGTGGTGAAGTTGCGGTCGACCGCGGGCACGGTGTTCTCGAAGTTCGACCGCGTCACGCCGGCGCCCAGGTTGGCGGAGGGCAGGATGCCGGCGCGGGCCTGCTCGGCACGGAACAGGTTGGCGTCGTACTGGGCCTTGGCCGACTGCCAGCTGGCATCGTAGCCCCGTGCCGACTCGTACAGCTGCAGCAGGTTTTCCGCCTGCGCCGGGGCCGCGAACACCGCCCCCAGGGCCAGTGGCAGGGGCAACAAACGCAGGTAGCGCCGCAACAGTTTCATGGTCCGTCCTTGAAGGAAAAGTCTGCTTTGTTCGACAAGTCAGTAGCGCGGCACGCCGCGATCGACTTCCCGGCTCCAGGCGTCGATGCCGCCGGCAATGTTGGCCAGCTGTGCAAAGCCGTTGCCGGCCAGGAACATGGCGACGCGCTGGCTGCGACCGCCGTGGTGGCACAGGCAGGCCACCGGCCGGTCGGGATCGAGTTCTGCCAGGCGGGCGGGGATCTCGTTCATCGGGATCGCCATCAGCTCGAAACCATCGGGCTGGATGCTCGCCGCCTGCAGCTCTGCAGGCTCGCGCACGTCCAGCACCACGGCGTCGCCGGAGTGGGCCTGGATCCAGGCGGCCAGTTCGGCCGGGCGTACTTGATCGATCATGCGCGGGGCTTTCCTAGAACTGGAACCGGGAAGGCTCGGGGAAATGAGCCAGCCGGGACGCCAATGTGTCCCAGGGCTGCGCCGTGGTGTAGGTGGTGTCGCCGGTGCGCGTGATGAAGGTCGCGCGCATCACCGGCTCGAAGCCGACGATCGCGGCCAGCCGCCCGCCCACCTTGAGCTGGGACAGGAGCGCCGGCGGCACCTCGGCCACCGATCCACTGAGCACGATCATGTCGAACGGCGCTTCGATGGCCAGCCCCTTGCTGCCGTCGCCCTCGCGCACGTCGGCGTTGGGGATGCCGGCGCGTTGCAGATTGGCGCGC
Source organism: Ramlibacter sp. (assembly GCA_036675435.1). GTDB lineage: Bacteria > Pseudomonadota > Gammaproteobacteria > Burkholderiales > Burkholderiaceae_C > Ramlibacter. The sequence goes on along the minus strand of JAKFEZ010000135.1, from coordinate 29,679 downwards.
GCCATGGCCACCAGCTCGGGTTGCAGCTCCAGGCTGATCACGCGCTGCGCGCGGCGTGCCAGCAACGCGGCCATGTAGCCGGAGCCGGCGCCGACTTCCAGCACTTTTTCATGGGCCTGCAGCTGCAGGTCCTGCAGTATCCGGGCCTCGACCTTGGGCTCGAGCATGCAGTGGCCTTGCTGAATGGCCTCTTCCCCACGGCCCAGCAGCGGGATCTGCATGTCGACGAAGGCCAGCGCCTTGTGCGCCATCGGCACGAAATCCTCGCGCCGCACCAGCGAGAGCAGCTCCAGCACTTCCAGGTCGAGCACGTCCCAGGGGCGGATCTGCTGCTCGATCATGTTGAAGCGCGCTTGTTCGAAATCCATGTGGGCAGTCATTTCTGTATTCTTTAGGTTGGCTCGGTGGTCAGGACAAACCGCTGATTTTAGAGGCGGGCACTGCCTGCGCGCCGGCGCCCCCGCTGCCGGATCGTCCGGACCTGCCGGTGCGCCGTCGCAGCCACTGGCCGAAGTCGTCCAGGTAGCAGTAGACGACCGGCACCACCACCAGCGTCAGCAGCGACGAAGTGATCACCCCGCCGATCACGGCCTGCCCCATCGGCGCGCGCTGCTCGGCGCCTTCGCTCAGGGCAAACGCCAGCGGCACCATGCCGAAGATCATGGCCAGCGTGGTCATCAGGATCGGCCGCAGCCTGACCTTGGCCGCTACCAGCAGGGCCTCGGTGCGCGGCATGCCCGCCACTTGCTGGCCGTTCGCGTCGGTATGGTCCTCGCGCATGCGGATGGCGAAGTCCACCAGCAGGATGGCGTTCTTGGTGACAAGTCCCATCAGCATCACCACGCCGATGATGGAGAACATCGACAGCGTCGAGCCGAACATCAGCAGCGCCAGCACCACGCCGATCAGCGTGAGGGGCAGCGAGGTCATCAGAGCCAGCGGCTGCAGGAAGCTCTTGAACTGGCTGGCCAGGATCATGTAGATGAAGATCACCGCCATGGCCAGGGCAGACACGGCGTAGCCGAACGATTCGGCCATGTTCTTGGCCGACCCGCTGAACTGGTAACGGTAGCCCGGGGGAAAGGCGATGGTGTCCAGGCGGGCGCGGATGTCGTCGGAGACCTCGCCGGCGGAGCGGTTGGCGGCATTGGCATTGATGGCCACCTCGCGGGTCAGGTCGCGCCGGTTGATCTGGTTGGGACCGGTGCTCTCGCGCAGCTCGGCCAGCTGGTTCAGACGGACGACGCGCGGGCTGCCGTCGGCATGGCTGCCGATGGCGAAGGGCAGCCGTTCCAGGTCTTGCGGCGTGTTGCGCGCATCGGGCGAGAGCCGCACGTTGACGTCGTAGGTCTGGTCGTCGGGCGCGCGCCAGTTGCCCACCGTCTGGCCGGCCACCAGAGTGCGCAGCGAAGCGGCGATCTGCGACACCGACAGCCCGAGGTCGGACGCGGCATCGCGCTTGACGTCGATGTCGATGACCGGCTTGTCGGGCTTGACGCTGGAATCCAGGTCGACCAGGCCGGGCACGTCGCGGATGCGCTGCGTGACGAGCGTGGCCAGCCGCTCCAGCTCTTTCAGGTCGGGACCCTGCAAGGAGAACTCGACCTGCTTGTTGCCACCCACCGCGTCCAGCAGCCCGACGTGGGTGACAGTGATGCCCGGCACTTGCCTGAGCCGCTCGCGCAGCACGCCGGCCATCTGGTCGACGCTGCGGGCGCGCTGCTGGCGGTCCACCAGCCGCACGTAGATCGACGCGTAGATCTTGCCCTGGGCGTTGCCGGTGTTGAGGGTGGCCAGCGTGTACCTGACCTCGGGAAACTCGCGCACGATCGCCTCGACCTGCGCGGCCTTGGCCTCGGTGGCTTGCAGCGACGAGCCGACCGGCGTGTGGAAGTTGAGCGAAGTCTCCGAATAGTCGGCCTTGGGCACGAACTCGGTGCCCAGCAGCGGGACCATGAAGACGCTGGTGGCGAACACCGCCACCGCCATCGCGACCGTCGCCAGCTTGTGCGAGAGCGACCAGCGCAGGATGCCCTGGTAGCCGTCGGCCAGCCGGTCGGTGGCGCGCTCGAACCAGGCCGTGACGCGGCCGATGGTCTTGTCGTAGAAGTTCGGGCTGGGCTTGGTCTTGCCGTGCAGCTCGATGGCCGGGTCGTGCCAGATGGACGACAGCATGGGGTCGAGCGTGAAGCTCACGAACATCGATATCAGCACGGCGGCCACGATGGTGACGCCGAACTCGTGGAAGAACTTGCCGATGATGCCGCCCATGAAGCCGATGGGCAGGAACACCGCGACGATCGAGAAGGTGGTGGCCAGCACCGCCAGCCCGATTTCCTGGGTGCCGTCGAGCGAAGCCTGGTAGGGGCTCTTGCCCATCTGCACATGACGCACGATGTTCTCGCGCACCACGATCGCGTCGTCGATCAGCAGCCCGACGCACAGCGACAACGCCATCAGCGTCACCATGTTGATGGAGAAGCCGAACAGATGCATGAACAGGAAGGTGCCGACGATGGCGATCGGCAACGTGAGGCCGGTGATGACCGTCGAGCGCCATGAATTGAGGAACAGGAAGACAATCAGCACGGTGAGCAGCGCGCCTTCGATCAGGGTGCGACGCACGTTCTCGACCGAGACCCGGATCGGGCGCGAGCCGTCCATCACGGGCTCCAGCCGGACGCCCGGCGGCAGCTGCGCCTGCATCTCGTCCAGCGTCTTTCTCAGGCCATCGACCACCTGGATGGTGTTCTCGTCCTGCGATTTCTGCACTGTGAGCAGCAGGGTGCGGGCGCCGTTGTACAAGGCCAGGCTGTCGACCTCCTGTGCGCCGTCCGAAATGCGGGCGACCTGCTCGACGCGGATCGGCGCGCCGTTTTTGCGCGCGACGATGATCTTGCCGAAGTCTTCGGGCCGCTGCATCCTCGCGTCGATCTGCACCACGCGCTCTTGCGCGAGCGAGCGGATGGCGCCGACCGGCAGGTCCTGGTTTTCGTTGCGCACCGCCACCACCACCTGGTCGGCCGTGATGCCCAGCGCTTCCATGGCCTGCGGATTCAGGTACACGTTGATCTCGCGCCGGGTGCCGCCCACCAGGGTGACCGAGCCGACGCCGCGCACGTTTTCCAGCCGCTTCTTCAGCACCTGGTCGGACCAGTTGGTGAGCTCGACGGCGGTCATCGCCTTTCCCTGGGCCGGGTCGGGCAGCACGGCCAGCGACCAGATGGCGCGGCTGGAGGGGTCGAAGCGCAGCACGCGCGGCTCCTTCACCTCGGTGCGGAAGGTGGGGCGGATGGCGGCCACCTTCTCGCGCACGTCCTCGGCTGCCTTGCGCCCGTCCACATGCAGCTGGAACTCCAGCACCACCACCGACTGGCCCTCGTAGCTGCGCGAGGTGAGGGCGTTGATCCCGGCGATCGAGTTGACGCCTTCTTCCAGTTTCTTGGTGACTTCGCTCTCGACGATCTCGGGCGAGGCGCCGGGGTACTCGGCCGTCACCACCACCACCGGAAAGTCGATGTTGGGAAACTGGTCGACCTTCAGGCGCTGCAGGGAGAACAGGCCCAGGACCACGATGGCGAGCATGACCATGGTCGCGAAGACCGGGTTCTTCAGGCTGACGCGGGTGAACCACATGCTAGGGCCGGGGGCTAGGGGCTTGGGGTTTTGGACTTGCTCCCTCCCCCACTGGGGGAGGGCGGGGGTGGGGGCACGCCCGTGAACTTCACCGCGGTGCCGTCGCGCAGCAGCCCGGCGTTGCCCTTGATCACCACACTGCCCGCGCCGATGCCCTTCACTGCGACCATCACCTCGTTGCCCGCCTCGCCCCTTGCGCCGGTCTCCACGTTCCTGTGGACCACCCGGTCGTTCTCCACGACCTGGACATAAGGCGCGGGTTTGTCCGTGCGCACGGCATTCAGCGGAACCGCCAGTGCGGTGACCTGCCCCGTGGCCAGCGTGCCCTGCGCGAACAGGCCCTGCCGCAGCCCCGCCGCGTCGGCAAGCGCCAGGTAGGCCAGCACGCTGCGGCTGCCCGCCTGGGCACTGGGGTTGATCCTGGCGACGGTGGCCTGCACCGCCTGGGGGCTGCCCTCGATCCGCAGCGTCGCCTGCTGGCCGACGCGCACCGCCACCGAGTCACCGGCGCTCAGCGTCGCCTCCAGTTCCAGCCGGCTCAGATCGACAATCTCGATCACCTTGGCGTCGACGCCGACGCGCTCGCCCGCCTGGGCCAGGCGCTGGGCGACCAGGCCGGATATCGGCGCGCGCAGCACGGTGTCGGCCAGCGCCTTGCTCGCCACTTCCACGGCCGCCAGCGCGGCCTTGTGATTGGCCTGGGCCGCGTGAAAGTTGTTGAGCGACGTTTCCAGTGCGGTCTTGGATATGAAGCCCTGCGCGACGAGCGCCTTGTTGTTGTCCCATTGGCGCTGGGCGATGTCGATCTGCGCCCGGGCCGAATCGGCCTGTTCCCGGGCCTGGCGCACGCGCGCCGCGGACTCGGTGGAATCGACGCGGGCCACCACCTGGCCGGCCTGCACGGTGTCGCCCTCGCGCAGCGTCAGCCCCTGCAACTCACCGGCGGCGCGTGCCTTGACGACCGCAGAATTCACCGCCTTGAGCGAACCCGAAATCGGCAGGCCCTGCGACAGCGCCTGCTCCTGGGCCTTCATCACGTCCGTGGCCGCCAGCTCCACCACGCTTTGCAGCTTGGCCGTAGCGGCTTGGGCGACCGCTTGCTGCTGGGCTTGGCGAGCCGACAAGGCCCTGGCCACGCCCACGGCGATCAGTGCCACGACCAGCGCCAAGGCCAGCCATTTGACGTATCGCCCGGTCATGGCTTGCGCGCCCCGTTGGCGTCGCCCTCCGCGCGCACGCAGAAGCCCCGCAGCAGCGTCTCGGCCTGCGAGGCGATGTAGCGTTCGGGGTCGAGCGGATAGTCCTGCGGCACGCAGGCGCCCAGCGAATGCTTCATCATGATCAGAAACACCATCGGCGCGGTGATGCTGAAGAGCGCGTAGTCCATGTCGAGCACCTGGAACTCGCCCCGGTCGACACCGCGTTGCAGGATGCGGCGGATCAGGTCCTGCCCTGGCCGGATCACTTCCTGCTGGTAGAAGGCGGCCAGGTCGGGGAAGTTGCGCGCCTCGCTGATGATCAGCTTGGTGATGCCCGATGCCTTGGTGGCGCCCACGCGCTCCCACCATACCTTCATGCAATAGCGCACCATGTCGGCCGAGCTGCCCTCGAAGGTCTGGAATTCGTCGTTCCATTCCTGGAAGCGCCCCGAGATGTTCTCGCGCACCACGGCCTTGAACAGTTCTTCCTTGCTGGGGAAATACAGGAACAGGGTGCCCTTGGAGACGCCCGCGCGCGCCGCGACTTCCTCGGCGCGAGTGGCGGCGAAGCCTTTTTCGACGAACAGGTCGAGGGCGGCATCGAGCAGTTCGCCCGGCCGGGCCTCCTTGCGGCGTTCGCGCCGGGTCTGAACCTCATCCGTCTTGGCACCAATGAACTTGGAAAGGGACATGCGATAGTTAATGACTGACTGGTTAGTAATGTAGCTTTGCGCCTCCCTGCCGTCAAGGCGACAGGGTCCCCTGGCGGCACCAAAGACTCGCCTCGGCCAGGTAAATCCTCGGTAAAAGCAGGCCCGGCACGGATGCGACTACAGTTCAAGGCTGCTTAGGAGTCATTTATGAGCGAACAGCAAACCATCGTCCTGGGCGGCGGCTGCTTCTGGTGCACCGAGGCCGTGTATGTCAAGGTGCGCGGCATCACCGACGTCGAATCCGGCTATTCGAACGGACAGGCCGAGAGACCCAGCTACGAGCAGGTCTGCACCGGCACGACCGGCCACAACGAAGTGGTGAAGCTGGTGTATGACCCGGCGCAGATCAGCCTGCGGCAGATCCTGGAGATATTCTTTGTCATCCACGATCCCACCACCCTGAACCGGCAGGGCAACGACAGCGGAACGCAGTACCGCAGCGGCATCTACTACACGACGCCCGAGCAGAAGGAAGAGGCCGACGCCATGATCCGCCAGATGAGCCAGGACAAGCTGTTCGGCCGGCCGATCGTGACCGAGGTGCTGCCGATGGCCAACTACTGGCCGGCCGAGGAGTACCACCAGGACTTTTTCGAGAAGAACCCGGATCAGGGTTATTGCGTGGCCGTGGCCGGGCCCAAAGTGGCGAAGTTTCGCAAGACGTTTGCCGCGCTGGTGAAGGGCTGAACCCGGCCAGGTGCTGTGGGACCCTCAGCGCTTTTCGGCGTGTTCCCGTATCCACGTTGCGAATTCGGCTTCGGTGATTTCACCGGCGGCCACGGCCAGCATGGTCACCACGCAATCGACATCGTTGGCGGTGAGCGCGTGGCCGTTGAGATCGAGAAACAGTTCTGTCGCGACAAAGCCCGTCCTCTTGTTGCCATCGATGAAGGCATGATTTCGCGAGATGCCATAGCCGTAGGCGGCTGCAAGGTCGGCGATATCGGGCTTGCCATGGCCCGCCAGGTTTTCCGGGCGCGCCAGTGCGGATTCGAGCAAACCCATGTCTCGCACGCCGGCACCGCCACCATGCTCGGCCAACTGATGCTCATGGACGGCGAGGACGACCTCCCGGTGCAGCCATACCCAGTGCTTCATTTGGCCAGTTCACGAAGAACAGCTCGCCGCTTCTTCATGAGCTCGCGGGCAGCCTTCATCTGAACTTCGAACTCCGGGTTATGCACGGTAAGACGCAGCCCGTCAGGCGAATCCGTCAAGTACAGTTCGTCCCCTTTTTCAAGGTTCAGGCGAGCCAGTACTTCCCTGGGGAAAATCGCGCCGACGGAGTTGCCAACTTGAGTCAATTTGAGGGTAAACATGGCGGCTGTGAGCGTAATAACAGTCGTTATACTACCGCCGTTCCCTTCGCAGCGCAACCGTCAGGCGATTAGCGACCGTCAAGGCGCCAGCCGCTCGCGCACCCACCCGCCCGCCTCGAGCGTGTAGCGCAGCCTGTCATGCAGGCGGCTCTTGCGGCCCTGCCAGAATTCCCAGCGGTCGGGCACGAGCCGATAGCCGCCCCAGTGGGCGGGCCGTGGCGGCTTGAGCATGAACTGGGCGCCGTATCTGGCGGCGTTGGTCACCAGTACGGTGCGGCTGGCGATCACCTGGCTTTGCGGGCTGGCCCAGGCGCCGATGCGCGAATCGAGCGGCCGGCTGGCGAAGTAGTCATCGCTCTCCTCGGCGCTGGTCTTTTCCACGCGTCCTTCGATGCGAACCACTCGTTCCAGCTCCACCCAATGAAACTGCAGGGCGGCATAGGGATTGCCCGCCAGTTCCTGGCCTTTGCGGCTGCCGTAGTTGGTGTACCAGACGATGCCGCGCTCGTCGTAGCCCTTGATCAGCACCACCCGGGTGCTCGGCCGCAGGTTGCCGCCGACGGTGGCGAGCGTCATGGCATTGGGCTCGGGAAGCTCCGCGCTGATCGCCTCGCCGAGCCATTGGTCGAACTGCTGCAGTGGATCGGCGCGCGAGGCTTCCTCGCCCAGTTCGGCGCGCTCGTAGCTCTTGCGCAGGTCGGCAAGGCGGGAAGAAGTCGTGCTCATGATGCGAGCGATTGTCTCATCGCCAGCTAAGAAAGGCCGGAGTACAGTGGCCACGATTCCGCCCGCGGAAAAACACACAGGAGCTTTTTCATGGCCACGCTGAACGTCAACGGCAAGGACCTCGCGGTCGACGCCGATCCCTCCATGCCCCTGCTCTGGGCCCTGCGAGACACGCTGGGCATGACCGGGACCAAGTTCGGTTGCGGCCAGGCCCTGTGCGGCGCCTGCACCGTGCACCTGAACGGCGCGCCGGTCCGCAGTTGCGTGACGCCGGTGTCGGCCGCTGCGGGGCAGAAGATAGTGACGATCGAGGCGATGGCAGGCGACCGGGTCGGCCAGGCAGTGCAGGACGCATGGGTCAAGCACGACGTCGCGCAGTGCGGCTACTGCCAGAGCGGGCAGGTGATGAGCGCCACTGCGTTGCTCAAGGCCAACCGCAAGCCGAGCGACGCCGACATCGACGCCGCGATGGCCGGCAACATCTGCCGCTGCGGCACCTATGCGCGGGTCCGCAGCGCCATCAAGGAAGCCGCCACGCAGCTGAGAGTCGCCCCCACGCTCACTTCGTTCGCTGCCCCCCGAGGGGGCCCAGCTCACCTTGGGAGCGGCCCGGCGGTGATCTGAAGGAAACCATCATGCACTTCGACACCCGTATCTCTGAACTGCCGGCGTTGCTCGAGCGCCGTGGCCACGACTTCGATGGTGACGGCGGCGCGCCGTCGACATCGGCGATTCCGCGTCGCACCTTCCTGAAGGTCGCCACCGCAACAGGCTTTGCACTGGGCGCCTTTCCGCTGGGCGCGGCGGCGCAGGGCAAGGCGCCGGCCGATGGCCTCAAGCCTACCCAGCAGCCTTCGGCCTTCGTGCGGATCGAGCGAGACGGCAGCGTCATCGTCACCATCAACCGCCTGGACTTCGGCCAGGGCGTGCAGACCGGCCTGCCGATGATCCTGGCCGAGGAGCTGGATGCCGATTGGTCCCTGGTCAAAAGCGAACACGGCACCGCCCACCCCGCCTATGCCGACCCGGCGATGGGCATGCACCTGACCGGCGGCTCCAACTCCATCAAGAACTCGTACACGCAATACCGCGAACTGGGCGCGCGCACCCGCGCGATGCTGGTGTCGGCCGCGGCAGCGCAATGGGGTGTCGATGCGGCCACGCTGCGCACGGAGCGCGGCGCGGTGATCGGCGCCGGCGGCAAGACGCTCGGCTACGGCGAGCTGGCCGAAGCCGCAATGAAGCAGCCGGTGCCGGTCAAGGTGACGCTGAAGGATCCGCAACAGTTTCGCATCATCGGCAAGCCCACCGGCCGGCTCGACGCGCGCGACAAGTCCAGCGGCGGCCAGGCCTACGGCATCGACGTGCGCCTGCCCGGCATGCTCACGGCGGTGGTGGCGCGCCCGCCGGTCTTCGGCGCAAAACTGAAGACGCTGGACGACAGCGCGGCCAAGGCCGTGCAAGGGGTCAAGGCCGTGTTGCGCGTGCCGGTGGACCGCGGCGGAGAGGGCGTCGCAGTCATCGCCGATGGCTACTGGCCGGCGCGCCAAGGCCGCGAGGCGCTGAAGCTCGAGTGGGACACCAGCGCCGTGGAAAAGGCTGACAGCGCCAAGCTGTGGGCAAGTTACCGCGAGTTGTCCAAGCAGACGGGCGCGGTGAAGTACGAGGCCGACATGTCCAAGCTGGCATCGGCGCCCAAAAAGATCAGCGCCGAGTATGTGTTTCCATACCTGGCGCATGCCCCGATGGAGCCGCTTAATTGCACCGTCGCCTTCAGCGGCAGCGCCGCCGAGCTCTGGATGGGCACGCAGATGCCGGGGCTGGATGCGATGGCCGCGGCCAAGGTGCTGGGCGTGCCGCCGCAAGCCGTCAAGATCAACACCCAGATGGCCGGCGGCGGGTTCGGCCGGCGCGCCATCCCGACCAGCGACTACGTGGCGGAGGCGTGCCAGGTCGCCAAGGCCGCCCGCACGGCCGGCCTCCAGGCGCCGGTGCGAACGCTGTGGAGCCGCGAGGACGATATCAAGGGCGGCTACTACCGGCCCATGCATCTGCACCGCGCGGAGATCGGCTTCGATGCGCAAGGCAACATTCTGGCCTGGGACCACGTGATCGTCGGCCAGTCGATCCTCAAGGGCTCGCCTTTCGAGGCGTTCATGGTCAAGGGTGGCATCGACGCGACCATGGTCGAGGGCATGAAGGAGCCGTACCAGGTGCCGATGCGCCTGTCGGTGCACCACCCGCAGGTCAACGTGCCGGTGCTGTGGTGGCGCAGCGTGGGCTCGACCCACACCGCTTACGCGATGGAAACGCTGCTGGACGAAGTCGCCCGGGCCACCGGCCAGGACCCGGTGGCCTATCGCATGAAGCTCATGGGCGGCAAGCACCCGCGCCACCGGGCCGCGCTGCAACTGGCCGTGGATAAATCGGGCTACGGCAAACGCCAGCTGGCGCCGGGCCGCGCCTGGGGCGTGGCGGTGCACGAGTCGTTCAGCTCCGTCGTGGCGTACGTGGTCGAGGCCTCGGTCGAGCAGGGCAAGCCCAAGCTGCACGGCGTCACGGCAGGCGTGCACTGCAACCTGGCCGTCAATCCGCTGTCGGTGGAAGCGCAGGTGCAGGGCGCCGCGCTCATGGGCCTGTCGATGTGCCTGCCCGGCGCGGCCATCACGCTGAAGGACGGCGTCGTCGAACAAAGCAACTTCGGCGATTTCGCCGTGCCGCGCATTACAGACATGCCGCAGATTTCGGTGCACATCGTGCCCAGCGCCGATCCGCCGACCGGCATGGGCGAACCGGGCCTGCCGCCGCTGGCGCCGGCCTTCGCCAACGCCATCGGCCGCCTGACCGGCAAGACGCCGCGCGAGCTGCCCTTCAAGCTGGCATGACACCCAACCGGGGGAGTTCGATCAGCCAGCACGCGGGCGCGCCGGTGGTGCTCGTTCTGGCGTCGGGCCGGGGCGAGCGCTTCGCCGCGTCCGGCGGCCAGGGCTCCAAGCTGCAGGCGTTGCTGGGCGGCAAGCCCGTGTTGCAGCACACGCTGGATGCGGTGCGCGCCAGCGGCCTGGCGTGGCACCTGGAGAACCAGGGCCGTCCGGGCATGGGCGACTCCATCGCGGCGGCAGTGCGGGCGACGCGGAGTGCCGCCGGTTGGCTGATCCTGCCCGGCGACCTGCCGCTGGTGCGCCCGGACACACTGCGGGCCGTGGCCGCGGCGCTCGCCGGGCACTCGGTGGTGCTGCCCCACTACCAGGGGCGACGCGGGCATCCCGTGGGGTTTGCCGCTTCATGCCGCGATGCCTTGCTGATGCTCGAGGGCGCCGAAGGCGCTGCCGGCGTTGTACGGGCTCAGGCCGCCGCCAGCCCTGCGGCCCGACTCGATCTGGACGACCCCGGCATGGTCACCGATATCGACACCCTGCAGGACCTGGCGAATGCCGAACGCCTGCTTGGCTCCCTGGCTCCCCCTATGACTTGACGATCACGGCACAGGCCAGGCGCGGCCCGGCGTTGCCGGTGGGCTGCGTCTTGTAGTCGTCCGGGTCGCGGTGCACGATGAGGCCCTTGCCCGCGACGTTGGTGAGCCCGTCGTCGATGCGGATCGCGCTGGTCTCGTAGCTGAAGTTGGCCACGCCACCGGCATCCGCCTTGAGCGAAGGCAAATCGCCGGTGTGATGCGGTCCGCTGCCATGCTGGCCATGGCTGCTGGCGGTGGGATTGAAATGCCCGCCGGCGCTCATGCCATCGCCGCTGGAGCAGTCGCCCTTTTCGTGCACATGGAAGCCGTGCTCCGAATTGGGCTTGAGGCCGCGCACCTGGCCCCTTACCAGAACCTTGCCGTTCGCTTGAACAAAACTCACCGTGCCCGATGTCGTGCTTCCTGTGGTCGGCGCGAGATTGGCCACTGCACGCGCCGAATCCTTCGGCGTGAGGCCGGCGCAAGCGGCGAGGGCAAACAAGAAAGCGAGCGTCAGGGTGGTGCGTGCAGCCATCGCCGTGTCTCCTGTGGCGGATCCAGCGAACACTGTAGCCACAAACGGCCCGGCGCGGGCAAGTTGCGCCGGGTTATCGCTCGAGAAGCTTGAGCAGCCGTTCCAGGCCGCGATCCCGGATGTTGTGGCGGCGCAGCTCTTCAAGAGTGCGGTGGGCGTAGTCGAGCGTGGTGCCGTAAATGCCGCAAGCCTGCGAAAAGATGCTGCGGTACTCCTCTTCGGTGAGTACCCCGGTATGGCTGGGGCTCTTGCGCGACAACGTGAACGCCAGCGCCTCGACCGGACCGTGCGAGGTATGGCAGGTGAGCCACTTCGGGTCGTAGACGGCGGTGGCCATCTCGCGCGACCACAGCTGCGTCAGCACTTCGCGCCCGCTGTGCCGTGGGATGCGAAACACCATGCCCTGGCAGCAGCCGCCCGACAGCATGCCGAACACCAGGCCGGGCCGCTCGGGCGTGCCGCGATTGATGCGGCTCCACATCTTCAGCGCCCGGTGCCAGCCGTGCACCTTGGCCGGCCGCCGCTCGGCAAATTCGAAGTCCGGGCGCCAGATCAGGGAACCATAGCCGAATACCCACAGGTCATCGCGGCCACCCCATTCCTGCATGACCCGCTCCAGCATGGGTGCGGGGTCTCGCAGGGGCTTGAGTGAATGCAACACCGGCAGGGCGCTCATGACGCAACTTTAACGCCCGGCCTCGCGCCACTGCGGACTGGTAACCCGCTGGTAACCCCGCCACACACGCCCGCCCGGCCTTCCGGGGTACGATGGTTCGTCATTTTGTTACCGGCACCATGAAACTTCATTCAGCTGTTTCGATCGTAACCGAGCGCATCCGCCAGCGCAGTGCGCACAGCCGCGCTGCCTACCTGCGCCTGATCGACGACGCGTCCGCGCGCGAGCGCGGCGCCGACCGCATGGGCTGCGCCAACGTCGCCCACGCCTTCGCCGGCCTGCCGGCCAACGACAAGTTCCGCGTGGTCACCGAAAAAGCGCCCAACATCGCGATCGTCACCTCGTACAACGACATGCTGTCGGCCCATGCGCCGTTTGCCGTTTTCCCCGACCTGATCAAGGACGAGGCGCGCCGGCACGGCGCTACGGCGCAGGTGGCGGGCGGCGTGCCGGCGATGTGCGACGGCGTGACGCAGGGAACGCCCGGCATGGAGCTGAGCCTGTTTTCGCGCGACGTCATCGCCATGGCCACTGCCGTGTCGCTCAGCCACGATGTTTTCGACGCGGCATTGATGCTGGGCATCTGCGACAAGATCGTGCCGGGGCTGTTGATCGGCGCCCTGCATTTCGGCCACCTGCCCACCGTGTTCGTGCCGGGCGGCCCCATGCCCAGCGGCCTGTCCAACACCGAAAAAGCCAAGGTGCGCGAGCAGGCCGCGCAGGGCCTGGTCGGCCGCGAGGCCTTGCTGGATGCCGAGATGCGCGCCTACCACTCGCCGGGTACCTGCACCTTCTACGGCACGGCCAACAGCAACCAGATGCTGATGGAGGCGATGGGCCTGCACGTTCCGGGCACGGCCTTCGTCAACCCCGGTAACGAGCTGCGCGGCGAACTCACGCGCGAGGCCGTGCGCACGGTGCTGGGCATCGTCAAGGGACGGCGCCACGTGCCGATCGGCCGGCTGGTCGACGAGCGCGCCATCGTCAACGCCATGGCGGCGCTGCTGGCCACCGGCGGCTCGACCAACCACCTCATTCACTGGGTGGCTGTTGCGCGGGCGGCCGGCATTGCGATCGACTGGAACGATTTCGCCGAACTGTCCGCCGCGGTGCCCCTGCTCAGCCGTGTCTATCCCAACGGCAGTGCAGACGTGAACCATTTCCAGGCCGCCGGCGGCCCCGGTTTCGTGATCCGCGAACTGCTCGACGCCGGGCTGATGCACGAGGATGTGATGACGGTGCGCGAAGGCGGCCTTCGCGAGTACACGCGCGAGCCGGCGCTGGCGCCGGGTGCAGGCACGGGCTTGCAGTGGCACGACATCGGCTTATCACGCGACACCGAGGTGGTTCGTCCGGCGAGCGATCCCTTCAGCCCGACTGGCGGCTTGAAGCTGCTCACCGGCAACTTGGGCCGCAGCGTGATCAAGGTTTCGGCGGTGCCGAAAGACCGCCACCTGATCGAAGCGCCGGCGCGCATCTTCGATGCCCAGGACGAGCTGCTGCGCGCCTTCAACGCACACGAACTCGAGCGCGACGTCGTGTGCGTGGTGCGCTGGCAGGGCCCGCAGGCCAACGGGATGCCCGAGCTGCACAAGCTCACGCCGCCCCTGGCCGTGCTGCAGGGGCGGGGCTTCAAGGTGGCCCTGGTCACGGACGGGCGGATGAGCGGCGCCTCGGGCAAGGTTCCGGCCGCCATACACGTGTCGCCGGAAGCCGCCAGCGGCGGACCGTTGGCCAAGCTGCGCGATGGCGATGTGGTCCGGCTCGATGCCGACGCGGGGACGCTGCAGGCGCTGGTGCCCGCGGCCGAGTGGGCGGCCCGTGACAACGCAGCCATGCCCGAGTCGCTCAAGGTAGCGAACGGCCTGGGCGTCGGGCGCGAAATGTTTGGAGCGTTCCGCCGCAACGCGCTGGCAGCGGAAGAGGGGGCTTGCACATGGCTGTAGAACTTTCCGGATCCAGATCGCTGACGCCGCTGGAGGTCATGCGCGACGCGGCGGTGATCCCCGTCATCGTGTTGTCGGACGTGGCCCATGCCGTGCTGCTGGCCCGCGCCCTGGTGGCGGGCGGCATCCGCATGCTGGAAGTGACGCTGCGCACCCCGGTGGCGCTGGCTTGCATCGAGGCGATTGCCCGCGAGGTGCCCGACGCCGTGGCCGGCGCCGGCACCGTGCGCAGCGCCGCCGATGCACAGGCGGCCGTGCGGGCCGGCGCGCGCTTCATCGTGAGCCCGGGCTACACCGCCGCAGTAGGGCGGGCCTGCCGCGAGTTGCAGGTGCCGCTGCTGCCGGGCGTGGCTACCGGCAGCGAGATCATGGCGGCGCAGGAAGATGGCTACACGGCGTTGAAGTTCTTTCCCGCCATGCAGGCCGGCGGTCGGGCCATGCTTAAAGCCTGGCAGGGACCATTCGGCGACGTGGTGTTCTGTCCTACCGGCGGCGTTACCACGGCCAATGCCGCGCAGTTCCTCGAACTGGGCAACGTGGCCTGCGTCGGTGGCTCGTGGCTGACGCCGGCCGAGGCCGTGGCCCGGCAGGACTGGAGCCGGATTACCCAACTGGCCCGTGAGGCCGTTGCCTTGAAGGCGGCGCGTTAGGCCGCTTCGGCGGGCCGCTGGATCAGTTCGATCTTGTAGCCGTCGGGATCGGTCACGAAGGCAATGACGGTGTCGCCGCCCTTGACCGGGCCCGGCTCGCGCGTCACGTTGCCGCCGCCCCCGCGGATCTTCTCGCAGGCCGCATACACGTCGGGAACGCCCAGCGCGATGTGCCCGTAGGCGGTGCCCAGCTCGTAGTGGTCGACCCCATGGTTGTAGGTGAGCTCGATTTCGGCCTGGTCGGGGTTGCTGCCGTAGCCGACGAATGCCAGCGAGTACTTCTGCTCCGGCCGCTCGGTGGTGCGCAGCAGCTTCATGCCGAGCACGCGGGTATAGAAGTCGATGGCGCGCTGCAGGTCGCCCACGCGCAGCATGGTATGGAGGAGTCTCATACCCGGATTATGGCGACGCCCCTTGCAGCCTGCACGCGCCTGTACGCGCATTAACTTCAAGTAGTACGATGCGGCGTGATCCTCGTTCCGTCCATCACCCTGGCCGCGCCTGCGCACGCACAAGCCATTGCAGAGATGTCGCGCGACCACATCGAGTATGGGCTGGGCTGGAGCTGGACCCGCGCGCGGGTGCACAAGGCCATTGCCGAGCCCGCCACCAATGTCGCGGTCGCGCGCGAACGGGAAGCGCTGCTGGGCTTCGGCATCATGCGCTACGGCGAGCGCAAGGCGCATCTCGTGCTGCTGTGCGTGGCCCCGGCCCATCGCAAGCGCGGCCTCGGCGCGTTACTGCTGGAGTGGCTGGAAAAATGTGCCGCCACCGCCGGCCTCGAACACATCCAGCTGGAGGCACGGGCCGACAATCCAGTGGCCGTTGCCTTCTACCAGGGCCAGGGCTATGCCTGCGACGGCCGGGTGAGCGGCTATTACCGCGGCGTCATCGATGCCGTGAGGCTGCGCAAGCAGCTCAGGGCGCCTGATTGATGCGGCCCGCCTTCATCGCCGAGGCGCTGGCCAGGGCGCGGACCGAGAACGGTGCGCTGCAAGCGTTCACCGCCTTGCAGGCGGAAGACGTCGCATTGGCGATGGCCCGCGACCTCACCGGCCCCTTGGCTGGCCAGCTGGTGGCGGTCAAGGACATCTTCGACACGGCCGACCTGCCCACCGGCTACGGCTCGTCGATCTACGCCGGCCATCAACCGGCGACCGAAGCCGCGATGGTGGCCATCATCCGCCGGGCGGGCGGCCTGGTGATCGGCAAGGCCGTGAGCACCGAGTTCGCGTATCTGCAGCCGGCGGCCACGCTGAATCCTGCCGCGCCGGGCTGCACGCCGGGTGGCTCTTCGGCCGGCTCGGCCGCAGCCGTGGCAGCCGGTCTGGTGCCCTTGTCGATCGGTTCGCAGACGGGTGGCTCGATCATTCGGCCAGCTTCTTATTGCGGCGTCGCCGGGTTCAAGCCGAGCTATGGCCTGTTGCCCACGGCGGGCATGAAATGCTTCTCGTGGTCGCTCGACACGGTCGGCCTGTTCGCACGCTCGGTGCCGGAGGTGGCCGGCTTCGCGGCGGCCGTGAGCGGCGGGCGCCTCGCCGCGGTGCCGCCGCGCCCGCCAGGGGAGTGGACGGTCGGGGTGCCCGACGCCTATCCCTGGGGCGAGCTGACGGCCAGTGCACGCCAGGCGATGGATCGGGCCTGCGATGCGATCGCGCAGGCGGGGGCGCGGGTCGTGCCCTGCAGTCTGCCGGCCTGGGCCGGCGAAGCCTTCGCCGCGCACGACGCGGTGCAGGGTTGGGAGGCGGCGCGGTCGCTGGCCCACGAATACGAGCACAGCGCCGATCGCTTGTCGCCTTTGCTGGCCGACTACCTGCGGACAGCACGCGAGTTTCCCGATGCAGCCTATGCGGCGGCGCAGGCGCAAACGGCCAGAGCACGGCTGGCCTGCGCCCAGTGGCTGCGGGGCATCGATGTGCTGCTGACCCCCAGCGCGCCGGACGAGCCGCCGACGGGCTATGCGAGCACGGGGTCTTCCACCTTCAACCGCGCGTGGACGCTTGTGGGAACGCCTTGCCTCAGCGTCGCGGGCATGAGGGGCGTGAACGGGCGGCCGATGGGCGTGCAGTTGATCGCCCCGCCGGGCGCGGACGGCGCCTGCCTGGCTGCCGGGCTCTGGCTGGAGCCCCTGCTGCAACGCCAGGCAAGCTGACGCGGTTGCTGCTATGTTCGCGGCATGGCCGCTTCATCACCGCAATTCACCCTCTACTCCGGGCCCTTGAGCATGTTCGGCGCCAAGGCGCAGATCGCCGCGCTGGAGAAAGGTATCGATTTCGAGCTGGTCATGGTGCCGTTCGACTTTCATGCGTTGTACACGCCCAAGCACCCGCAAGTGCTGCGCATCAATCCCAAGGGCCAGGTGCCAGTGCTGGTGGACGGCGACCTGGAAATCTTCGACTCGACCCAGATTTTCGAGTACCTCGAAGACCTGCAGCCGGAACCCGCGCTGTGGCCGCGGGAGCCGCGAGCCCGGGCACGCGCCAGGCTGCTGGAGCACAAATCCGATGAGATTTATTTTCCGCATGTGGTTCGCCTGATGGGGCTGCAGGACAAGCTGGCCAGCGAAGCGGCCCTGAGGGCTATCGGAGCCGCCGGCCGCTACTGCGCCGAGATGGAAGCTCAGCTCGAAGGCCGCGAGTTCCTGGCGGGTGCCTACTCGTACGCCGACATCGCGTTCTACATGGCGGTCCTGTTCGGTGAGCGCCAGGGCGCACCGCTGACCGCGTCGACCCCGCGCTTGCTGCAATGGCGCGAGCGCATGACGCAGCGTTCGGCGGTGCGTCAGGTAGCCGGTGCGATGGCGGCCTGGCTGGCGTCCGTGGGGCGTCCAGTGCCGGGGTTCCTGCGCGGCATGTGAGCGCGCAGTCGAGTCACCGCGCTGTCGGCAGCTCGAACACCAGGCAGGTGGTGGTGGCGTGCGCGTAGAGCGTGCCGTCAGGGCCGTACAGGCGCGCCTCCGCGGTGGCCAGCTGGCGCCCGCAGTGGATGATCTTGCCTTCGGCGCGCACGCGCGGCGCCTTGGCGCCGATCGCCCGCACCAGGTTGACGCTCAGTTCGGCGGTGGTGTAGCCGCGGCCGGCCGGCATCATGGTGTGCACGGCGCAGCCCAGCGCCGAATCTAGCAGGGTGGCGTACCAGCCGCCGTGGATGCTGCCCATCGGGTTGAGGTGTGCCGGCCCGGGCGTGCCCTGGAACACGGCGCGCCCTTCGTCCACTTCCAGTAGCGCAAAGTCCAGCGTCTTGGCGATCGGCGGGTAGGGCAGCTCGCCGCGCAGCATGGCCTGCAGGTTTTCCAGCCCGGTCTTGCCGGCCACCTGATCGGGGCGGGCGACGCCCGCGCCGGGCCCGGCATCGAGCCTGGCCATCACTTCACGCTCCTGTGCCAGCCAGGCCTCGAGCTGGTTCATCTGGGTCATCTGCCGCTCCTTTGAAAAAAACTTGCATATGCAATAGTTGCAGGTACAATAATTCGGATGGACACTGCTGTCAAGCCTCAGGGCTGCACCAACATCAAGCTGCGCCAGCTGATGCGCCGGGTAGCCCAGCACTACGACGCCGAAGTCGGCAAGATCGGCCTGAAGACCACCCAGTACTCGCTGCTGTCGTATGTGGTGAAGCTGGGCCCCATCCGGCCCGGCGACCTGGCGCGCGAGATGAAGATGGACGCCTCCACGCTGTCGCGCAACCTGCGCCCGCTGATCGTCGCCGGCTGGCTGGAGCTGGGCGCCGGCGCCGACGGCCGCAGCCGGCTGGTGAGTGTGACGCAGGCCGGCCGCGAAAAGCGGCAGGAGGCGCAGCGCCGCTGGCGGGTGGCGCAGGAGGGCATCAACCAGATGCTCGGCGCTGCTCGTGTGGTCGAGCTGCATGCGCTGATCGACCAATGCCTTGAATTGCTTTCACCCCTGTCCGAAGAGGAAACCGATGACTGATGCAATCCAGGGCACCGTTGCCCGCAGAGCCTTCTGGCTGGTGCTGCTGGCGGCTGCCGGCACTTTCGCGCTGACCATGGGAACGCGCCAGACCATGGGCCTGTTTCTGTCGCCACTCAATACTTCAACCGGGCTGGGACTGGCCAGCATCAGCCTGGCGTTCGCTTTCGGCCAGCTGTGGTGGGGCCTGACCCAACCGTTCGCCGGTGCCATGGCCGACAAGGTGGGCGCAGGCCGCGTGCTCTTCACCGGTGCACTGCTGGTCGCGCTGGGCACCTTCATCACGCCTTACATGACCACGACGGCGGGCCTGATCTTCGCCATCGGCGTGCTGTCCGCAGGCGGAGCCGGGATGGCAGGGCCGGCGGTGCTGATGGCGGCCACCACGCGCCTGATCGCGCCCGAGAAGCGCGGCCTGGCGATCGGCATCGTCAATGCCGGAGGCTCGTTCGGCCAGTTCGTGATGGCGCCCATCGCGGCCACGCTGATGGTCGGCATCGGCTGGGCCGGCGCGATGCAGGTGCTGGGGCTGGTGGTGCTCCTGTGCCTGCCGGCGGCATTCCTGCTGAAGGGCAATTCGCTTCACCTGGCGCCGACCGGCCACAAGGCGGTGGGCACGCGTGAAGCCATCGGCACGGCTTTGCGCAACCCCAGCTACCTGATGCTGGGCGCGGGCTTCTTCGTATGCGGCTTCCACGTCGCTTTCCTCGCCACACACCTGCCCGGCGTCATTGCCTCGTGCGGCCTGCCCACCGAATGGGCCGGCTGGTCACTGGCCATGATCGGCCTGTTCAACATCGTGGGCAGCATCGCCATGGGCTGGGCGGTCGGGCGCTGGCGCATGAAGTCTTTGCTGTCGCTGGTGTACGCAGTGCGGGCCGTGGCGGTCGTCGTGTTCCTGCTGGCGCCCAAGACCGGCCCCGTGATGCTGCTGTTCGCCGCGGTGATGGGCCTCACGTTCCTGTCGACTGTGCCGCCCACTGCCGGCCTGGTCGCCAAGTTCTTCGGCCCCGCCAACATGGCCACGCTGTTCGGCATCGTCATGCTGGCGCACCAGTTCGGCGGCTTTCTGGGCGCCTGGCTGGGCGGACAGGTGTTCGAAGCGACGGGCTCCTACGACTGGGTCTGGTACATCGACATCTTGCTGGCGATCGGCGCGGCGCTGGTGCACCTGCCCATCCGTGAGGCAAAACTGGCGCGGCCAGCCAGCCCGGCCGCTGCCTGAACCGCCCGGCTTTGGTATCGTCGCTGCTTCGTCATTTGACTTCGGAGCGCGCATGAAAGTCCTGCCACTCGCCGCTATGGCCGTCGCCCTGGCCACCGTCCTGCTGCTGCCGGCTTGCCAGGATGCGTCGAACACCAGCGCGGCTACCAAGGCGCAGGCGGCGCCGGTCTCGATCGCCGCGATCGAAGCCGAAGCGCGAGGCTTCAGCGTCGGCTCGCAGATGAGCGCGCGCACGGTCTATGTTTTCTTCGATCCGCAGTGCCCGCACTGCGCGGCGCTCTGGCAGTCGGCCAAGCCGCTGAAGTCGCAGGCCCGCTTCATCTGGATTCCGGTGGGCATCATGAACAAGACCAGCGAGGCCCAGGGCGCCACCCTGCTCGCCGCCAAGGACCCGGTCGCGGCCATGGACGAGCACGAGGAGTCTCTCACGGCCGGCAAGGGCGGCATCGGCGCTGCTGGCGACATCGGTCCGCACAAGGGGAGCATCGCCAAGAACACCGCGCTCATGACGCGCTTCGGCTTCGCCTCGATCCCGACAATCGTGGCTCGGCATGCGCAGACGGGGGAAGTGGTAACGCGTGAGGGCGGGCTGCCTACGGCGGAACTGGCGAAGTTTCTGGGTCTTCAGCCGCCATCAGGGAGTTAGTAGAACTTCTCGCTGGTATGTCATTCCTCGTCCTCGTCCTCGTCCTCGCGTCGCGGCAGTCGGTGCCCGTCGGGGGCTCACACTGTGGCGGTCTTCGCTTCGCTACGACTTCGCTGCGATGTCCGGCCTGGGGTCGGCGCCGCGCAACTCACTGCGCGCCCTGAGGCCGCTTCGTTCGGACAGGCGCGGCGAGTCAGTTGACGAAGCGCGCAAGCGCGCCCGACCCCAGGCCGAACATCGCAGCCGCCCCAGAGATCGCCCCCGCCGGGCACCGCCTGCCGCGAGCCAACATGGTTGCGCGCGAAGGCCACGAGAGCCGGGACGCCACGGACGCCAGGGGACGTAACGAAAGCCACGAACGCCCACACCTACCTGCAAAGGCGGGGGCGGGCGTGCCGCGGCGCATCGTTTGGCAAGGCGCCTGGGTTTGTTCGATCTCGCGGCCGCGCGTAGCGCTTCGTGCTCTGACTCGTCGTACCTGTTCGAACGAAGCGGCCTCAGGGCGCGCAGTGAGTTGTACGACGGGCCGCGAGATCGAACAAACCCAGGAAGCCGGTGCGGCAGCACCGGCCGCCTTGACCGATGCGACGCGGCACGCCCGGCCCCGACTTTGCTGCGAGGTCTCCGCCTGTGGCCTCCGTCAAACCCGACCGACCGGATCTTGCGGCGCCGCCGTGTTGCTGAATACGAAGTCGCTGCCGGTGCCGCGCCAAGAACCGGTCTCACCAATGAGCTGGCGGCAACTCGCCATCATTTCATCGATCAAATCCTCCTGGCTCCCCCGCAACTGCTGGTACTGCGGATCGAGGTAAGCCGGCTTCCATGACGTGCCTTGCGTCAGGCGCAGCAGGTTCTGCTCCCACAGGTACTCGATCAGCCGGCTATGCGCCTGCAGCAGTTGGACCATCTGCTGCCCGAGACTGGGAAACCATTCGCGGCGAATTTCGCGGGCGCGGTGAAGCGGCGCGGGGGAGGTGAGTTCGTCCAGGCTCTGGGCGGTGAAGGGCAGGTCGCGCTGGCATTCGATCCAGGCCGAATAGGCCCGCAGCGAATGGATCAGGCTATAGCCGTGGGCGCGGCGCAGTTCGGCGCGTCGTTGCCTGATGTGGCTGATCCAACGGCAGGCAAGCAAGCTCATGACCGCGAGGCAGAGCGCCGAAACCAACCAGGCAACGAGGCTGTCGTTCATTTGGAACTGCGAAAACCCGATGCTGGCCCACGGTCGAGCAGGCGCTTGTAGGACAGCGCGCCGTCATGGCTGAACGGGCACGGTGTAATTGAGCGTCATCCGGCCCCCGTCCACCACCAGGATTTCGCCCGTGACGTAGCTGGCGGCGTCGCTCGCGAGGTAGGCCACCGCATCGGCGATTTCGCCGGGCTCGCCCAGGCGGCGCAGCGGGGTGCGGCTCAGGATGCGGGCTTTGGCTTCTTCGCTGGTCAACACCGCCTTGGCCGCCAGTTCGGTGGCGATGGTGCCCGGCGCCACCGCATTGACCCGGATGCCCTTGTCGGACAACGCCAGCGCCATCACGCGGGTCAGCTGGTTGATGCCGCCCTTGCTGACGTTGTAGCTGGCGATGTTCGGGATGGCCAGCACGCCGTTGACCGAACTCATGTTGACGATGCTGCCGCGGCCGGCGCAGGCCATTTCTCGCGCCACCGCCTGCCCCACCAGGAACGCGCCCTTGAGGTTGACGCGCAGAACGGCGTCGAAGTCGGCTTCGGTGACGTCAAGGAAATCCGCAGCCTTGAAAATGCCCGCATTGTTCACCAGCACGTCGATGCGGCCGTGCGCCTGCAGGGTTTGCGCGACCAGCGCATCCACCTGGGCCTTGTCGCCCACGTCGCAATGGACATAGAGCGCATCGAGTTCCCGGGCCAGCGCCTGGCCACGGCCATCGTCAAGGTCGGCGATGACGGTCTTGGCGCCTTCGCGCGCAAAACGCCGGACGCAGGCTTCGCCGATGCCTTGGGCGCCGCCGGTGACGATGCAGACCCGCCCGCCCAGGCCGAAGGAGATGGGCGAGGTGGACGCGCTCGAAGCGATGTTGCTGGAAGTATTGGAAGAGTGGGTGCCGCCGTTCATGCCCGCATGGTACCCGCGCAAGCGGCTACAAAATCGAGCGCGCGCTGCTTCACCTCGGCCGCGTCCATGCCCGGCTTGAAGAGCGATGAGCCGATGCCCAGCCCATTGGCGCCTGCCGCCCGGTAGGCGGCGAGGTCGCTCGTGCCGATGCCACCCACCGGCAGCAACAGCGCCTCAGCCGGCAATACGGCGCGCAGCGCCTTCACGGCGGCAGGCGGAATCATCTCGGCCGGGAACAGCTTCAAGCCGGTGGCGCCGGCCTCGAGCGCGGCAAAGGCTTCGGTCGCGGTCGCCACTCCGGGCAGGCAGGCCATCCCCAGCCGCACGGCCTCGCGCACGACCTCGGCGTTGAAGTTGGGCGCGACCACCAACTGGGCTCCGGCGGCGTGGACCTCCCGCACCTGCTGCGGCGACAGCACCGTGCCGGCGCCCACCATGCAGCCCGGAAAGGCCGCCACCAGGGTGGCGATGCTTTGCAAGGGCTGCGGCGAGTTCAATGGCACCTCGACCAGCTTCCAGCCGGCATCGGCCAGACCTTGGCCGATGGGGCGCGCTTCCCGGGGTTGCAGCCCGCGCAGGATGGCGACCAGCGGGCAGGCAGCCAGCGCGTTTCTCAGTGTTTCGTCGGCGCTCATGCGATGTTCTCCAGGGTTTGCGCAATGGCGGACAGGCCGCGCCAGGTTGCTTCGGATCCGACCGCGACGCTCGGCATGCCCAGCACGCGCAACGCCATGCGATAGCGCGTCGTCAAGCCGCTGGAGCCCACGATGGCGATTGGCGTGGTGTGCCCCCGCAGGTCCTGGCTACGCAGCTCCTCGCCGATTACCAGTCCCGACAGATAGCTCGGCAGCGCCGCGGCGGGCAGGCGCTCGAACAGCGACAAGGTGCGGGCGCTGAATGCCGCGTGCAGCAGGTTGCCGGTCTGCAGCGCGTGGTGCACGCCGCGCTCGAAGGCGGGTTCATCCAGCGGTCCGTCGTCCGGCGGCAGCGTGCGTGCCAGGATCGAGTGCTGGCGCAGCAGCGCGTAGAACTCGCCGGTCATGAAAGTGGAGAAGCCCTCGATCCGGCCGGCCGTGACGCGCACCCATTTGCTGTGCGTGCCTGGCAGCACCAGCAGTCCGCCGGCCATGTCCAGCACCTGCAAGGCGCCGAACACCTGGGTTTCCTCGCCGCGCATCACGTCGGGCACGCCGTCCGCCTCGCGGCTGAGGCCGGGCACGATGGCAATGCGGCCAGTCTCGATCCAGGTCAGCCCGGCTGCAACGTCGGCGAAACCGGCCGGGCAGGGCAGGTAAGCCGCTTCATGCCAGCCCTGCCGGCTGCCGGCCATGCCGCTGATGAGGATCAGACCCGCGTCCGAGCGCAGCCAGTCGCCGCAGGCTGCTTCCAGCGCGGCGGGAAACCCACCCGCCGGCACCGCGAGAATGCCGCGGTCGCAAGAGCGCTCCTCCACGGCGCCGCCCTGCGCATCGAGCCGCGCGGCGCGCAGCGAAGTGGTGCCCCAATCGATGCCAATGAAGGGTTTCATCGCCGGACCCTTTCCAGGGCGTCAGACAGGCCAGCGCTCAGTGGTTGTCGCGCGGCACGAAGGCGCCCCGCTTGCCCACCAGGAAGTCCAGGTCCACGCCTTCGTCGGCCTGCAGCACGTGATCGACGTAGAGCTTCCAGTAGCCCGACGAGAGTGGCGGTGGCGGCGCCGTCCACTGCGCCAGCCGCGCGGCCAGCTCTTCGTCGCTGATGTGCAGGTGGATGCGCCGGTTGGGCACATCCAGCTCGATCAGGTCGCCATTGCGCACCACCGCCAGCGGCCCGCCGGCGGCGGCCTCGGGCGCGGTGTGCAGCACCACCGTGCCGTAGGCGGTGCCGCTCATGCGCGCGTCGCTGATGCGGACCATGTCGGTGATGCCCTTGCGCAGCACCTTGGGCGGCAGCGGCATGTTGCCCACTTCGGCCATGCCGGGGTAGCCCTTGGGGCCGCAGTTCTTCAGGACCATCACGCAGGTCTCGTCGATGTCGAGGTTCTCGTCGTCGATGCGGGCGTGGAAATCCTCGATGTTCTCGAACACCACGGCCCGTCCGGTGTGGACCATCAGGGCCGGCGTGGCCGCGCTCGGCTTGATCACGGCGCCGCGCGGCGCCAGGTTGCCGCGCAGCACGGCGATGCCGGCCTTGTCCTTGAACGGTTTGGCCAGCGGCTGGATCACCTCGGGGTTGTAGTTCTGCGCGTCGGCGATGTTCTCGCCGACCGCGAGACCGTTGGCCGTGATGGCGTCCAGGTGCAGGTGCTGCGCAATCTCCTTCATCACCACGGGCAGGCCGCCGGCGTAGCAGAAGTCTTCCATCAGGTACTTGCCGGAGGGCTGCAGGTTGACCAGGCAGGGCAGTTCGCTGGCGAGGCGATCGAAGTCCTCGATTCGCAGTTCCACGCCGATGCGCCGGGCGATGGCGACCAGGTGAATCACCGCGTTGGTCGAGCCGCCGATCGCGGCCAGCGTCTTGATGGCGTTCTCGAAGGCCTGGCGGGTGAGGATCTTCGACAGCGTCAGGTCCTCGTGGACCATCGCCACGGCGCGCCGCCCGGCCATCCGGGCCAGCACGTTGCGACGCCCATCCACGGCCGGGTAGGCCGCGTTGCCCGGCAACCCGATGCCCAGCGCTTCCACCATGCTGGCCATGGTGCTGGCCGTGCCCATGGTCATGCAATGGCCGTGACTGCGGTGCATGCAGCTTTCGGCCTCGAAGAAGTCGGCCAGCTTGAGCGTGCCGGCGCGCACCTGTTCGCTCATGCTCCAGACGCCGGTGCCCGAGCCCAGTTCCTGGCCGCGCCACTTGCCGCTGAGCATGGGCCCGCCCGAGACGCCGATGGTCGGCAGGTCGACGCTGGAGGCTCCCATCACCAGCGACGGCGTGGTCTTGTCGCAGCCCATCAGCAGCACCACACCGTCGATCGGATTGCCGCGGATGCTTTCCTCGACATCCATGCTCGCCAGGTTGCGGTACAGCATCGCCGTGGGGCGCAGCAGCGTTTCGCCCAGCGACATCACCGGAAACTCCAGCGGAAACCCGCCCGCCTCATAGACGCCGATCTTGACCTGCTCGGCCAGGGTGCGGAAATGCGAGTTGCAGGGGGTGAGTTCGCTGAAGGTGTTGCAGATGCCGATCACTGGACGGCCATCGAACTGGTCGTGCGGCACGCCTTTGCCCTTGACCCAGCTGCGGTAGGCAAATCCGTCGCGGTCTTGCCGGCCGAACCATTGCTGGCTGCGGAGTTCTTCGGGTTTCTTTTTGGGCGTCTGGCTCATAGGGTAAGTCCGGAATTGTTATTCATATTATGTTCATACCATTGCCCCCCAGTCCTCAGTGGAAACCATGACCGCTTCGTCCCAGAACATCGATATGCCGGCGCCGGCGCAGCTGACCCAGGTCATTCTCCACACCGGCGCGGATGGCCGTGCAGCGTTTCGTGAGGAGCCGCTCGTCCTGTCCGAGGGCACGCCGCAGGCCAGGCTGTCGCCCCTGTTGCCCACCGGCGGCTTGCAGTTGCGTGAAAGCCCGGTCGGTTTCCGCAGCGCCTTCCATTGCTCGTCCCATACCCAATGGGTGTTCATCCTGCGCGGCCAGATGGAAATCGGTCTGCAGGATGGCGGCTCACGCGTCTTTTACCCGGGCCAGCATTTCTATTCGGCCGACCTGCTGCCCGAAGGCGCCAGCTTCGATGCGGCGGTGCACGGCCACTGGAGCCGCCAGCTCGGCCCGGAGCCGCTGGTCACCCTGTTTGTGCGCGGCTGACGCGATGCGGTCGTCCTCCATGATCAAGAACGTCCACGGCAACACCGTCGACCACCTCGGCGAGGCGATCGTCGCCGGCCGCTACGGCCCGGGGGCGCCGATTCCCCCCGAGCCCATGCTCTGCGAGCAGCTCGGCGTCAGCCGCACGGTGGTACGCGAAGCGGTGAAATCGCTGATCGCCAAGGGCCTGGTCACCAGCGGGCCGAAAGTCGGCACCCGCGTGCTGGGCTCGGAGCAGTGGAACTGGTTCGATCCCGATGTCATTCTTTGGCAGTCCAAGGCCGGGCTGACGCCTGAATTCCTGCGCGACCTGAAAGACTTGCGCCGGGTGGTGGAGCCGGCCGCCGTGCGCATGGCCGCCGAGCGCGCCACGGCGCCGGAGATCGCCGAGATCGAGGCCGCCTTCGAAGGCATGCGGCTGGCGGTAGAGGAGGGCGGCGACTACGTCAAGCACGATCTTCGCTTCCACCAGGGGCTGCTGCGCGCCTGCCGCAACCGCATGATCGTGCAGATGAGCCAGGCGCTGGGCGCCCTGCTGCGCACCAGCTTCGAGATATCGACCACCCGCAAGGATGGCCCGCGCAATTCGCTGCCGCTGCACCGCGCGGTGCTCGATGCCGTGATCGCCCGCGACCCCGGCGCGGCCGAAACGGCCATCCTGATCCTGATCGACGGCGCCAACCAGGACATCGAGGAGGTCCTGGCCAACCGGGCCAATCTGCCGCGGCTGAACCATCCCGCCCCCCATCTGAAAGCCGCGGCGTGACACATCCGATAAAGAAACCGATCGACCTGTTCTTCAAGCTGCTCGAGCTGCTGGTGGTGCTTTCGCTGATCGCGATGGTGGTGATGGTGTTCGGCAATGTCGTTCTGCGCTACGGCTTCAATTCGGGCATCGTCGTATCCGACGAAATGTCGCGCTACTGCTTCATCTGGCTGACCTACATCGGAGCGATGATCGCGATGCGCGAGGGCGGCCATATCGGCGTCGATACCCTGGTCAAGAAGCTGCCGGTGATGGGCAAGAAGATCTGCCTGTTCGCCAGCGAGGTGCTGATGCTGCTGTGCAACGGGCTGTTCGTGCTGGGCACCTGGAAGATGCACGAGCTGCAGGTCAGCAACGTCTCTCCCGTGGTCGGCATCTCGATGATCTGGATCTACGGCATCGGCTACATCGTCGGCGTGGTGATGGGCCTGTTCAACCTGAACGTGCTGTACCGGCTGCTGACCGGCCAGCTGAAGGAAGAGGAGCTGGTGCAGGTCGTCGAATCCGAGGACGTGCCCCAGCATGCCGCCATGCCCGCGGGCGAGGCGCTGCTCAAGGAAGGAGCGCGCCCATGACCATCGGCGTTTTCATCTTCAGCCTGCTCGGCGCCATGGCGATCGGCATGCCGATCGCGTATGCCTTGCTGGTCTGCGGCCTGGCACTGATGGCCTTCATGGCCTCGACCGGCGCCCTCAACGCCTTCGACAGCCAGATCCTCGCGCAGCGTTTCGTCGACGGCGCCGACAACTTCCCGCTGCTCGCCGTCCCGTTCTTCCTGCTGGCCGGCGAATTCATGAACGCCGGCGGCCTGTCGCGGCGCATCGTCAACCTCGCCATGGCCTGGGTCGGCCATTTCCGCGGCGGCCTGGGTTACGTCGCGGTGCTGGCGGCGGTGATCATGGCCTCGCTCTCGGGCTCGGCCGTGGCCGACACGGCGGCGCTGTCGGCGCTGCTGATTCCCATGATGCGGCAGGCCGGCTACCAGGTGAACCGGTCGGCCGGCCTGATTGCCGCCGGCGGCATCATCGCGCCGGTGATTCCGCCGTCCATCGGCATGATCATCTTCGGCGTGGCCGGCAACGTCTCCATCACCAAGCTGTTCCTGGCCGGCATCGTGCCCGGCATCCTGATGGGGGTGGCCATCGGCCTGACGTGGTGGTGGGTGGCCAAGAAGGAGAACGTGCAGGGTGCGCCGCGCCTGCCCATGGGCGAGCGCCTGAAGATCACCGCCGCCGGATTCTGGGCGCTGTTGCTGCCGGTGGTCATCCTCGGCGGCATGAAGTTCGGCATCTTCACCCCCACCGAGGCGGCCGTGGTGGCCGCCGTCTACAGTTTCGTGGTCGGCATGTTCGTCTATGGCGAACTCAAGGCGCGCGACTTGTACGGGCTGTTGCTGGCGGCAGGCAAGACCACCTCCATCGTCATGTTCCTGGTGGCCGCGGCAATGGTCAGCGCCTGGCTGATCACGGTGGCCAACATCCCGACCGAGGTGGCCAACCTGCTCGAGCCGCTGATGCACAACAAGACCTTGCTGATGCTGGTGATGATGGCGCTGGTCATCCTGGTGGGCACCGCGCTCGATTTCACGCCCACGGTGCTGATCCTCACGCCGGTGCTGATGCCGCTGGTGCTCAAGGCCGGCATCGACCCGGTGTATTTCGGCGTGATGTTCATCATGAACAACGCCATCGGCCTCATCACCCCGCCGGTGGGCACCGTGCTCAACGTCGTGTGCGGCGTGGCACGCATCTCGCTGGACGACGCCTTCAAGGGCGTGCTGCCGTTCTTCCTGGCCCAGCTGGGCGTGCTGTTCATGCTGGTCCTGTTCCCCGACATCGTGCTCGTGCCGCTGAAGTGGCTGATGCGATGAACCCGTGCCGTTCGCCCCTGTCACTCAACCCAAGGAGACTTTCATGAAAAGACGCACCCTGGTGGCCCTGGCCGCCACCGCCATGCTGGCCGCCGCGCCCGCTTTTGCCCAGTTTGCCGAGCGCAACATCAAGTTCACCAACGGTGTCAACGAGGATCACCCGGTGGGCGTGGGCGTCAAGAAGATGCAGGAGATTCTCAACGCCAAGACCGGCGGCAAGATGAAGATCCAGGCGTTCTGGGGCGGCGCCGCCGGCGGCGACCTGCCGGCCACGCAGGCGCTGCGCGCGGGCACCCAGGAGATGGTCTGCACCTCGTCGTCGCCATTGGTAGGGATCGTCAAGGAACTGGGCGTGTTCGACCTGCCCTTCCTGTTCGCCAGCGAAAAGGAAGCCGACGCCGTGCTCGACGGCCCGGCCGGCCTGTACTTCAACAAGAAGCTGGAAGAGGCCGGGCTGGTCAATCTGGCGTACTGGGAAAACGGCTTCCGCAATCTGACGAACAGCAAGCGCGCC
>JAKFEZ010000087.1:0-6610 GCA_036675435.1 Ramlibacter sp. | reverse complement strand
TCGATGTCGTAGATCGACTTGCCGTCCTCGAAGCGGTCGATCAGGTACAGCGGCGCGCCGCCTATGCCCTTGATCGCGGGCAGCCGCAGCTCCATCGGGCCGGTCGGGATCTCGACCGGCTGGGCGCCGAGTTCCAGCGCGCGGGCGTAGGCCTTGTGGGCGTCCTTGACGCGGAAAGCCAGGCCGCAGGCCGAAGGGCCATGCTCGGCGGCGAAGTACCAGGCCAGGCTCTTGGGCTCGCGGTTGACGATGAAGTTGATGTCGCCCTGGCGATAGAGCACCACGTCCTTGGAACGGTGCTTCGCGACGAGCGTGAAGCCCATCTTCTCGAACAGCGGCTCGAGCACGTTGGGGGTGGGGGAAGCGAACTCGACGAACTCGAACCCCATCAGGCCCATGGGATTTTCAGACTGATCAGCCATTGCGGACTCCTGCTCACGGTGGAGCAACAAGGAAAGACGGAAACCGGGAGAGATCCGGCCGCGAGGCCGGGAACGGGGAGGGGTGTCCGTCAGGCCGGGGGCGCGCCCGGGATCCCGCGCACGCTGCGTGCGAGGTGTTCACCGTGGATGAGGGCGCTGCCGTGCATGGAGTGTTGGGTTCAGTCGGGTGCCTGCAGTTCCTCGCTGGACGGGGAGACTGCGGCCTGCTGGCATCTTAACAATTCCGCCCCCGGCGCGGCGGATCTACTCCGGGTTGCCCAGCGGCACGTTGCCCTTGCGCGCCTCCGGCCCCAGCACCGCGATCAGCTTGCCCAGGTCGCGGTCCAGGCGGGCCAGCGTCTCGGCGTCCAGGCTGGCCAGCGCCTCGGGCAGCACGCCCGTGAACGGCCCCGGCGCCTTCTTCAGGATGCGCTGGCCCTGGGCCGTGACCTGCAATTGCACCGCGCGCCGGTCCGCGGCGCCGCGGCCGGACACGACCAGCCCGGCGTCGATCAGCGCACGCAGCAGGTTGCTGGCCGTGGACTGGTGCACGTCCATGGCCCGTGCCAGGTCTCCCACGCCGATGCCCGGCCGGTCGCGCACGACACTGAGCGCCCAGACCTGCGCCCCGGAAATCCCGGCCTTCTTCTCGACGCTGCGGAAATGCGCCTTGATGGCGTTGAACACCAGCCGGAACCGGCGCAACACCCGGGCGGGAGGCTGGACCGGCTCGGCCGTCCTGGTTTTTTTTCTGGGGGTCTTGGCCGTGGTCATGCCGGAATCTTAAAGAAAAACGCCCCCCGGGCGACCGGGGGGCGAACAAGGAGTTTCCGGAAAGAAAAAATCACTCGCAGCTGATGCCGCGGTTCCCATCATATCCATTTGCACAAATGCGTCAATGCGGGTCCCCCCGTACGGGTCATGGGCAAGGCGCGGCGGCCCCTTAATCCGCCTTGATGCCCACCGCGCGCACGATGCGCAGCGTGCTGTCCGCCTCGGCGGCGATCTGGAGCGCGAATTCCCGCGCGGTGCCGCCGGTCGGAACGTTGTCGCTGGCCAGCAGGCGCGTGCGCACTGCCGGGGTGTTCAGCGCGTTGTTGATGTCGGTGTTCAGGCGCGCCAGCAGCCGCTGCGGCAGGTTGGCCGGCGCGAAGATGCCGAAGTGCGACGACAGGTTGGCGCGCGGATAGCCCAGCTCGGCCAGCGTCGGCACGGACGGCAGGCTCTCCAGCCGC
This sequence comes from Ramlibacter sp., assembly GCA_036675435.1. GTDB lineage: Bacteria > Pseudomonadota > Gammaproteobacteria > Burkholderiales > Burkholderiaceae_C > Ramlibacter. Next base: position 4,953 of record JAKFEZ010000087.1, on the reverse strand, counting down.
CTGGGCGCACCGATCGCCAGGGGGCGCAGGCGGCCCGACTTGATGTGTTCGTTGACCGTCGGCCCGGCATTCACCGACAGCACTTCGAACTGGCCGCTCAATGCATCGGTGATCTGCTGGCCGCCGCCCTTGTAGGGGATGTGGACCATCTGCACCTTGGCCGTGTCCTGCAGCTGCTCCAGCATCAGGTGCCCCAGCGACGCCGCGCCCGACGTGGCCCAGCGCATGGTGTTGGGCGCGTCCTTGGCCCGCCCCAGCACGTCGCGGAAGTCGCGCGCCGGGTTGGCCGGCGTCGCCAGCACCAGCACCGGCGAAATCATCGCGCTGGCCACCGGGGTGAAGTCGCGCTCGGGGTCGTAAGGCACCTTGCCGATCGCGGGGCTGAGCACCAGCGGGCTGATGGCCGAGAACGCCAGCGTGTAGCCGTCCGGCTGCGACTTGGCGAGCGCGTCCATGCCGATGGTGGCGCTGGCCCCGGCCTTGTTCTCGACGATGACGGGCTGGCCGAACAGCGGGACCAGTTGCTCGGCGAGCGCCCGTGCCACCACGTCGCTGACGCCGCCGGGCGGATAGGGAACGATCAGGCGCACGGGCCTGGCCGGCCAGGCCTGGGCATGGGCGGGCAATGCGGCGGCGGCGAGCGCGGCCACCGCGGTACGGCGTGAGATGGGCATGGGACCTCCGGTCAATCCAGTTGCAGCTTGCGCTCGCGGATCAGCCGCGACCACTTCTCGTTCTCGGCCTTCGCGAAACCGGCGAACTCCACCGGCCCCTGCGAATGCACGTCGGCGCCCGCGGTGGCGAACTTCGCCTTCAGCTCCGGGTTCGCCAGCACCTTGGCCAGTTCGGCGGACAGCTTGTCCACCACGTCCTTCGGCATGCCGGCCGGGCCGACGAGACCCTGGAAGCCCACGGCCTCCATGGACGGGAAGCCGAGCTCGCGCACGGTGGGCACGTCCGGCAGTTGCGGATCGCGCCTCGGGCCGGTCACCGCCAGCGCCTTGAGCTTGCCGCCCTTCACCTGCGGCAGCAGCACCGTGCCGGCGTCGATGAGGATCTGCGTCTGGCCGCCGATCAGGTCCTGCACCGCCGGCGCGCTGCCCTTGTACGGCACGTGGGTCATGTCCAGGCCGGTGGCCTGGTTCATCAGCTCGCCGTTCAGGTGGGTGGAGGTGCCGTTGCCGCCGGATGCGTAGTTCACCTTGCCGGCATTGCCCCTGGCCCAGGCCACGAACTCGCGCAGGTCCTTGGCGGGATGGTCGGGGCGCGTGACGGCGATGTAGCTGCCGGCGCTGATCTGGCCGATGTACGTGAACTGCTTGACGGGGTCGTAGGGCAGCTTCGCCTGCAGGTACGGGGCGATCGCGAAGGGGCCGGTGTTGGCCAGCAACAGGGTGTAGCCGTCCGGCGCCGCGCGCGCGAGTTCGCCCGCGGCCAGCATGCCGCCCGCGCCCGGCTTGTACTCCACGATGATCTGCTGCTTGAGCGCCTCCTGCAGCGGCTGCTGGATGGTGCGCGCGGCGAAATCGATGCCGCCGCCGGGCGGGTAGCCGACGATCAGCTTGATCGGCTTGGTGGGGTAGCCCTGCGCGGCGGCCAGGGTGGCGGCCGCGCAGAGGGCGACCGTGGTCAGGATCTTCTTCATTGCTTTCTTCTCCTCTTGAATTCGGGTCCTAGCCGCGCGGGTGATGCTGCGAGTGCAGTACCTTCAGCCGTTCGCGCGCGACGTGCGTATAGATGGTGGTGGTCGAAATGTCGGCGTGCCCCAGCAGCATCTGCACCGCGCGCAGGTCCGCGCCGTGATTGAGCAGGTGCGTGGCGAAGGCGTGGCGCAGGGTGTGCGGCGACAGCGGCGCGGTGATGCCGGCGGCATGGGCGTGCTTCTTCACGATCACCCAGAACATCGCCCGCGTCATGCCCTGCCCGCGCGCCGTGACGAACAGGTCCTCGGTCTGCTGGCCGCCCAGGATGGCGCCGCGCGACTCGGCGAGGTAGCGCACGATCCAGTCCCGCGCCACCTGGCCGAACGGAACCAGCCTTTCCTTGCTGCCCTTGCCCATGACGCGCAGCACGCCCTCGTTCATGCCCAGCGCGAAAGTCTTCAGGCCCACGAGCTCGCTGACGCGCAGGCCGCTGGCGTACATCAACTCCAGCATCGTGCGGTCGCGCAGGCCCAGCGGCGTGGCGACGTCGGGCGCGTCCAGCAAGGCCTCCACCTGCGCCTCGCTCAGGGTCTTGGGCACGCGCATCGGCTGCTTGGCGGACTGCAGGCGCAGCGTGGGGTCGGCGTCGATCAGCCGCTCGCGCAAGGCCCAGCGGAAGTAGCGCTTGAAGACGGTGAGGCGGCGGTTCGAGGTGGTGGGCTTGGTGCCGGCGTGGCGCGCGGCGAAGTAGCCGTGCAGGTCGGCCTCGGTGGTGGCGGGGAGTTGCAGGCCCCGCCCTTCCAGCCACCTGGCGTACAGCGTGAGGTCGCGGCGGTAGGCGGCGAGCGTGTTGCGCGACAGGCCCTCTTCGAGCCAGAGGGCGTCGATGAAGGCGTCTATCGCGTCGCTCACGCTCGCGGGCCGGTCAGTCCAGCTTCAGCTTGGCCGACTCCACGACCTTCTTGTACACCTCGTACTCGGCCTTGATCTGCGCGGCGAACTGCTCCGGCGTGTTGCCGATGATGATGGAGCCGGTGTCCTCGATGCGCTTGCGCACCGCCGGGTCCTGCAGCGACTTGACCGTGGCGGCATGCACCTTGTCGACCACTTCCTTGGGCAGGTTCTTGGGGCCGAGGATGCCGTAGTAGGCCATGCGGTTCACCGGCTCGAGGCCCACTTCCTTGAACGTGGGCACGTTCGGCAGCTCCTTCAGGCGCTGCGGCGCGGCCACGACGATGGGGACCAGGCGGCCGTCCTTGATGAAGGGCAGCGCGGACGGCAGGTTGTCGAAGATCATCGGCACCTGGCCGGCCACCGTGTCGTTCAGGGCCGGGCCCGCGCCGCGGTACGGGATGTGCGTGACGAAGGCGCCCGACATCGTCTTGAACAGCTCCATCTGCAGGTGGCCGATGCCGCCCGTGCCGGAGGAGGAGTAGGAGTACTTGCCCGGGTTCTTCTTCAGCTCCGCGATGAAGCCCTTGTAGTCCTTGGCGGGGAAGCTGGGGTGCACCGCGATGATGTTGGGCGTGGCCGCGATGTTGATGATGGGCGTGAAGTCCGTGGTGGGGTTGTACGGGATCTTCGGGTTGATCGCCGGGTTGGCCGCGGTGGTGGAGACCGTCGCAACTCCCAGCAGATAGCCGTCGGGCGTGGCACGCACGGTCTCGGTGGCGCCGACCACGCCGCCGCCGCCGGCCTTGTTCTCGACGATGACGTTCTGGCCCAGGTTCTTGCCCAGGGGCTCGGAAATGACGCGGGCGATGATGTCCGTGGTGCCGCCGGGCGCGAACGGCACCTGCAGCTTGACGATCTTGTTCGGATAGCCCTGCGCGAACGCGGGGGCGGCAACGGCGGCCAGCACGCCCGAGGCGGCGGCGATCCAGGCACGTCTTTTCATGGGGAGCTCCTTCAACGATGAAATGCGCAAACCCATCATCCTAGTGCAGAACAGCAGGACGTCCGCAGGCGTGGGCTATCCTCGGGCGCGTGAATTTTGTCCACCTGCTCCTGCCCGACTTCGGGTTGATCCTTTGTGGCTACCTCATCTGCCGCCACACGCCACTGAACCGCGCCGTCTGGGAGCCGGTGGAAAGCCTGGTCTATTTCTTCCTGTTCCCGGTGCTGCTGTTCCAGTCCATCGTGCGCAGCCCGCTCGACCTGGTGGCGGCCTCCAGCCTGGTGGGGGCCGGCCTGGTGCTCGGCGTCAGCGGCATCGCGATGGCCTACGCGCTGCCGTGGCTGCCCGGGCTGCGCCGCCACATCGACGCGCGCGAGCATGCGGGTGCGGCGCAGGTGGCCTTCCGCTTCAACTCCTACATCGCCCTCGCCTTGTCGGAACGCCTGCTGGGGGCGCAGGGGCTGCTGCTCATCGCCGTGCTGATCGGAGTGTGCGTGCCGCTGTTCAACGTGGGCGCGGTGTGGCCGATGGCGCGCCATTCGCAAACCGGGCTGGGCCGGGCGCTGGTGCGCAACCCCTTGATCATTGCCACCGCGCTGGGGCTGGTGGCCAATTTCTCGGGCTTCCAGATTCCCGAGTGGCTCGCGCCCACGGTCAACCGCGTGGGTGGCGCCTCCATCCCGCTGGGCCTGATGGCGGCCGGCGCCGGCATGCAGTTCGGCCACCTCGCGCAGCAGAAGGCGCTGGCCGCGGGGCTGCTGACGATCCGCCACCTGCTGATGCCGCTGGTGGCGGCCGGGCTGGCATGGGCGTTCCGGCTGGATGCGGCGCAGGCCACGGTGCTGCTCGCGTTTTCGGCGATGCCTACCGCGTCCAGTTGCTACGTGCTGGCTTCGCGCATGGGATACAACGGGGCGTATGTGGCGGGGTTGGTGACGCTGTCGACGGTGCTGGGGATGGTGAGCTTGCCGTTTGCGTTGGGGGTGCTTCGTTGAGCGATCGCTGGGGTTCGGGCTTCGCCGCTCACCGCCAGCCTACGAGAGGTCCGACCCCGTAGGCTGGGGTGACGCCAGGAACCCCAGCGATGTGCCCAACGCCCACGCCACATGCTCGCGCACCACGGGATCGGGATGCTCCAACCGCGTTTGCAAGGCGGCGCGAATCTCCGCGTCCTCCCGCTTCGCCAACGCATTCCCCATCGCCACCGCGATATTCCGCAACCACCGGGCATGGCCAATGCGGCGGATCGGGCTGCCCTCGGTGAGGCGCAGGAAGTCCTCCTCGCTCCAGGCGAACAGCGCCACCAGCGGCTGGCCGGTGAGCGCGTCGCGCGGCGCGAAGTCCGGCACCAGCGCCGGCTGGGCGAACTTGTTCCAGGGGCAAACGAGCTGGCAGTCGTCGCAGCCGTAGATG
>JAKFEZ010000235.1:0-31278 GCA_036675435.1 Ramlibacter sp. | reverse complement strand
TCACCCACCCGATGAAAGACATGGCCCGCCTGGGTTTTGACCGCGTTCTCCAGTTCGGATTCGATCCGCTGCGAATCCAGTGCACCCGACGGGCGCTGGCGCCATTCCACCTCGACAGCACGGGCGGCCTGTTGCGCCTGCCAATAACTGGCGCCTACCACCGCGAAGCCGGCGGTGGACCCCGCGTAGCCCGGCAGCAGCACCAGCCGCTCGACGCCGCGCATGGCCAGTGCCTTATCCGGCTGAACGCGTCCGGGCGCACCTCCCAACATCGGGCAAAGCCGGATTGCCGCGTACTTCATGCCCGGCAACCGCACGTCCAGGCCAAAACGCGCGGTGCCGTCCACCTTGGCGGGCACATCCAGCCTCGCCATGGCCCGGCCGATGAGCTTCCAGTCCTTGCGGTCCTTGAGTCGGACCGGGCCGGGCGGCGTGGCGGCTGCGTAGACCGCCATCTGGCCGTAACCACCGGACTTGCCTGAGGCGTGCGCGATGACGCCATCCTTCACCGTCAGCTCGTCCAGCGGCAGCTTCCACTGGAGCGAGGCTGCGCCCAGCAAGGAAGCGCGTGCGGTGGCGGCGGCCGTGCGCACTACGTCCCAGGCATCGGCGACGCTGGTAGAGCCTCCGGTGGCGTTGATGCCCAGTTCGCGCGCCAGCTTGCCGACCACCCAGCGCCCGGCCTTGACCCGCCCGAAACCGTCTTCCACCTCGCTTTCCAGGGGATGGAATGGGAGGCCGGCGACCAGCATGGCGACGTTGCCGTAGATGGTGTCGGTGCCGGCCTGCTCGATTTTCACGGTCGACAGCGGCACGTCCAGCTCTTCCGCGGCCAGCATGGGCAGCGCCGTATGCACGCCCTGCCCCATTTCGCTGCGCGGCATCGCCAGAATGACCGTGCCGTCCGACGCGATCTTGATCCAGCCATTCAGCGCCACCTGCCCGTCGACCGCCGGCATCAGCTGACCGCCGCCCAGCCGGGACCGTTGGGGCAGCACGCCCCAGCCCACCACCAGCGCGCCGGCGCCGGCGGCCGCGCTGAGCAGCCAGGTCCGACGCTTCAAGTGGCCACCCCCGCGGCGCGCTTGATCGCCAGCTTGACCCGCTGGTAGGTGCCGCAGCGGCAGATATTGGTCATCGCCTCGTCGATCTGGGCATCGGTCGGCCTGGGCGTCTTGTCCAGCAACGCAGCGGCGGCCATCAGCATGCCGCTTTGGCAATAGCCGCATTGCGGCACCTGCTCGGCTATCCAAGCCGCCTGCAGGGGATGGGGCTTGCCGGGGGCTCCGAGGGCCTCGATGGTCTGCACCTGCTTGCCGACCGCGGCGGACACCGGCAGGACACAGGACCTCACGGCCTGGCCATTCACCCGCACCGTGCAGGCGCCGCAGGCAGCCACGCCGCAGCCGAACTTGGTGCCGGTCATGTTCAGGACATCCCGCAGCACCCACAGCAGGGGCATGTCGGGCTCGGCATCGACTGGAACCACCCGGCCGTTGATCTGCAATTGCACTGGGCCTCCTTGGGCTTTGCTGTTGAGCCCGATCACTATATAGAGCGCAGCGCGGCGGCGATAGAGGACCCGCTCAAGCCGAAGGCCGGATAATCGCGGGCTTCATGGCATTGATCACCCTCCTCAATGCGCAACTGGCCTTTGGCCACGTCGCGCTACTCGACCACACCGATTTCTCACTGGAGGCCGCCGAACGCGTCGGCCTCATCGGCCGCAACGGCGCCGGCAAGTCATCGCTCCTCAAAATCCTGGCTGGCCTGGAAAAAGCCGACGACGGCACGCTGCAGCTGCAGCAGGGCCTGCGCACCGCCTACGTGGCACAGGAGCCGGTGCTCGACGCCGACGCCACCGTGTTCCAGGCCACGCTCACCGGCGTCGCCGACGTCATCGCGCTGATCGACCAATACAGCCACGGCCAGGGCGACCTGGACCAGCTGCAGGGCGCCATCGAGGCGCAGGATGGCTGGAACTGGGAGCAGCGGGTGGAGGAAACGCTGCAGCGTCTCCACCTGGACAAGGACGCGGTGATCGGCACGCTCTCCGGCGGCACCAAGAAGCGGGTGGCGCTGGGCCAGGCACTGGTGCGGCGCCCCGATGTGCTGCTGCTGGACGAGCCGACCAACCACCTCGACCTGGATTCAATCGAGTGGCTGGAAAACCTGCTGATCGACTTCAAGGGCAGCGTCGTCACCATCACGCACGACCGGACCTTCCTTGACCGGGTGGCCACGCGCATCGTCGAGCTCGACCGCGGCCGGCTGCTCTCCTATCCGGGCAACTTCAGCCAGTATCAGTTCCAGAAAGAGGAACAGCTGGCGCAGGAGGCCGTCATCACCGCCCGCGCCGACAAGCTGCTGGCGCAAGAGGAAATCTGGATCAGGAAGGGCGTCGAGGCGCGGCGCACCCGCGCCCAGGGTCGCATCACCCGGCTGGAGAGGCTGCGCGCGCGCCGCAACGCCCGTCGTGATGCGCTCGGCAGCGTCAGGCTGGACGTGGCTTCGGGCCTGCCCAGCGGGAAAATCGTCGCCGAACTCACCAAGGTGAGCAAGTCCTTCGGTGAAAAGAACATCGTCAATGACTTCACGGCCACCATCCTGCGCGGCGACAAGGTCGGCCTGATCGGGCCCAACGGGGCCGGCAAGACGACATTGCTCAAGCTGATTCTGGGCGAGTTGCCCCCCGACAGCGGCGGCGTGCGCCAGGGCGCCAACCTGCAAGTCGCCTATTTCGACCAGATGCGCGAGGCCCTCGACCTCGACGCCACGCTGGAGGATTTCATCAGTCCCGGCAGCGAATGGATCGAGATCGGCAACCAGCGCAAGCACGTCAAGAGCTATCTGGGCGATTTTCTCTTTTCGCCGGCCAGATCGGGCTCGCCGGTCAGGTCGCTTTCCGGCGGCGAGCGCAACCGCCTGCTGCTGGCGCGCCTGTTTGCCCGGCCGGCCAATGTGCTCGTGCTCGACGAACCCACCAACGACCTCGACATCGACACCCTGGAACTGCTGGAAGACCTGCTGCAGAACTACGACGGCACGGTGTTCCTGGTCAGCCACGACCGTGCATTTCTCGACAACGTCGTGACCAGCACCATTGTGTTCGAGGGCGAGGGCCGCTGGCGCGAATACGAAGGCGGCGTGCAGGATTGGCTGACCCAGTCGCGCAGGGCCCAGGCTTTGGCCCAGGCCGCCGCGGCTACCCAGGCGCGGGCGAACGCTTCCGCCGCCAAGCCGCCGGCGCCCGCTGCCACCGCGACGGCGGCGGCAGTGGCGCCGCGCAAGAAGCTGAGCTACAAGGAACAGCGAGAACTCGAGGCCTTGCCCGCTCTGATCGAGACGCTGGAACAGGAGCAAAAAGCGCTGCACGATGAACTGGCCGACGGCAACCTGTATGGCCGCGACCCGGCCCGCGCAGCGCAGTTGGGGGAGCGCAGCGCCAAGATCGACGATGAACTGATGGCTGCCCTGGAACGCTGGGATGCGCTGGGTGGCGCCGCGTAGGACGCGCTGTAGGGCTTTGTCTTGCACCGATTGACGCTTACGGCTGACTTCGCCGGCCCCTCGCACGGCTGTGCCAGCGGGTACATTGGTCTACATTATGAAGCCCGGCGATTCCTCATTCGATCTGACTTCACCCACCGGGCCGCGGTGGCCTTTGATTACACGATGCGTCCTGGCCTTGGCCCTGTCATTCGGCGCCGGCGGCTGCGCCAGCCTGCCTGACAACGTGCCCCGACCGATCTCCAGGGCCTTCAGCGAGCCCGACCAGACACCCCTGGGGCAGCTGGTGCAGGAGCGGCGGCGCGAGGCCGGCGCGCGAAGCGACTCCGGCTTCCGGCTGCTCGACAGTGTCGGCGCCGCGTTCTCCAGCCGCCTCGCCTTGATCGAAGCGGCCCAGCGCAGCCTGGACCTGCAGTACTACGCCATCCATGCCGATGGCAGCACCGAGATCCTGCTGCAGCGGCTGCGCGACGCGGCCCGGCGCGGGGTCCGGATCAGGCTGCTGCTGGACGACTTCAATATCGTCGGCAAGGATGCGCAGGTGCTTCGGCTGGCATTCGAGCCCAATGTCGAAATCCGGCTGTTCAACCCGCTGCCGGGCTCGCGCGCTTCGTTGCTCGGACGTGTCATCACCTCGCTCAAGGACATGGCGCGGATCCAGAAGCGGATGCACAACAAGCTTTTCATCTCCGACAACGCGATGGGCATCACCGGCGGGCGCAATCTGGGCGATGCCTATTTCGGCACTGACGAAGCCAGCAATTTCGTCGATCTCGATGTGCTGGCGGTGGGGCGCGTGGTACGCGACATGTCGGCCAGCTTCGACCGCTACTGGAATGACAAGCTGGCTTATCCCATGGAGTTGCTGGTCTCGGCGCAGGACCTGGAAAAGTTGCGCAAACCGGCCGAGCCGCTGCCGGCCGATCGCTCGCGGCAAGCCGCCCCGCCGGCCTTGACGCCGGTTCAGGCGGTCGCCGCGCCGGCCACGTCGGCGATCCTGCCCGGCCTTACCGCCGCGGCCGGCGCCGATCCGGTTCCGATGGACCTGCGCAAGGTACCCCTGACCTGGGCGCCCTCCCTGCTGATGGTCGACAAGCCCGGCAAGATCGGCCCCGGCGACGACGAAGTGGACGCCGGCGAGACGCTGGTGGACGGGCTGCTGCAGCTGATGGAGCAGGCGCGGCGCGATGTGCTGATCGTCTCGCCGTACTTCGTTCCCGGCACGCCCATGATGCAGGTGTTCGCCCGCATGCGGGCCAAGGGCGTGCGCATCCGGGTGCTCACCAATTCGCTGGCCTCCAACGACGCGCCCGCCGCCCACGCCGGCTATGCGCGCTATCGCCAGGATTTGCTGGCGTTGGGGGTCGAGCTCTACGAGATGCACGCCGACCAGGAAGGCACCGCCGGCGGCATGGGTTCGACCCCGGGCTTCGGCTCGGGCCAGGCCGGGGGCTCCAAGGCCAGTTCTTCGCGGGCCAGCCTGCACTCCAAGGCGGTGATCCTGGACGATCGGCTGGCGGTGATCGGCTCGATGAATCTCGACCTGCGCTCCCAGCTCCAGAACAGCGAAGTCGCGCTATTGATCCGCAGCGCCGCCCTCTCCCGGGAAGCCACCCGCCAGATCGAGGCCACGCTGGCCCAGGGCGCTTACCGCCTCGCCCTCGACGGCGGCGAAATCGTCTGGCGCGCGCCGCCCGGCGCAGCCTTCGAGGACGCCCGCAGCGAACCCGCCAGCCTCAAGCTCAGGCTGCTGGTGCGGCTGATCGCGCCATTCGCCCCCGACGAGATGCTGTAGCCGCGCGTTCGTCGATCACATTTTCCTGACCGTGTCGGCGTACTTCTTCCAGAACGCCGCGTCCTGCGTGGTCGCGAAGTTGATGCGCATCAGGGTGGAGGGACGGCGCTGGGCGTGAAACAGCGCCCCCGGCGCCAGCAGGTAGCCCTGGTCCAGCATCCGCTGGGCCAGCGCATCGGTGTCCACGCCGGTATCGACCCACCCGAACAGCCCCGCCGGCTCGGCCGCGAAGGTGCAGCCCGCGTGCAGCGCCAGCTTCACGCTGCGGCCGCGCGCCGCCTCCAGGCGGGTCTTGATGCGCTCGGCGTGCCGGCGCAGCTGGCCTTGTTCCATGCACAGCGCCAGCGCCTTCTCCAGCAGCGCCGGCGTGGTGAGCGTCCCCAGCAGCTTGGTGTCGAGCAACCGCTCGATCAGTGACGGATGGGCCGCCAGGAAGCCGACACGCCAGTTCGGCGCCAGGATCTTGGCGAAGCCGCCCACATGGATGGTGCGCTGCAGCCCGTCGAGGGCGCACAGCCGTGTGGCATGTTCGGGTGCGATATGGCTGTAGGTGTCGTCCTCGACGATATGGAAATTGTGCTGGTTGGCCAGTTGCAGCACCCGGTGCGCGCTGCCGGGGGGCAGGCAATAGCCGGTCGGATTGTGAAACACGCTGACGCTGACATACAGCTTGGGTTGATGCGCCTCGCAGTAGCGCGCCATCACCTCCAGGTCGGGCCCGTCGGAGCGCCGCGGCACCGGCAGCAGCCGCATGCCCAGCGCGTTGAGGCGGGCGAATTCCACGGCCCAGCCCGGCTCTTCCACCATCACGTGGTCGCCGGCGCGCAGCAGCGTGCGGCTGACGATGTCCAGCGCGTGGGTGGCTCCTACGGTGGTGATGATGTTCTCGGGCGCGGCGTGCACGGCAAGCGTCGCCAGCTTCTTGGACAGCATCGCGCGCAGTCCGCTGTCGCCCAGCGGCTCGCCGTATTGCGACGAGAAATCGTGCAGTGCCCGGGTGCTCGTGACCTTGCGCACCGCCGCGGGGAGGAAGGTCGACTCCAGCCAATCCGCGGGCAGGACGCCCATGCCGGGCTGGGGCTTGTCGCTGACCTTGTGGAACATGCCGCGAATCAGCGCCGTGGCGTCGATCGGGCTCTGGCTGCGGGCCGGGGCCGGGCTCGATGGGCTGCCGCCGGCCGATCCGGCGCGATCGCGTGCCGGCCGCGCCGCTGCGCCCTCGCTGCGGCTCTCGCGCACGAAGAACCCGCGGTTCTTGCGCGCCTCCACCATCCCTTGTGCCAGCAGCTGGTCGTACGCCGCGACCACGGTGGACGGGCTCACGCCCTGCTGCCGGGCGCATTGGCGCACCGAAGGCAAGCGCGCGCCAGGTGCCAGCAGCCGGTCGCGGATACGCTGGGCGAAACGGGCCGAGAGCTGCTCGGTCAGCGACTGCGAGCCGGCTTTCATCAGCATGGGCATAGGTCCTCGTGTATTGCCACGGTGGCCGATACAGATGTCCAACTGACATGGACAACTGTACTGGTCGTGTACTGGCACCAAAGATTACAGTGACCGGCATGAATACGCAAGCCCACCGCCGTCCATGAGCGCGGCCGAACTTCTGGCCCTGCTGGGGTTTTGCACGGCGATGAGTTTTTCACCGGGGCCCAACACCACCTTGTCCACGGCGCTGGCGGCCAATCACGGATTGCGCCGGGCGCTGCGCTTTTGCCTGGCAGTGCCTACCGGATGGACCTTGCTTATGCTGTGCTGCGGGCTGGGCCTGGGCGCGCTTGTGGCGGGCGTCCCGGCCCTCAGCTGGGCCATCAAGCTGGGCGGGGTGGCCTACATGCTGTGGCTGGCTTTCAGGCTGGCCGGCGCCGGCCAGCTGTCGCAAGTCGACAGCGCCCGCCTGAACGTGACCTTTGCCCAAGGCGTGGGCCTGCAGTTCCTCAACATCAAGGCCTGGATGCTGGCCCTCACGCTTACCGCCGGCTGGGTGGTCAACGCCGGCGGCCAGCCTGCGTCCAATCCGGGCGAACGGCTGGCCCTCATCAGCGCGATCATGCTGGTATTCGCCTTCAGCAGCAACCTGGCCTATGCCGTGGTGGGGTCGCTACTGAGGCAGTGGCTCTCGCACGGCAAGCGCCTGCTCTGGTTCAATCGGGCGCTGGCGCTGGTGCTGGCGGGCACGGCCGGCTGGATGCTCACGGTATGAAGCCCCACGAAGTCAAAGGCCTGTGGCTGGGCGTGCTCGGCGTGACGATCTTTGCGCTGACCCTGCCGATGACGCGGCTGGCGGTCGGCACGCCAGAGGCGCCGCAGATGTCGGGGGTGTTCATCGCCCTGGGGCGCGCCGTGGTGGCGGCGCTGCTGTCCGCCGTATTTTTGCTGGCCACCCGCGCGCGCCTGCCGCGGCGCGAAGACTGGCTGCCGCTGGCCATCACGTCGGCGGGCGTGGTGTTCGGCTTCCCCTTGCTCACCTCGGTGGCGATGCGCCACGTCGAAGCGGTGCACGCCAGCGTGATCGTCGGCGTGTTGCCGCTGGCCACCGCCATCGTCGGCGCCTGGCTGCATCGGCAGCGCCCCTCGGCGGGCTTCTGGGCCTGCGCCGCCCTCGGCAGTGCGCTGGTGGTGGGCTTCGCCGTGCTGCGATCAGGCGGCGATGGCGTGGCGATCCAGCCGGCGGACGCCTTGCTGCTGGCGGCGATGGTCTGCGCCGCCGTCGGCTACGGCTGGGGCGCCCGGCTGTCGCAGCACATGCAGGCCGAACACGTGATCTGCTGGGCGCTGGTGATGGCACTGCCGCTGACGGCGCCGGCCGCCTTGCTCGCCAGGCCGCTGGAATCCATCGAGCCATCGGCCTGGTGGGGCTTCGCCTATGTCGCGATATTCTCGATGTGGCTGGGCTTCTTCGCCTGGTACCGCGGGCTGGCCCTGGGCGGGACCGTGCGGGTCAGCCAGGTGCAGTTGATCCAGCCCTTTCTGAGCATGCTGTTTGCCGTGCCGTTGCTGGGCGAAAAGCTCGACGCGGTCACCCTGGGCTTTGCCGGGGCCGTGATCGCCACTGTGTTCGTGGGCAAGAAAATGCCGGTGCGCCCCGTCGCCTGAAGGAAGCTGCCATGCAGATGACCGACATCCCTTTTGCCGCGACCGACTGGTCGGCGATCGAGCCTGAGGAGAAATCGGCCGAGGCCGGTCGGGCCTTCTGGCGCACGCAGCAGTTTGGCGCGATCCGGGTGCGCATGGTCGAATACACGGCGGGCTACGTGTCCGACCACTGGTGCGTCAAGGGCCATGTGCTGCTTTGCATGAAGGGCGAGCTGCACACCGAGCTGGCCGATGGCCGCCGCTTCACGCTGACCCCTGGCATGAGCTACCAGGTGGCGGACAACGCCGAGCCCCATCGTTCCAGCGCGCCGCGGGGCGCCACCCTGTTCATCGTCGACTGACGGCATCTGGCCAACCAAGAGGAGCACTCCATGAATCTCAACGATCTGCAACACACGCAATGGGTGCTGGCTCGCCGCGCCGAGAAGATGAATCCTTCGGTCATCCGCGAAATCCTGAAGGTGACGGAACGCCCGGGCATCATCAGTTTCGCCGGTGGGCTGCCGTCACCCAAGACCTTTCCCATCGGTGAATTCTCGGCCGCCTGCCAGCGGGTGCTCACCACCGACGGCTCGGCGGCATTGCAGTATGCGGCCAGCGAGGGCTACGGGCCATTGCGGGAAACGGTGGCGGCAATGCTGCCGTGGCCGGTCGATCCGGCGCAGGTTCTCATCACCACCGGCTCGCAACAGGGCCTGGACCTGGTGGCGAAGGTCCTGATCGACGCAGGCAGCCGCATCCTGGTCGAAACGCCGACCTACCTGGGCGCGCTTCAGGCATTCGCCCCGATGGAGCCGGAGGTGGTGAGCGTTGCCAGCGACGCGGAGGGCGTCGACATCGACGACCTCACCGAGCAAGCGCCGGCGGCGCGCTTCTTCTACGTGCTGCCGAACTTCCAGAACCCGACCGGCCGCACCATGACCGAGGCGCGTCGGGCAGCGCTGTCGCGCCGGGCTGCCGAGCTGGGGCTGCCCGTGCTCGAGGACAACCCCTACGGCGACCTTTGGTTCGACGCGCCGCCGCCATTGCCGCTGGCCGCGCGCAACCCGGATGGCTGCGTCTACCTGGGCTCGTTCTCCAAGGTGCTGGCGCCGGGGCTGCGCCTGGGCTTTCTGGTGGCGCCCAGGGCGCTTTACCCCAAGCTGCTGCAGGCCAAGCAGGCCGCCGACCTGCACACGCCCGGTTTCAACCAGCGCATGGCGGCCGAAGTGATGAAAGACGGCTTTCTTGACCGCCACGTCCCCATGATCCGCGCGCTCTACAAATCGCAGCGCGACGCGATGCTGGCAGCACTCGAGCGCGAGATGCAGGGCCTGGGCGTGCAATGGAACACGCCCGACGGCGGGATGTTCCTGTGGGCCCGCCTGCCCGCAGGCATGAACGCCATCGACCTGTTGCCGCGGGCAGTGGACAAAGGTGTGGCCTTCGTGCCGGGGGCCGCCTTCTACGCCGGCGCGCCCGACGCGCGCACGCTGCGGCTGTCGTTCGTCACGGCCAGCGCCGAGCAGATCGCCATCGGCATCGCGGCACTGGCCCAGGCCATTCGCGAGCAACTTCCCAGGAGCTGAAGCCATGCTGAAGATCTGGGGCCGCCTGTCGTCCATCAACGTGCGCAAGGTCGTCCTGACGGCGCAATGGCTGGGCCTGCCCTTCGAGCGCATCGATGCCGGCCATGAATTCGGCATCGTCGGCACTCCCGAGTACCTGGCGAAGAATCCGAACGCACTGGTGCCGCTGGTGGAAGACGGCGACCTGCAGCTCTGGGAATCGAACGTGATCGTGCGCTATCTATGCGCCAGGCATTCGTCCGGCCGCCTTTATCCCGAGGCCCTGCCGGCTCGCTTCGACGCCGAGCGATGGATGGACTGGCAGCAGACCACGCTCAACCCCGCCGGCCGCAACGCCTTCGTCCAGCTGCTGCGCACCGCGCCAGAGCGCAGGCACGCCGACCTGGTGGCGCAATCCGTGGCGGCAACCGAGCCCTTGATGGCCATGCTCGACCAGCACCTGGCAAGCCGCGCGTTCATGGCGGGCGCTGGGTTCACCATGGCCGACATTCCGATCGCCTGCGAGATCCACCGTTGGCAGGGACTGCCGCGCGAACGGCCGCCGCGGGCTCACCTCGATCGCTGGTACCGGGACATCCTGGACCAGCCCGCATCCCGGGGCGTGCTCGATCTGCCCCTCTCCTGAAAGCCCTCCATGCAGCAACGCAACTTCAAGCAGGTCGATGTTTTTTCCGCCACCGCCTACCTCGGCAATCCGCTGGCGGTGGTGCTCGATGGCGCCGGCCTGTCCCCTGAGCGGATGCAGCAGTTCGCCCGCTGGACCAACCTGTCCGAAACCACCTTCCTGTTGCCGCCCGAGAACGAGCAGGCCGACTATCGGGTGCGTATTTTCACGCCCGGCGGCGAGCTGCCGTTTGCCGGCCATCCCACCCTCGGCAGTTGCCACGCCTGGCTGGAAGCCGGTGGCAAGCCGCGCGGGCCCGACGTCATCGTGCAGGAATGCGAGGTCGGCCTGATCAGGATTCGCCGTCATGCGCGGGGACAGGCTTTCGCCGCGCCCCCGCTTGAGCGCAGCGCGCCCAGCCCGGCGGTGCTGGCCCGGGTGGCGGCGGCGCTCGGGCTGAAGGCGACCCAGGTGGTCGCCGCACAGACGCTCGACAACGGTCCCATCTGGCTGGGCCTGCTGCTGGACAGCCCGCAGTCCGTGCTCGAGCTGTCGCCCGATCACCTCGAACTCAAGAAGCTCGGCATCAAGGTGGGCGTGGCCGCGCTCTATCGCCCGGCAAGCCAGGCAGCGGATGAGCCGCAACTGGAGGTGCGCGCCTTTGCCGCACCGGTCGGCATCGACGAAGACCCGGTGACCGGCAGCCTCAACGCCAGCCTGGCGCAATGGCTGATCGCCGACGAGCACATGCCTGCGCGCTACCTGGCAGCCCAGGGCACCTGCCTGGGGCGCGCCGGCCGCATTCACATCGAGCGCGATGCCGACGCGCAGGTGTGGGTCGGCGGCGCGTCCGTCACGTGCGTGAGCGGGAGCGTGTCGCTATGACCGGGCCCTCGCGCATCGACCACCTCGTCATCGCGGCCAGCAGCCTGCAACAGGGCGTGCTGTGGTGCGAGGCCACGCTCGGCGTCACGCCCGGCCCGGGAGGCAACCACCCGCTGATGGGCACACACAACCGGCTGCTGAAAATCGCCACGCCGAACTATCCGCGCGCCTATCTCGAGATCATCGCCATCGACCCGGCGGCGCCCGACCCGGGCCGCAGGCGCTGGTTCGACCTGGACGACCCGGCCCTGCAGCAGGCAGTGGCGCGCGAACCGCGGCTGGTGCACTTCGTCGCCAGCACCGGCGATGCGCGACCGGCGATCGATGCCTTGAAGCAGTTGGGCATCGACCGGGGGCCGCTGCTGCAAGCCAGCCGGGCCACCGCACAGGGCCTGCTGACCTGGGGCATGAGCGTGCGGGACGACGGCCAGCGCCTGTTCCAGGGCGCACTGCCCACCCTGATCGCCTGGGACGGCGCCCATCCCGCCGACACCATGCCCGACTGCGGCCTGGCCTTGAAAACAATGCGGGCCTGCCATCCGCAGGCCACCGAGCTGCTCGCCGCTCACGCGGCCATCGCCTTGCAAGGCGTCAGCGTCGAGCCTGGGGCGGCCAATCTGGTCGCCACACTGGAGACGCCCCGGGGGCTGGTCACGCTCGCGTCGGCGGGCATCTAAAGGAACAGCGATGATTTTCGAGCCCGACGAAGTGGCCGCGGCCCAGCGCGAGGTGTACGCAGTGATGCCGCCCACGCCGCAATATGCCTGGCCGATGCTGCGCGAGCGCCTGGGCCAGACGGTGTGGGTCAAGCACGAGAACCACACCCCGGCCGGCGCCTTCAAGGTGCGCGGCGGCCTGACCTACTTTGCCAACCTGGCCCGCTCGGGCGGGGCGCCCGGCGGCGTCGTCGCGGCGACCCGCGGCAATCATGGCCAGTCGGTCGGCTTCGGCGCCGGCAAGTACGGGCTGGCGGCCACCATCGTCGTGCCGCGCGGCAACTCGGTCGAAAAGAATGCTGCGATGCGCACCCTGGGCGTTGCGCTGATCGAACATGGCGATGACTTCCAGGCGGCGCGCGAGCACGCCATCGCCCTGGCCGCCGAGCGTGGCTGGCACATGGTGCCCTCGTTTCATCGCGACCTGATCAAAGGCGTGATGAGCTACTGGATCGAGTTCTTCGAGCACTTCGCCCGCGGCGAGGAGCCGGCCGTGGTGTTCGTGCCGATCGGCCAAGGCTCGGGCTTTTGCGCAGCCGCGGCGGCGCGCGCCCACACCGGGGCGCGCAGCGCGCTGGTCGGCGTGGTGTCGGCCCACGCCACCACCTACCTCGACTCGTTCCGGGCCGGGCGGGTGGTCGAGGCGCCGGTGACCACCCGGCTGGCCGACGGCATGGCTTGCCGCATCGCCGACCCCGAAGCGCTGGAGGTGGTGCTGCGCCATGCCGACGACGTGGTCTGCGTTACCGACGACGAAGTTGCGCAAGCCATGCGCGTGCTGTTCGCCGACACTCACAACGTGGCCGAGGGCGCCGGCGCAGCCGGGCTGGCCGCGGCAATGCAGCAGCGCGGCCGCTGGCCCGGCAAGACACTGGGTGTCGCCCTGACCGGCGGCAACGTCGACAGCGAGGTATTTGCGCGCGTGCTGTCGACCGGGCCACCCGGCGTCGCCGTGGCGACCGGCCCGCACGCCGTCGCGCATCCACAATAAAGGGCATGGGCACTCTCTACCTGGTTCGGCACGGACAGGCTTCTTTCGGCGCCGACGATTACGACCAGCTGAGCGAGCTCGGCCACCGGCAGAGCGTGCGCCTGGGTGAATACTTCGCGCAGAAAGGCATTCGCTTCGACAGCCTGATCGCCGGCACCCTGCGCCGCCACAAGCAGACGCTGGCGGGCATTCTGCAAGGCATGGACCAGCAAGGGGAGCATCTGCCCTGGGCCGGCCTGAATGAGTACGACAGCGGGGCGGTGATCGCCACCGTTCACCCGCACAAACTGGAAAAACCCACCTCGCCCGAGATGTACCGCCATCACTTCAGGCTGCTGCGGGACGGCCTGGGCCAATGGATGTCGGGCGCCGCCAGCCCCGAAGGCATGCCCAGCTATGCGCAGTTCGTGGCCGGCGTGTCGAGCGCGCTCGACCATGTGCGCGCCAACCACTACGGCCAGCAGGTGCTGATGGTCACCAGCGGCGGGCCGATCGCCACTGCCGTCGGCCATGTGCTGGGGACTGCGGCCGAAGTCACGATCGAGCTGAACCTGCGCATCCGCAACAGCGCCGTCACCGAATTCGCCTTCACGCCCAAGCGCCACATGCTGGTCTGCTTCAACGCCATTCCCCACCTCGAACACCCGGACTACGCGCCGTGGGTGACTTATGCCTGAGCGCGGCGCCGTTTTTTCCTGTTGACGTAGACTGGCGGGATGCCGCCGATAGCCGACTCCGCGCCCCGCTGGTGGGTGATCTGCCTGTGCGCCGAATGGTGCGGTGTCTGCCGCGAATGGCGCGACGCTTTCACCGCGGCGGCCGCGGCGCATCCCGGCCTGCACTTCGCCTGGGTCGACGTCGAAGACGAAGCCGAGGCGATGGGCGACGTCGACATCGAGACTTTTCCAACGGTGCTGATCGCCCGCGGCGAGCAGGCGCTGTTCCTCGGTCCCGTGCTGCCCTCGGGTGGGCAACTTACCCGGTTGCTTGCCAGCCTGGTCGATGAAGGCCGACCGGCTGCCGGCGTGCCGCCCGAGGCGGGCGCGCTCGTGGCCCGGCTCGCCGCCACGGTGCTACCGAAATCATAGCTACCAATCGTAACTGGGCAGGGTGTCGTCCTACAAAGCCCTGCTTTCCTTCCTGACGAGCGAAGAATCGTTATGAACGCTCAATGGGCGGCATGGCCGGCACGATGCCGGTCATGATTTTTTCCCACCGTTTTTCATCAGGAGATCAGATCATGGCATCGAACAATCAGGGTAGCCAGGGCAACAAGCAAGGCAGTTCCAACCGCGGCTTCGCTTCGATGGATCCCCAGCGCCAGCGCGAGATCGCAAGTGAAGGCGGCCGCGCCGCCCACGAGAAGGGCACCGCTCACGAATTCACTTCGGAAGAAGCGCGTGAAGCCGGGCGCAAGGGCGGCCAGGCACGCAGCCAGAGCAACCGCTCGAACAAGGGGAACACCGGAACTTCCGGCGGCGGCCGCTGAGCATCTTCGCCAGCGTCCAGCCTGAAAGGCGCTGCGCCCTTCGGTGCAGCCAAACCGGGTTTCAGGCGGCTACCACTCGCCTGCCAGACGCACCCGCTGGTCGAGATCGGCCGGCGGTTCCTGGGGCGGCGGCTCAGGACGCTGTCGCGCCGTCGGCTCGCCCCAGACGAGCCGGCGAATCACATCGGCAGCCGGCGTGCGCGGCGGCTGCTGGCTCGGGATTCTGACGGCGGCAAAGCGCATGACGGCTCCTTTCTTGCCTCCAGTTTAGGAACCGTCGTCGCCGTGTGCTGTGACACGGCGCACATTTAACGCCCTACCAAGGCTGCGAGTGGATTTCGCGCAACAGCTGCTCGTCGCTATTTGGGCTGGCGTCGGGGCTTGCCGGAAGCCGAGCCGCCGCCGGCCGCGCCGCTGGCCTTGGACTGGCTGGAGCGATCCGGCTCGGCCGGCTCGGAGATGTCGCCGAGGGACTGGGCCACGTCCATCTCTTCATCGTCGCTCTTGGCGGCAATGTCGCCCAGCGTGATGATGCCCACCAGGTGTTCCTCGCCGTCCACCACCGGCATCCGCCGGATCTGGCTGCGCGCCATCTCGTCGAGCACATCGTCCAGGTCCTCGTCTTCCTTGGCGCAGCGCACATTGGTGCTCATCACGTCGGCCAACTTCATGCTCTTGGTGTCGGCGGACTGGGCCACGCCCCGCACCACGATGTCGCGGTCGGTCACCATGCCCACCAGCTTGTCGTTCTCGCAGACCGGAATCACACCCACGTTGAGTTCGTCCATGGCCTGGGCAGCCAGCACCACCGTGTCTTGGGGCGTCATGCTCCGCACACCGCGGGTCATCACGTCAGCAACTGTCGTCATCTTGGGCTCCTTGGGGATGGGACCGGCGGGACGCCGGTGCAAGCCTCAATCTAGCGGCTGGACGCGGCCGCGCTGTCGGCCCTCTCGCAAGCTGGCGTAGGACACCGCCGATGCAAGAACACGAAGAGGTCGGGCGGTGTTCCGCTCAGGGTGCTGGTCGATCCACCAGCGTCGACAGCGGCAACGCCGAGAACTCCTGCAGCAGCAAGGCCAGTTGGCGGGCAGCTGCGTCGAGGACCGCCCGGCCCTTGTCGGCCGTGGCGGCGGCGGCGTTGCCAGCCGCGCCCTGGGCGTTGTAGTCCTGCATCTGCCACCCCAGTTTGGCGCTGCTGCCATTGCCCAGAATCGGGTAGCCGGCGGCGCGCACCTGCGAGGACGATTCAAAATCGCGCGCCTCGGACATGTCGACGTGCTGCGGGCGCAATGCCAGCATCATCGACGTTTCGATCTCGCCCGCGTGTACGCCGAAGCGATGCTCGTGAGCGCTGAACAGGCCGTTCACGGCGTCGCCCAGCGGCAGATTCCACCAGCTGCAGCTGTAGACGATCAACTCGCACCGATTGCGCAGCTCGCGCGCGACGATATCCATCAGGCTGACCTGGCCGCCGTGGGAATTGAACAGCAGCAGTTTCCGGACGCCGGCGCGCGCCACGCATTCACCCAGTTCGACCCAGCTGGCGATAGCGGTTGCGGATGACAGCGTGAGCGTGCCGGGAAAGCGCGAGTGCTCCGGGCTGTAGCCCACCTGCTGCGTCGGCAGGAACAGCACCGGCAGGCCCTCCGGCAGGTGCGGCAGCGCGGTGGCGACGATGCCGTCCACCAGGCTCTGGTCCACCGACAGCGGCAAGTGGGGCCCGTGCTGTTCGGTCGCCGCCACCGGCAGCACCGCCACCGTCGCGGCCGGGTCGAGCCGGGCGAAGTCGCGGGTGGTCAAGTCGGCCCAGAAGCGCGATGTGGTCATAGGCGCATATTAGGGCCTGCTCACACTATTTTTGCAAGATGCGTTGCGGATCAAAAAGGTCATGCGCAAGGCGCGAAACGCGGCCGGACTTTACGTCCGGCAACGCTTCGCAACGCGGCGCATGGCCTCTTTGACCGCAACCCGAAGGGAACGTGGTTAAAACAACGCCACTCGTCGTTGCGCTCCTAGCCCAGGCGCCAGGCCTGGGCGTCGTCGCGCGCCTAGATTGGCGCTGTTTTAACCACGTTCGCACTTGCAAAAATAGTGTGAACAGGCCCTAGTGCCGCGCCCGGGTTCGGTCAGGCCGAAGGCGACAGGGCGTGGCGGGCCGCCCGCGCGATGTGCACCGCATCGACCCCGAAGAACTGGCGCAAGGCGGCCCGGGTGTCGCTGCGCCCGAAGCCGTCGGTGCCCAGGGTGAGATAGCGCCGGCCCGGCGGCAGGAAGGCGCGCACTGTTTCTGGCACGGCCCGCACATAGTCCGTTGCGGCCACGATCGGGACCGGCGCCCCTGTCAGCAGGCGACGGATGAAGGGCGTGGTGTGCTCCTCACCGCGCACCGCGCGCTGCTCGCAACCCACGCCATCGCGCGCCAGCTCGCTCCAGCTGGTGACACTGACCACCTCGCTCGCCACGCCCTCACGGGCCAACTGCTGCGCCGCCTTGATCACTTCGGTGAGAATCGCGCCCGATCCCATCAGCGTCACCTGCGGTGCGCCGTCGCCGAACGAGCCGAAGCGATAGGCGCCGCGCACCACGTCATCGGCCACGCCCGGCGGCAGGTCGGGCTGAGCGTAGTTCTCGTTCATCAGCGTGACGTAATAGAACACGTCCTGTTGCAGGGTCAGCATCTCGCGAATGCCGTGGTCGATGATCACCGCCATCTCGCCGGCGAAAGCCGGGTCGTAGGCCTTGCAGTTGGGAATGGTGGCGGCCACCAGGTGGCTGCTGCCGTCCTGGTGCTGCAAGCCTTCGCCGCCCAGGGTGGTGCGTCCCGAGGTGGCGCCCAGCAAGAAGCCCCGGGACCGTTGGTCGGCCGCCGCCCAGATTGCATCGCCCACCCGCTGGAAGCCGAACATCGAGTAATAGATATAGAAGGGCAGCATCGGCACGCCGTGCACGCTGTAGCTGGTGGCCGCAGCCGTCCAGCTGGCGATGGCGCCGGCCTCGCTGATGCCCTCTTCCAGGATCTGGCCGTCCAGCGCTTCGCGGTACGACAGCACCGAGCCGATGTCCTCCGGCTCGTAGCGCTGGCCCACGCTGGAATAGATTCCGACCTGCTTGAACAGGTTGGCCATGCCGAAGGTGCGCGCCTCGTCGGCGACGATGGGGACGATGCGTGGACCCAGCTCCTTGTCCTTCAGCAGGTTGCCCAGGAGTCGAACGAAAGCCATCGTGGTCGACATCTCCTTGCCGGCCGCCGCGGTAGCGAACGCCGCATACGAAGCGAGAGCAGGCACGGATAGGGCCTGCGAGGTGGATTGCCTTTTGGGCAGGTAGCCTCCGAGCTTCGCGCGCTGCTGATGCATGTACCGCATCTCCGCGCTGTCTTCCGCCGGTTTGAAGAATTCGAGGTTGGTGGCCTGCTCGTCGGTGAGCGGCAGGTTGAAGCGATTGCGAAATTCGATCAGCGCCGCACCATCCAGCTTCTTCTGGCTGTGCGTCGTCATCTTGCCCTGGCCGGCCGTGCCCATGCCGTAGCCCTTCTTGGTGTGGGCCAGGATCACCGTCGGCTGGCCGCGGTGGCGCGCTGCCGCGGCGTAGGCAGCATGGATCTTCACCAGGTCATGGCCTCCCCGCTTCAGGCGATCGATCTGTTCGTCGGTCATGCCCTGGGCCAGCCGTTTCAGCTCTTCGTTCTGGCCAAAGAAATTGTCGCGGTTGAAGCGTCCGTCCTTGGCCGCGAAGGTCTGCATCTGGCCGTCCACCGTGTTGGCGAAGGCCCGGGCCAGCGCGCCGGTGGTGTCGCGCGCGAACAGGCCGTCCCAGTCGCTGCCCCACACCAGCTTGATCACGTTCCAGCCGGCGCCGCGAAACAGCTTTTCCAGTTCGTCGATGATCCGGCCGTTGCCGCGCACCGGCCCATCGAGGCGCTGGAGGTTGCAGTTGACCACCCACACCAGGTTGTCCAGCTTCTCGCGCGAGGCCAGGGTGAGCGCACTCATGGACTCCGGCTCGTCCATTTCGCCGTCGCCGAACACGCCCCACACTTTTCGTCCTTCGCAGTTCAGGAGGCCGCGATGGGTGAGATAGCGCATGAAGCGCGCGTGGTAGATCGAGCTGATGGGGCCGATGCCCATCGAGCCGGTGGGGAACTGCCAGAAATCCGGCATCAGCCAGGGGTGCGGATAGCTGGAGAGGCCGCGGGCGTCGTCTTGCGGCGCGGTGATTTCCTGTCGGTAATGCGCCAGGTCGGCTTCGTTCAAGCGCCCTTCCAGATAGGCACGCGCGTAAACGCCCGGCGCGCTGTGCGGCTGAAAAAACACCAGGTCGCCACCCTGCGAGGCAGGTTGCCCCCCACGCTCCCCCACTTCGTGTGAGTCGCTGCCCGCCCGAGGGGGGCCTTCGCCGCTAGGGGCGGCCCGTCGCGGCTCTTCATTTCGTGCCTGGAAGAAATGGTTGAACCCCACCTCGAACAGGTCGGCCGCACTGGCGTAGCTGGCAATGTGCCCGCCCAGTTCGCCATACGCGGCGTTGGCGCGCGCCACCATGGCCAGTGCGTTCCAGCGCATGAGCGAACCCAGGCGCTCTTCGATGGCCAAGTCGCCGGGGAAGGCCGGCTGCTGGTCCACCGCGATGGAGTTGACATATGGCGTCACCAAGTCCGGCGACCAGGCCACGTGCGGGCTGCGCGCCATGCCGGCCAGCTCGTCGAGGATGAAGCGCGCCCGCGCCGCGCCGTGCGTGGCCACCAGCGACGAGAAGGCCTCGCGCCATTCCGCGGTTTCCTGCGGATCGATGTCGCCGCTGTCGGTCGTGAGAAAACGGGTGAGGCTGTGGTCGGTCATTGCAGGAACTCCAAGCCTCCCACTGTACGGAAAAGGCCGCGGAAGAGGGTTGCGGAAAATAGGTGATGTTCCGCGCTCATCAGCATAAAATGCCATCGATACCTAGCTTTGAAGCATTTCATGCAACTGGACGCGGTAGATCTGAGAATCCTGGCCGAGCTTCAGCAAGACAGCTCGATCACCAACGTGGAGTTGGCCAGGCGCGTCCACCTCTCGCCCTCGCCCTGCCTCACGCGGGTGAAAGCCCTGGAGACGAGTGGCGTGATCCAGCGCTATGTCGCGCTGGCCGACCCCAAGGCGCTGGGCCTGGGCCTGAACGTGTTCATCAGCATCAGCCTGAAGGAACAGGCCCGGGAAAGCCTGGCCGAATTCGAGCGCCGCATCGCCGAACACGATGAGGTGATGGAGTGCTACCTGATGACGGGGGACAGCGACTATCTGATCAGAGTGGCCGTGGCCGACATCGGCGCGCTGGAGAAATTCATTTTGAACCAGCTGACGCCGATTCCGGGGATCGAGAAGATCAGGAGCAGTTTTGCGTTGAAGCAGGTTCGGTATAAAACGGCGCTACCGCTGCCCGCTGCCAAATGATCGCCACGTCATGCCGCAGCCGCACCGCCAACTGCTCGCTAATTCGCCCGCGAGCCCATCTTTCCTTGCAGCACCGCCACCAGGTGCTGCCTGGCTTCGGCCAGCTGGGCCTTGTCCGCGTCGTGAACCTTGCGAAAGAACGCCGCGCATTCCGGTGAGTTCGCCGCTTCGGCGTCCTTGATGTACTGGTCATAGGCAAGCAGTGCCTGCGCCTTGTTTTGCATGAGCGTGAGCCAGTCATACTCCAGGTCGCTGAGCGGATGGGGGTCGGAAGATTTTTCCTGCATGGTCGTGCCTTTCCTGAGTTGCGGGACTGAGTGCTAGACGAGAGGCGTTTCCGCCGCCGGCGGGCTCGCATCATCGGTGTCTGGAACCTCGGCCTGGGGTGCCATGTGCGGCTTCTTGCCCGGCTGCACTGCATGCTGCGCGCCGGGTGCGATTTCTTCGTGGCGGTGCTTCTTCTCTTGCTGCACCTTCTTGTCATGGGCGATGTTGCGTGGATCGGTCATTTGGTCGCGTCCTTCACGATTTCCCTGGCGTCACCGTAGGCCTTCTCGACCTTGCCTTCGGCCTGCTTCACCAGGCCCTTGTCTTGCTGCTCTTCGCTGCCCGTGACTTTTCCGACCTGCTCCTGGACTTTGCCTGCGGCGTCCTTCAAGGTGCCGTTGACCTGGTTCTTGTTCATGGATGCCTTTGCGTAGTGAATGGACAAACAAGCCGACTGGCTCGCTTACCTCCACACTGCACGCCGACGCAGCGTTCTGCTGCCGTCAAGTGCGCCGACAGGGCGCGAGGCACGTCCTACAGCCGAGCTCGCTACCCGGAGCTCAGCTACAACTGCCTCGGCATCCATCTGCAGCATAGTACGCACATGACGTCTGCCGTTGATCTGTTTCCCCTCCCCCCAGGCCTGGTCGCTGTCACAGGCGACGAAGGCGCGGGCAAGACCGCTTTATTGCGCCGCTTGAGCGAGGACCGTTCCGCGCTTTGGCTCGACCTCTCCCTGCCGGATCAGGGCGATCAGTCTCCACAGCAAGTCTGGGACGCTTTGCGGCAGCGGTGCCCGCTCTGGGATGCTCAACTGCAACAGGACCTGATCGACGCCCTGGACCTGCATCCTCATCTTGGCAAGAAACTGTTCATGCTCTCGACCGGCAGCCGGCGCAAGGTCGCTCTGGTGGGCTTGCTCGCGAGTGGCGCCACGGTGACCTGCCTGGACCAGCCGTTTGCCGCGCTAGACGCACCTTCGGCCCGCGTCATCCGTGAGTTTCTCGCGGACATGGGCGACCACACGACCCGAACCTGGGTGGTCGCGGACTATGAAGTCGACGCGCGCCTGCCCTGGCGGCGCCATGTCGTCTTGAGCCGCTGAACCGAATCGTACGCGCGAGGCTCGCTGCGTGCGAAGGTGCTTGCGAAAACTCCGGCGTTGCCAACCGGATGCTTCCCGGGCACGATATTGCCGCACTCCCGCGACCCCGATGATTTTCCTGTGGCCCGAATACCTGTGGCTGACGCTGGCGCTACCGCTGCTGCCGGGCGCCTATCTGTGGCTACTGCGCCGTCGCGGCAAGCTCGCCGTGCGCTACAGCAGTCTGCAGATCGTCCGCCCTGCGGTCGGGGGCAACTGGCGGCGGCACGTTCCGCCGGTGCTGTTCTTGCTGGCGTTCGCCGCGTTGCTGTTCGCGGCGGCGAGACCGGTAGCTCGGGTGCCGCTGCCGTGGGCACGCGCCACCGTCATGCTGGCCATGGACGTGTCGCTCAGCATGCGCGTGAGCGACGTCAAGCCCAACCGGCTCACGGCCGCACAGGAGGCGGCCAAGCTCTTCCTGCGTGACTTGCCCAGGGAAATCGAAGTGGGGCTGGTCACGTTCGCCGGCAGCAGCCAGGTTGCCCAGAGGGCCACCCTGGACCGCGCATCCCTGGTGTCGGCCATCGACGGCTTCCAGATGCAGATGGGAACGGCGGTGGGCAACGCCATCGTGCTGAGCCTGGCGGAGCTGTTTCCGGATGACGGCATCGACGTAGGTGAAATGACGTTCGGCAGCAAGCGGCAGGGCCGCAGCCTGGATGACAGGGACAAGCCCCCGCCCAGGCAGATCACGCCCGTGGCGCCGGGCTCATACGGATCGGCCGCAATCATCTTGCTGAGTGATGGCCGTCGCACGACCGGGATCGACACGCTGGAAGCGGCGAAGATGGCTGCCAGCCGCGGGGTGCGCATCTACGTGGTAGGGCTGGGAACAGTGGACGGCGCAGCGCCCATGGGCGAGTACATGTCCATCTACCTGCAACTGGACGAGCCGACGTTGCGCGAAGTGGCACGCATGACGGGTGGCGAGTACCACCATGCGGGCACGGCCGAGAAGCTGCGCAACGTCTACGAGAATCTCGGCTCGCGCTTGCAGGTGCAGGCGCGCGAAACCGAGCTCACGGGTCTGCTGGCGTTGGGCTCGGCGATGCTTGCGCTGGCAGCGGCAGGGCTGTCGCTGCTCTGGTTGCGCCGCATTGCTTGAGTGCCGCAGGTCAGCTTGGGATTGATTTTGCTGGCGCTTCAAGACTGCGCTGGAGCAGTTTGGGCGCGCCGACGCGCTGGGTCCATGCGGCGAAGGCGCCCGTGGGCCCGCGCCAGCGCAACTCCTGCACATCAAGAAACAGCTTCGCGCTGCTGTCCAGCGTGGCAAGTCGCTTGAACAACAGGGCGGCTTCGAAATGGTCGCCCAACACACGCGACGGAAAGCGCTCGATCGGGCCGTACTCGTTCAACAGGCGCGCCGCACCGACGGCGCCGATCCCCTGGATACCCGGGTAGCCATCGGCAGCATCGCCGACCAGTGCGAGGAAGTCCGGTATCAACGCGGGCTCCACGCCGAACTTGTGCCGGACGTCGTTGGCTCCGCGAACCTGCTTGCGCTTGCGATCAATCTGAAGCACACGGTCATCGCGAACGCACTGCGCCAGATCCTTGTCGGGTGTCCAGATGCGCACCAGCTCGACCCGCTCGTCTTCATCCGCTAACCGCGCCGCGGAAGCCAGCGCATCATCGGCCTCCAGGTCGACCATTGGCCAGACGACAACGCCCATGGCTGCCAGCCCCTCCTCCAGCGGATGGAACTGGGCAAGCAACGCGGGCTCGATGCCCTCACCCGTCTTGTAGCCGGGCCACAAGCGATTTCGAAACGACTCGATGACGTGATCGGTCGCCACGCCGACATGCGTGACCTGGCCCTCGATCATCTCCAGCACGCCGTTCAGGACACCCACCACCGCGCCGAACGGACGGTCCTCGCCCTTGGTGAAGCGGCGCAGGCCGTAGAAATGCCGAAACAGCTCGTAAGTGCCGTCGATGAGGTCGATGATCATGTGGCGATGACGGGCGCAACTCAGAATGCGCTGGCCTTGGAGCACGCATTGTCGTTCGGCGGGGCCTGCTCGAGCACGCTGTCCGGGCGTGATGCAACGCTCAGCTGTAGGACATGCGCGCCAGTTCGATGGCAAGCCTTGCCGGCGCAGCGCACGGGGCGCAGACTGGCCACCTTATCCCGACCTCCGGGATTTTTTTCAGTCGCAAAGGGCAAGCCATGACAGTCGCACGCATCACCGAGATCAGCAGTGTCAGCAATACCAGCTTCCAGGACGCGATCGTCCAGGGCGTCGAGCGCGCCAACAAGACCTTGAAGAACGTCAAGGGAGCATGGGTCAAAGACCAGGAAGTGACCATCGACAACGGCAAGGTGACAGGATACAAAGTGATCCTGAAGGTGACGTTCATCCTGGCCGACTGATTTGCCGGGACACGGCACGGCGGTGTTGAAGCCGAAAATGCCGGCTGGATCGCTCTTCCAGCGGACCAACTATCTCGCCGCGAAGCAATAGAACAAGCCCGCGCCGCCCACCCGCTGCAGCGACGGCATGTCGCAGCCCGGCGTGATGTGCGAGGAGTTCCACGACACGTTCGCCACGGGGTCAGGGTTGGTGCCGTCGCGGTTGTGGTGGCCCACCATCGCGCCACCCGCCCCGCTGCTCGTCCAGTTGCTGCAGGTGGCATCGCGGCCCGGCGGCATGGCGGTGCCGTCAGGCCTCGAGCCGGTCATGATGTCATGCCAGACCACCGGGTCGGGCCGCGCGGGCACCACGGCGCCGGTTTCCGTCAGCGCCGTTTCCTTGTTGATATTGTTGGTGCCGTGCAGCTCGGCCAGGTTGCGCGCCACGACCACGCCCTTGACATTCATCCAGGGCCCCTTGCCGATGCGGTCACGCGCATTCACCGCAGTCGCACCGCCCACGGCCTGCGTGCTGAGATAGGCGCGCCAGTTGCGGCCACCCACGCCAGCCGCCGAAGCAAGCCTTTCGCAGATGGCGTCGGCGCCGGCCAGGCCTCCCAGATTTCCGCTTTGAGCGGGATTGGTACTGGTGATGAAGAACGTGGTGGGCGGGCCGCTCAGGGTGGCGCAACCCGCCAGCACCAGGGCGGCGATGCCGACTCCCATCAAGAGCCGCGACTGTTTTTTGACTGTCATGGGTTTTTCTTCCTGTTTGTTACAGCACTTGTAATGTGCGGGTGGCGAACGCCACGCGAGCAAACGTAAGTTTTGCGGCAGAGCCTGAGCTGGCCGATCAGGCCCGTTGTGACCGTTACAGCTCTTCAATGATGAGCTGAAGCTCGTCCACATCACTGTTGAGCTCGGGTTTTTCCGGTTGCGTACGGCCGCCGCCGGGCTGCCAAGGCGAAACACAGGCACAGCAGCTGGTTACCCCTTGCCGCCGACCTCAGCCGGAGAACCTCCGGTCTGCCTCTACAGTCGCGCCTCCTGCTGAGGTACCGGCATCGAGTCGCACGCGACTGCCGGTCGGCGGCTGTTGCCAGCCGCATACCTCATCCTTTCGCAACCCGACCGTCATGCGATCAGCGTTAGAGCGGTCTTCTTACATCCGATCAATGAAAAGACGCTTATTCATCAAGTCCGGCTCCGCAGCCGTTGCCGTAGCACTGACCGGCTGTGGTGGCGGCGGCGGCGGCAGTGCCGAAGCTCCGGCGACGGCACCCGACGCGCCAGCACCCGACACCGGGACGGCCAACCCCGCAATGCCCGTCGAAGGCACGCCGCCCGCTGCCGCACCGCAGGCACCCGAGGCTGTGAAGCCCCCGGCGACCGGGCCGTTCAGCGTGGGCGTGAACGTCCATACCGGCGGGGAAAGCCGGTCGCAGAACTCCGAGATTGCCGCCCTGCTGCAGGCACGCAACTTCAAGCGCATCCGCATGGACTATTTCGCGGGCGGAGACCAGACGTTGACCCGTGACCTGATCACGAAGGTCAATGCGTATGGCGGCTCCGTGGAGATGTCCCTGCAGATTTCCTACCAATGGGACCACACCGTCCATACCGACCTGGCCGCCGTGGAGGCCAGCGCCTACGACCAGGCTTATCGCGCCGTGGATGCGATGAAGGACCTCGTCCACGATTTCGAGCTGCTGAACGAAGTGCAGCTGCGCCCGGAAATCCGGGCGGTGGTGCCCTCGAACTCCGCCGGCGCCAGCAAGAGCGCCTACCAAAACAAGCCAGCGCTGGCGAACCTCGCCGCCATTCTGAGAGGGATGGCCAACGCGATCCACGAAGTCGGGGCGAAGTCGGGCCTGCCCCTTCGCGTCATCATGGGCGTGATCGGCCGGGACTTCGGCCTGCTGCATTACCTGCAGGACGAGGGCCTGCAGTGGGATGTGACGGGCTACCACGTCTATCCGCACGATAACGCCCCCAGCTTGCGCACCGACACCTGGTACGGCGCGGGCGGCCCGTTGGCGCAGCTCGGCGCCTTCGGCAAGCCGGTCACGCTCAACGAATTCAATCCCGCCGAGATCTACGACGCCAACTACGAGAACGTCGAAGGCCAATCCCTTACCGAGCAGGGCTTCCGGTCAACCGCCCGGCACATGCTGGAGCTGTACAGCCAGACCGAGTGCAAGCTCGAAAGCATCGTCTTCTACGAACTGCTGGACGAGCCGTCAAAGCCCGCGCCCGAAAGCAACTTCGGGCTGATGTACGACCTTGGCACGCCGAAGGCTTCGCTGTATCTCGCCACCGCGCTCGCCGGCGGCCGGCTCTCTTCGGCTGAACGGTCCGCTATCACGAAGCGCGGCCTGCTCACGAACGAACAGATCGACGCGATGCAGTTGTAGACGATAGCCGGCGTGGCAGCGCTGGAGGCTACTTGCCGGCGGTGGCGGCAATTCCAGCGGCCCGCACGGCTCGGGGCCGGCCGGCTTTCGTGGAAAATCCTGAAGCGCCGACCGTAGCCGGGCCGCGCGCCACTAGGCTGCTTCGAGGGAGCGCGCCTGATCGCAATGGCGGGCGAGCGCATGCACGCCGAAGGCTTCACGGAAATCAGCGGCGTGTGCACCCATCCGCAATTCCAGGGCCGCGGGCTGGCGCGGCGGCGCATGGGGTTCAGCGACTATCGCGAGTGCGTGGTGCGCGTGATTTCCCGCTGCGCGTCCTGAGAGCTGCAGCCGCCGCGCGCAGGATGCGCCTCACCGGCGCAAGCCTGCCTGCACCTCGGCCTCGCACTGTTTTTCGGCCTTGTCCAGCCAGGCGTTGACGACCGCGGCCTTCTCATTGGGTAGATCGCACTCCGCATGGCCATCGGCGTGGCCTGGAGAGTTCTGGCCCACCTGGGTCGCGCAGGCCGCGGCCCAGTGGACGTCGTAAACCATCCAGGCGGCTTGTCGGCACTCCTCGATCGCACTGCGCCGCTGCGCGAGCCTGAAGTCGCCGGCCGGCGCACTGCTGTGCTCCCTCTCCTGGTAAGCCATCCCGATCCCAGGCAGGACACGCGCAAATTGATGGAGCGCCCCGGCAACGGCGAGCAAAAGCGCCGCCACGATCGATCCCATCAGCCACTTGTTCATACCGAGCCCATGAAGCGTGCTTCTCTAACATAGCACGGCGCCTGTGGACCGTGTGACAGGCCGTTGGGTGAGTGTCAGCCTTGGCGCAGGTCTCTTTCGAAGGCTGCTCAACGGCCGAAGACCGTCAGGTCGGCATAGGTCCAGTCGGACAAGGCCACGCGAGTTGGCCGCACAGGGCCGGCCCGCACCGACCGACTATCTTTTCTTTTTCATCCACGAAAGAATCGATACATGGAACGTTCAGCCACCGCCTGGCGCATGCGGCGCTTCGAACCCGGCGATCGAGCCCCCTGGGGCACGGCCTTGCGCGAAGGCGCCATCACCGGCAGCGTCGCCTGCGTGCTCTCCACGGCTGTGCTGGCCATGGCCGGGCGTCGGCAGGCCGGCAGCGCCGTCGCGCCCACCAATGCCATCAGCCACTGGCTGTGGGGCGACGAATCGCTGCATGCGCAGCAACCCTCTGTGCGCCACACGCTCGCGGGTTACGTCACGCACCATCTGGCGTCGATCTTCTGGGCCACGCTGTATTCGCGGCTCTATGGTCACCGGCCAGCGGCCAAGTCTCTGCCGCAAGCTGTCGCGGGCGGCGTTGCCACCAGCGCTGTGGCCTATGTCGTCGACTACTACGTGGTGCCCAAGCGCCTCACCCCCGGCTATGAGCACCGCATGTCGTCCGGCGCTTTGCTGGCGACCTATGGCGTGCTCGCCGCCGGTTTTGCGGCTGGGGCGGTATGGCTGGGCCGGGCAGGAAACCGCTGAGGCGGAGCAGGCGCTGCCGGCTCGCCAGCAACCCTGGCGCTATGAAACGGCCCAGCTCACCGCGTCATCGAAGTTCGAGAACAGGCGCAGGTTCAGGCCGTTTCGCCGGGCCTGCGCCTCGACCACGCCGACGATCTTCTCCGCCTGTATGAACAGCGCCACCTTCTCCATCGACGCCAGATGGGTGGCCATCAACGCACCGACCTGGGTCCGCTCGGGCACGCCCAGCCATCCCACCAGACCCGTGAGGTTCAAGACGAGGCGATCACGCGGCGTGTCGCTGACGGCGACGCCCAGCTCGCGCAGTGCGCTCGCCCAAGACTCGACCGACACCAGTCCTTGCAGGTGGCCCAGAAAGACGTGGTCGTGCGGCTCGATGCGAAGCTGCAGCATGGGCGCCTCAAGGCCGCATCTCGAACACCTATTGCGCGCCAGCGCTGACCGCGGTCTTGAGCGTGGCGCCCGGAACGAATTTCACGGTTTTCGACGCGGCGATCGTCAGCGGCTCCCCCGTGCGGGGATTGCGGCCGGTGCGCTCGCTGCGGGCGCTCGCCTTGAAGCTGCCAAAGCCGGTGATGGCCACCTCGCCGCCCGCAGCCACTTCCTTGGAGACGATGTTGATGAGAGCGTCGAGCGCACGGGCCGTGGCTGCTTGCGACTCGCCGGTTGCGGCGGCGATGGCTTCGATGAGTTCAGTCTTCTTCATGCAGGTTCCTTTACGCCAAAGGGCGTGAGTTTAGGCCAGACCGCTGAGTAACATCCGGTCACGCCGATCAGCGCGCCTGATCCCCCGCCGCCCGCGGCCGGGCCCAGCGGCGCATCGGGCACCTCGGCCTGCTCTGGCCGGCCTTTCTGCTCCTGGGTTTCGGATCTGTCCGGATTGCGCGGGCGCCACCGCTGTGACACGGCTGGTGTTCGAGACTTCGATTCAGTACAGCACCCGGCAACGGATGGTTCCCGGAATGCCGCACAGCTCGTCGAGCGCCACCTGCCGGGCCGTGCTGTCCACGTCGATCACCACATAGCCGACTTCGTCGTTGGTCCGCAGGTACTGCGCCGCGATGTTGATGCCCGCCGCCGAGAAGCGGTCGTTCACGCGCGCCATCATCCCCGGCACGTTGCGGTGGATGTGCAGCAGCCGGCAGCGGCCGGTGTGCTCGGGCAATGAAACTTCGGGAAAGTTGACTGCCGACACCGTCGAGCCGTTGTCCGAGTAGCGCACCAGCTTCGCCGCCACCTCGCGGCCGATGTTTTCCTGCGCCTCCGCCGTGGAGCCGCCGATGTGCGGCGTGAGCAGCACGTTGTCGAACTTCACCAGCGGCGACTCGAAGCGCGCGTCGTTGCCTTGCGGCTCCGCGGGGAAGACATCGATCGCGGCGCCGGCCAGGCGGCCGTCCTCCAGCGCGGCGGCGAGCGCGTCGATGTCGACGACGGTCCCGCGCGAGGCGTTGATCAGGTGGCTGCGGGGCCTCATCAGCGCCAGCTGGGAAGCGCCCATCATTTTCATGGTCTGCGGCGTCTCCGGCACGTGCAGGCTCACGACATCCGCCAGCCGCAGCAGGGCTTCCAGCGAGCCCATCTGGCGCGCGTTGCCCAACGGCAGCTTGGTCTCGATGTCGAAGAACACCACCTGCATGCCCAGGTGCTCGGCCAGCACGCCGATCTGCGTGCCGATGTGCCCGTAGCCGATGATGCCGAGCGTCTTGCCCCGCACTTCATTGGAGCCCTCGGCGCTCTTGACCCAGCCATTGCGGTGCAGCACCGCGTTCTTGTGCGGGATGCCTCGCATCAGCATGATGATCTCTGCCAGCACCAGCTCCGCCACACTGCGGGTGTTCGAGAACGGCGCATTGAACACCGGAATGCCGCGCCGCATCGCGCCCTGCAGGTCGATCTGGTTGGTGCCGATGCAGAATGCGCCGATGGCGGCGAGCCGTGGCGCGGCGGCGAGCACGCTGTCGGTCAGCTGCGTGCGCGAGCGGATGCCCAGAAAGTGGGCGTCGGCGACGGCCGAGAGCAACGCATCGCCGGACAACGCCTTCGGCTGGGTGATGACTTGTGTGTAGCCGGCCTCACGCAGCGACTCGACGGCCGATGCGTGAATGCCTTCCAGCAGCACGAACTTGAGCTTTTCCTTGGGGACGGAGAATCGGGGTGCGGTCGTATCGGTCATAGGAGCCGTATTGTCCTCCGTCTACTGCGCCGCCCCGGACAGCGCCTGTTCGGCCGGCTCGCGCGGCAACTCGTAAAGCAGGAACCCCGGCAGCCCGGGCCGCTTGCGCTGCAGCAGCGGCTTGGCCACGTTGAAGACCGGCACGCCGTTGATGGTTTTGGCTTCCAGCGCGCCGCGGTGCGCGTGGCCGTGAAAGACGGCATCGACCGGGTAGCGCAGCAGCGGCTCCTCCAGCCGGCTCGAGCCCAGGAAGGGAAAGATTTCCAGCGGCTCGCCGTCGAGCGTGCCGGCAACGGGGGAGTAGTGCAGCAGCGCGATGCGCCGCGGCGTGCGCAGCTTGGCCAGCGCCGATTCCAGCTTCATCGCCTCGTTCAGGGCTTCCTTGACGAACAGCTTGATCGCCGGCTCGCCCCAGGCGCCCAGCGAGGCGCGGCCGAAGCCGCCGGCAAAGCCCTTGGTGCCGGCGATGCCGACGCCCTCGATCTCGCAGGCTTCGCCATCGAGCACCCGCACGCCGTGATGCGTGAGCGTGTCGCACACGATCTCCGGCGTGCCGGATTCATAGTCGTGGTTGCCCAGCACCGCGACGATCGGCACCTTGACCGCCGCCAGTTCGTCGGCCAGCACCTGGGCTTCTTCCGCCGTGCCGTAATCGGTGAGGTCGCCGCACAGCAGCAGCGCATCGGCGGCTTCGGCGGCCTGGGCGAAGAAGGCGCGCAGCGTGCCGCCGGAATCCTTGGTGACGTGGATGTCGCCGACGATGGCGAAGCGCACGGTGGTGGGAGACTTGGGCATGTGGGAAGGGCGGGGCGAAAACTCCATGCTGCCGCCGGCCGAGGCCGACCGTTGTAGGCGGACGCTGACACTGCATGAGGTCCCTTGCCCCTGGGCTTGGCGAACGCGGCGGGGGTAGGGTGAAGCATCCTCTCTACCTGCAGGCCGCAACATGTCTTCCGCCATCCTCGCACCGTCCCTGGAGGACGAGGTCCCGCCCGAGACCGCCGCCTTTTACCGGCGCGCGCTGCGGGTGCTGGTCGATGCCGAAGTGCCCTTCCTGGTGGGCGGGGCCTTCGCCCACGCCTGCTTCACCGGCATCCGCCGCTCCACCAAGGACCTGGATCTGTTCATCCGCCGCGCCGACTGCGAGCGAGTCGCTGGGCTCATGCGGGCCGAGGGCTGGCGCGCCGAACTCACCTACCCGCATTGGCTGGCCAAGATCCACGCCGGCGACGATTTCATCGACATCATCTTCAATTCCGGCAACGGCATCGCGCCCGTGGACGATCGCTGGTTCGTGGGCAATGCCTGGGCCGAGGTGCTGGGCGTGCCGGTGCGCATCTCCAACCTGGAGGACGGGTT
>JAKFEZ010000156.1:0-6752 GCA_036675435.1 Ramlibacter sp. | reverse complement strand
CCGCTACAAGGCGCTGACCTTCAATGCCTACCGGACTCATGAGCTCACCGAAAGCGTGGCCGTCTTTGCGGGCCTGGGGATCGGATGGGGGTCCGCGTCATTGCCGCAGCTTGGCTTCACGGGTGGATGCAACTGCTTCGCCGCGGCGTCGGAATCCGGCTTCAGCTACCTGGGGCGAATCGGCCTGGAGTACAGGCTCCAGGAGCGCCACCACGCCTTCGTGCAGTTCACCAGCCTGCATTTGCCCAAGCTCAGCTCGGGGGCCAGTCCCGGGGCATCCTATGCACGCAAGAGCGTCGGCATCGGCGCCGTGGGGTACCGCTTTCTTTTTTGACGCTGCGAGAATTTGACCCTCAGATGCCCGCGGGCTTGGCCATGGTCGTCATGCGGTCCACGGCCTTGATGGTGAGCTTTCTGATCTCGCCGTCCCGCATCACCGTGAGCTCGATCGTGTCGTCCGGATTGGGGTGAGCCCATACGCGCTTGTAGAACGCTTCCAGCGTGGTCACCTTGCCGTCGTCCACTGCGACGACCACATCGCCGGGCTCGACGCCGCCCGTATGGGCCGGGCTGCCCGCCGTCACCCGAACCACCTGCACGCGCCCCTCGATATCGCTCGAGGTCAGCCCGAGCCAGGGCCGCCGGCTTTGCCGGCTGCTGCCGGTCTGCTGCATCTCGGCCAGGATGGGCTTGAGCAGGTCCACCGGTACGAACATGTTGCCGGCCACATGCGGCACGTCGCCCCGTGCATCGGCCACCAGCAGGCTTCCAATGCCGATCAACTCACCGCGTTGATTGAATAGCGGCGCGCCGCTGTGGTTGCCGATTGGCGGTGTGGTGAAGAGTGCCGCCTCGATGTGGTACTCCCAGTAGCCGGAGAATGGCCGCTGGCCGACCAGCTGCGTCATCGCCACACTCGGCTCAGGGCCGCCGATAGCGGCCATCAGCATGGCGCCGGCTTGCAGGTCTCGGTGGCTGCCCAGAGGCGCCGGGCTGGCGCGCAGCATGGGCAGCAAGGGTTTCACCAAGCCGAAGCCGGTCGCCAGGTCGTAGGCGACGGCGGTAGCGGGAACCTGGCGATTGTCGTGTGTCACGAGCTGAATCGATTCGGCCTCGACCATGAGGTAGCCGATGGTCAGCACCAGGCCTTCCGGATCGATCACCACGCCCGAGCCGCTGCGGCGATGGCCCAGTGTTTCGGCCGAGCGGGCCCCTTGCGTTGCCATGACGTGCACGCCCACCACCGCGGCATTGGCACGGGCCAGCGCATCCAGGTCTACCTGCGGCGCCGGCGCAGAGGCTGTGTTGGCATGGGCAACGCCCAAGGCCAACAAGCTGGTCGCGATGAGCGTTCGTATCCAGCTGTTCCAGGAGAAAGCGCGCGCGCCCATGTCCACTCCTTGCGGCAAGTCAGATGCCACGCGGCAAGAATGCACGCGAACGCAGGCCCGCACAAGGCACGCGCGCTGGGCGCTACCAAATAAAACTTCGTCAGGGCAGACAGCCGCGCTGCCGCAACAAGGCAACGATCTGCTCGACCGCGTCATCGGGCTCGACCGTGTCCGTGGCCAGCCGCAGCTCAGGTGCCTCAGGGGTTTCGTAGCGCGAATCGATGCCGGTGAAATTCTTCAGCTCGCCGCGCCGAGCTTTCTTGTACAGGCCCTTGACGTCGCGCTGCTCGGCCACCGCCAGTGGCAGGTCGACGTGGATCTCCACGAACTCGCCGTCTTCCACTAGCGAGCGCGCCATGCGCCGCTCGGCCTGGAAGGGCGAGATGAACGCGGTGAGCACGATCAACCCGGCATCGACCATCAGCTTGGCGACCTCGGCCACGCGCCGGATGTTCTCCACCCGGTCGGAGTCGGTGAAGCCCAAGTCTTTGTTGAGCCCGTGCCGAACGTTATCGCCGTCGAGCAGGTACGTGCGGTGTCCCATCGCATGCAACTTCTTCTCGAGCAGATTGGCAATGGTCGATTTGCCCGATCCGGACAAGCCGGTGAACCAGAGCACGCAGCCCTTCTGGCCATTCAGCCGATTGCGCGCCGCCTTGTTCACGTCCACGTGCTGCACATGGATGTTCTGGCTGCGCCTCAGCGCAAAGTGCATCAGACCCGCCGCCACCGTGCTGTTGGTCAGGCGGTCCACCAGGATGTAGCCGCCGGTATCGCGGTTGTCGGCGTAGGCATCGAAGCCGATCGGCCGGTCCAGGTTCAGCGTGCACACGCCGATGGCATTGAGCCCCAGCGTCTTGGCCGCGATGTGCTCCATGGTGTTCACGTTGACCTGGTACTTCACCTCCATGACCGACGCGGTGACGGTCTGCGAGCCCATCTTCAGCAGGAAGAAGCGCCCCGGCAGCAAGGGCTCGTCGTTCATCCAGACCAACGTCGTCTCGAACTGGTCGGCCACGCCGGCCGGCGCGTCGGCTTGCGAGATCAGGTCACCGCGGGAGATGTCGACCTGGTCGGCCAGCGTCAAGGTGACCGACTGGCCCGCCACCGCTTCCGGCAGGTCGCCTTCGAAGGTGACGATGCGCGACACCGTGCTTTCCTTGCCCGAGGGCTGCACCCGGATCCTGTCGCCCGGCCGGACCTTGCCGCCGGCAATGGTGCCGCAGAAGCCGCGAAAGTCGAGGTCGGGCCGATTCACCCATTGAACCGGCAGGCGAAACGGTGTGCGTTGCATCCGCTCCTCGTCCACTTCGATGGTCTCCAGATAGCCCATCAAGGTGGTGCCCCGGAACCACGGCATCTTGTCGCTGGGGCCGGTGATGTTGTCGCCCTTGAAGGCAGACACCGGAATGAAGGTGACGTTGTCCAGGCCGATCTGCCGGGCAAAGCCGCGGTAGTCTTCCACGATCCGCTGGAAGGTCTTTTCGCTGTACTCGACCAGGTCCATCTTGTTGATGGCCACCACCACATGGCGGATGCCCAGCAGCGACACCAGGTAGCTGTGCCGGCGGGTCTGGGTCAGGACGCCCTTGCGCGCGTCCACCATCAGCACCGCCGCGTCGGCGGTGGACGCGCCCGTGACCATGTTGCGCGTGTACTGCTCGTGGCCGGGCGTGTCGGCCACGATGAACTTGCGCCGCTCGGTCGAGAAGAAGCGATAGGCCACATCGATGGTGATGCCCTGCTCACGCTCGGCCGCCAGGCCATCGACCAGCAGGGCGAAGTCCATGCTGTCGCCCTGTGTGCCCCACTTGCGGGAGTCCGCCTCCATCGCCGCGATGTGGTCCTCGAACAGCATCTTGGAGTCGTACAGCAGCCGGCCGATCAGGGTGCTCTTGCCATCGTCCACGCTGCCGCAGGTGATGAAGCGCAGCAGGCTCTTTTGCTCGTGGGCCTTGAGATAGCCGCCGATGTCGGTGGCGATGAGGTCGCTGACGTGTGCCATCAGAAGTATCCTTCCTGCTTCTTCTTTTCCATCGACGCCGAGGCGTCGTGGTCGATCATCCGGCCCTGGCGCTCCGAGGTGCGGGTCAGCAGCATTTCCTGGATGATGGCCGGCAGCGTGTCGGCTTCCGATTCGACCGCGCCCGTGAGCGGGTAGCAGCCCAGCGTGCGAAAGCGGACCTTGCGCATCATCGGCACCTCGCCGGCGCCCAGCGGCATGCGCTCGTCGTCGACCATGATCAGCGTGCCGTTGCGCTCCACCACCGGGCGCATGGCCGCGTAGTACAGCGGCACGATGGGAATCTTCTGCAGGTGGATGTACTGCCAGATGTCCAGCTCGGTCCAGTTGGACAGCGGAAAGACGCGCAGCGACTCGCCCTTGTGCTTGCGCGCGTTGTAGAGCTTCCACAGCTCGGGCCGCTGGTTCTTCGGGTCCCAGCGATGCTGCGCCGAGCGGAAGGAGAAGATGCGCTCCTTGGCACGGGATTTTTCCTCATCGCGCCGGGCGCCGCCGAAGGCCGCATCGAAGCCGTACTTGTCCAGCGCCTGCTTGAGCCCCTCGGTCTTCATCACGTCGGTATGGATGGCCGACCCGTGCGTGAAGGGGTTGATGTTCTTGGCGATGCCCTCGGGATTGATGTGCGTGATCAGCTCCATTCCGAGTTCCTTGACCATGCGATCGCGGAAGCTGTACATCTCGCGGAACTTCCAGCGCGTGTCGACGTGCATCAGGGCAAACGGCGGCCGCGAAGGGTAGAAGGCTTTCACGGCCAGGTGCAGCATCACGGCGCTGTCCTTGCCGACCGAATAAAGCATCACCGGCTTGTCGGCTTCGGCGACGACCTCGCGCATGATGTGGATGCTCTCGGCTTCGAGGCGCTGCAGGTGGGTCAGGGGCATGGGTGTCCTTTCGGCGCGTTGCAACTGCGCGCCAGGGGGTGTTGTCGACGAGGGGGCGAACGTGTGGGGCGTGCCCAGTTGCGGATCGATGAGGGTGATGGCGCCGGCGCGCTCAGCCAGCCACTGGCGAAGCTCCGGCACTCGCAGCAGGCGGGCTGATCCCGGGATGGACAACGCCAGCGCGCCGCGGCGAGGCAACAGGCGCTCCAGGAAGTGCTGGTAGTGCCGCGACTCCAGCGGCCCCGCAAATGCAAGCCACAGCAACTGGCCGCGCGCGGCCTTCGCGCACAGCAGGCCGATCTTGCCGCTATCGGCCGGCACGCCGGGCCACGCCGGTTCATAACGCTCGATGCCGTGCAAGCGCATCGGCTGGTCGGCAGTGGCGGCCTCCGGGGAAGGCAGGGCGGGATCGAAGTGCAGGCCGAGACCCTGGCAAAGCTTGGTCACCACGGCGGCGCTGGGGCGCGCCGGGGCATGCAGCGCCAGCCAATCGCCGACCGCCTTGCGGCTCCATAAGGCGTCCGCCAGGCCGGCAGCATCCGGCGGCCCGGCGAGCATCGCCTGCACCAGCGCCGGCAACGGATCGGCGCTCGTTCCGGCCTGATTCTTGGCCGGGCGGCCGCGACGAGGCCGGACCTCGACCGCGTTCCAGCCTCCTTGACGGTAAGCCTTCACTGCGGCGATCACGGTGGGCGTGCTCAGGCCGGTGCTGGCCGTGATCACGGCCAGCTTCTCGCCCTGCACCCGCAGGCGCACGGCATCGCGGCGCTTGGCATTCAGGTCCTCGACGCTGACCTGGTTGCCATTCACGCCAGCCACCTGCTCGAATGGCTGAAATTTTGTGTATTAAACATTAAACAGATTTACTCTGTAAAACATATATTCTCGACAGTGTACGCGATAGCTCATCCATGATTTTCGAATTCGACACGATGCTGGTGTCGGCTGGCGCAGCCACCGGCATGCTGGTCGGACTGACGGGCGTGGGCGGCGGCGCCGTCATGACGCCGCTGCTCCTGCTGGTCTTCGGGGTAGCGCCGATGTCGGCCATCGGCACCGACTTGTGGTTCGCTGCCATCACCAAACTGGCGGCGACGCGGGTGCATCAGGGGCACGGCTTGATCGATTGGCCGGTGGTTCGCAGGCTTTGGCTGGGCAGCCTGCCGGCCTCGGCGCTCACCCTGTTGTGGATGACCGTGGTTCCGATCGGCGAGGGCACCGCGGGCTTCCTGAAGGCCATGATTGCCGGCGCGGTGGTGGTCACGGCGTTGGCCATGCTGTTCCAGAAGCAATTGCACGGCCTGGGCCGCAAGTTCCGGGTTGAATCGGTGGACCGGTTCAAGTCGTTGCAAGTCCCGCTCACCGTGGCCGCGGGCGCGATGCTGGGCGTACTGGTGACGCTCACGTCCATCGGCGCCGGCGCGCTCGGGGTGGTTTTCCTGGCTTATCTCTATCCGCTGCGCCTCACGGCGTCACGGCTGATCGCCACCGACATCGTGCATGCGATCCCGCTGGCCATGTTTGCCGGCGCCGGCCACCTGTTGATCGGTAATGTGGATTTCACGCTGCTGGCGAATTTGCTGATCGGCTCGATTCCCGGTGTAGTGGCAGGGGCCATGCTATCGAGCCACTTGCCGCAGGCGCTGCTGCGAAGGGCGCTTTCAGCGATCCTGCTGTTCACTGGCTTCAAGCTGCTGCATCTGGCGGCTTGATCGAAGCGGGAACGGGAAGGGCTGGTGCCAGAGGCCGGAATCCGCGCACGCAGTGCGCTTCCTTGAGCGGCCACGCCGGTTTGAGTCCGGACGAGGCACTGTGGTGCCGGAGGCCGGAATCGAACCGGCACGGGTTTTACCCCGGGGGATTTTGAGTCCCCTGCGTCTACCAATTTCACCACTCCGGCAGCGAAAGAAGGGAAGCCTGAAATTATGGCACAGTGGGGAACATGAACTCCTATCCCACCATTGAAGACGCCATCGGCAAGACGCCGCTGGTGGCCCTGCAGCGCATCGGTGCGGCGTCCAATCGCGAGCGCGGCAACGTGATCCTGGGCAAGCTCGAAGGCAACAACCCCGCCGGCTCGGTGAAGGACCGGCCGGCGCTGTCGATGATCAAGCGG
The DNA here is from genome assembly GCA_036675435.1 of Ramlibacter sp. Taxonomy (GTDB): domain Bacteria; phylum Pseudomonadota; class Gammaproteobacteria; order Burkholderiales; family Burkholderiaceae_C; genus Ramlibacter. The sequence continues at coordinate 341 of JAKFEZ010000156.1, read as the reverse complement.
GCCGAAGAGCGCGGAGAGATCAAACCAGGCGACACCCTGATCGAGGCCACGTCGGGCAACACCGGAATAGCGCTGGCGATGGCCGCGGCGATCAAGGGCTATCGCATGGTGCTGATCATGCCGGAAGACCTGTCGATCGAAAGGGCGCAGACCATGAAGGCGTTCGGCGCTGAACTGGTGCTTACGCCCAAGAGCGGCGGCATGGAATACGCGCGTGATCTGGCCGAGAACATGCAGAACGAAGGCAAGGGCAGGGTGCTCGACCAGTTCGCCAACGCCGACAACCCGCGCATCCACTACGAGACCACCGGCCCTGAGCTGTGGGACGACACCCGCGGTGC
>JAKFEZ010000231.1:0-6875 GCA_036675435.1 Ramlibacter sp. | reverse complement strand
GTCGGCGATCTTGTTGGCCTTGGACTTGGTCGTGACGGCGAAGCCCTGGCCGTCGAAGAACATCACCTTCGGGAACTTCAGGCCGCCGATGTCCCGGCTCTGGGTCCAGGTGAAGCGGTGCGTGAGCACGTCCACCGCGCCCGTCGGCAGGCCGGCGAAAGCGGTCTTCAGGTCCATCGGGACCAGCTGGATCTTGTTCTCGTCGTCGAGCGCCGCCGCTGCGATGGCGCGGCACAGGTCGACGTCGAAGCCGGTGCGCTTGCCGGCGTTGTCTTCGGCCGAAAAGCCGGGCGCAGCCAGCGTCACGCCGCACTTCACGACGCCACGCGCCTTCACGTCGTCCAGCACGTCGGCGTGCGCAGGGACGGCGAACGCCGCGGCGACCGCGAAGGCCAGCCATGCCTTGCCTGCCGGGAAAGAGGTGGGATTGTGCATGCTCGTCTCCATCGGTGTTGGTGTGCAAACAGTGTATCTGCTGGGCCGATATGCACGATGGTATTAACGCTGCTGCCGGGCGAATCCTTCTCAGGCTAATAGAATCATCCGGCCTCTACCGATGACTGACCCCGACCTGCCCATCGCCACCCTGCCGCTCGCCGGCGTGCGCGTGGTCGAGTTCACCCACATGGTCATGGGCCCCACCTGCGGCATGGTGCTGGCGGACCTGGGGGCCGACGTGGTCAAGGTGGAGCCGATTGCCGGCGACAGCACCCGCCACCTGCTCGGCTCGGGCGCCGGGTTTTTCCCCCTGTTCAACCGCAACAAGAAGAGCATCGCCCTGGACTTGCGGCAGCCTGCCGGCATCGAGGCCGCGCTCCGGCTCATCGCCACCGCCGACATCGTCAGCGAAAACTTCAAGCCCGGCACCATGAAGAAGCTGGGCCTGGACTATGCGGCGCTGAGCAGGCTGGACGAACGCCTGATCTACGTCAGCCACAAGGGCTTCCTGCCAGGTCCCTACGACCATCGCACGGCGCTGGACGAGGTCGTGCAAATGATGGGCGGCCTGGCCTACATGACGGGGCGGCCGGGCGATCCGCTGCGCGCGGGGACGAGCGTCAACGACATCATGGGCGGCATGTTCGGCGCGATCGGGGCCATGGCCGCGCTGATGCAGCGCGCCCAGACCGGCCGGGGCCAGGAAGTGCAGAGCGCCCTGTTCGAGAACAACGTATTCCTGGTGGCGCAGCACATGATGCAGTTCGCCGTCACCGGCAAGCCCGCGGCGCCCATGCCCGGTCGCATTTCGGCGTGGGCGGTGTATGACGTGTTCACGGTGAAGGATGGCGAGCAGATTTTCCTGGCGGCGGTGAGCGACACGCAGTGGAAGCTGTTTTGCGATGCCTTCGGCTTCGCCGTCTTTACGCCGACGCGCGCCTGAAGACCAACAACGATCGGGTTCATGCGCGCGAGTGGATGCTGCCGATCCTGCGCTCGCGGCTGGCCGGCCAAAGCGCTGCCGAACTCACGGCCGTGTTCGAAAAAAACGGGCTGCCGTTCGCCCCGATCACCAGGCCTGAGGCGCTGTTCGACGACGAGCACCTGAAGCGGACGGGCGGCCTCGCGCCGTTGACGCTGCCCGACGGTCGCGCCGCGACCGTGCCGCTGCTGCCTCTCACCCTCGGCGGGGAGCGGCCTGGCGTGCGGCTGCAGCCGCCCATGCTCGGGGAGCACACGCGGGAGCTGTTGGCGCAGGCCGGTTACAGCCAGGACGAGATTTCGTCCCTCGAGGCGAGCGGCGTGGCCGCCGCGGCGCCGCGCAGCGTTTAGGTCGGACGGTGCAATCGCCGGCAATTGCTGGCTGATTCCAAACTTGCATGCGCATAATCTGCGCGTGGACAAACTCAAGCAGCTGGAATCTTTCGTCTCCGTCGCCACCCGAGGCAGCCTGACGGCGGCGGCCAAGGCCGAGGGCGTGGCGCCGGCGATCATGGGCAGGCGCCTCGATGCGCTGGAAGAGCGGCTGGGCGTCAAGCTGCTGGTGCGCACCACGCGCCGCATCACGCTGACCCATGAAGGCAGCGCCTTCCTGGAGGATTGCCATCGGCTGCTGGCCGATATCGCCAACGCCGAGGCCAGCGTCAGCGCCGGCGGCGTCAAGGCCAGCGGGCACCTGCGGATCACCGCGCCGGCCGGGTTCGGGCGCCGCCACGTCGCGCCGCTGGTGCCGCGCTTTCGCGAACTGCACGCCGACGTCACCATTTCCCTGAACCTCAGCGACCGGGTGGTCGATTTGGCCGGGGAGGGCTACGACTGCGCCGTGCGGGTCGGCGACCTGCCCGACTCGTCGCTGGTGAGCGTGCGGCTGGCCGACAACCGCCGCCTGTGCGTGGCCACGCCGGGCTACCTGAAGCAAAACGGCAGGCCCGAGCATCCGGGCGAGCTGTCGCGCTTCGACTGCCTTACCTTGTCCAGCGACGCCTCGCAGACCCGCGGGTGGGCGTTTCGCGTTCCGCGCAACGCCCAAGGGCGCAAACAGGAAGGCGTCCTTTCGGACACGGGCGTTCCTCGCAACACGCAGGAGCGCAAACAGGAGAGCGTCCCTGCCAACGCGGCGCGGGCCGACGAGACGGAGGTGATCCACCTCAAACCCGGCGGGCCGCTCGATTGCTCCGACGGGCAGGTGCTGCACGACTGGTGCCTGGCCGGCTGGGGCATCGCGTGGCGCAGCACCTGGGAGGTGGAAAGCGAGATCGCCGCCGGCCGGCTGGTGGAAGTGCTGGCCGAGTTCGCAGCGCCGTCCAACGGCATTTACGCGGTGTTTCCGCAACGCAAGCACCTGCCGCTGCGGGTGCGGCTGTGGATCGACTTCCTCAAGCACAACTACAGCCAGTCCGACTTCTGGACGTCCTGACCCGGCACTTTCCATCACGACAACAAGGAAACCAAGATGACGCTCGAAGCCCTGCTTGCCTACGCGCACCTGCTCGCCATCCTGACGCTGGTGGTGTTCATCTCCAGCGAAGCCGCCCTGTGCCGCTCGGAGTGGATCAGCGCCCGCGTGGTCGAGCGCCTGGTCCGGGTCGACATGATCTACGGCATCGCCGCAGGCGCCGTGCTGCTGACGGGCCTCGCCCGCACCTGGTGGGGCGTGAAGGGCACGGGCTGGTATTGGACCAACGGGCTGTTGCACCTGAAGCTGGCCTTGTTCATCGCCGTGGGGCTGATGTCGATCAAGCCGACCCTGATGTTCCGAGCCTGGCTCAAGCAGATCAAGGCCGGCGGCGCCTTGCCCGACGAAGCCCAGGTGAAGCTGGCGCGCAAGTGGGTGATGATCCAGGCGCACATCATTGCCCTCATTCCGTTGGCGGCGGTGTTCCTGGCCAGGGGCTTCGGCGGCCGCCCGTAAAATCGGCGGATGCTCCTCGTCAAACAAGAACTGCTCGGCGCCCTGGCCGCCGAGCTGGAAAAGCTTTTCCCCGGCTCGGGCGACAAGGCTGCATTCGAATCGCCCAAGGCCGCCGCCCATGGCGATCTGGCTTGCACCGCGGCGATGCAATTGGCCAAGCCGCTCAAACAGAATCCGCGCCAGGTTGCCGAGAGCTTGCGTTCGGCCTTGCTGCCAAGCCCGCCCTTCGCCCGCTGGGTCGAGGCCATCGACATTGCCGGCCCGGGCTTCCTCAACATCAAGCTCAAGCCCGAGGCCAAGCAGCAGATCGTGAAAGAGATTCTGCGCGCGGGGCCGGCCTTCGGCGCGCAGCCTGCCGCCGGGCGCCGCATGATGGTCGAGTTCGTCTCGGCCAATCCGACCGGGCCGCTGCACGTCGGCCACGGCCGCCAGGCGGCACTGGGCGACGCGATCTGCAACCTGTTCGCCACCCAGGGCTGGGACGTCTATCGGGAGTTCTATTACAACGATGCCGGCGTGCAGATCGCCACGCTGGCCAATTCCACCCAGCTGCGCGCCAAAGGCATCAAGCCCGGTGACCCGGCGTGGCCCGAAGCCGCGTACAACGGCGACTACATCGCCGAGATCGCCCAGGATTTCCTGGCCGGCAAGACCGTGAAGGCCGACGACCGAGAATTCACCGCCAACGGCAACGCGGACGATCTCGACGCGATCCGCCAGTTTGCCGTGGCCTGGCTGCGCCACGAGCAAGACCTGGACCTGAAAGCCTTCGAGGTCCAGTTCGACCACTACTACCTCGAATCCAGTCTCTACAGCAGCGGCAAGGTGGAAGCCACCGTGAAGCGCTTGCAGGAGGCGGGCAAGACCTACGAGCAGGATGGCGCGCTCTGGCTCAAGTCCACCGACTATGGCGACGACAAGGACCGCGTGATGCGCAAGTCCGACGGCAGCTACACCTACTTCGTGCCCGACGTCGCCTATCACATCGCCAAGTGGGAGCGCGGCTTCGCCAAGGCCGTGAACATCCAGGGCACCGACCACCACGGCACCATCGCGCGGGTGCGCGCCGGTCTGCAGGCGGCCAACGTGGGCGTTCCGCAAGGCTATCCCGACTACGTGCTGCACACCATGGTGCGGGTGATGCGTGGCGGCGAGGAAGTGAAGATCTCCAAGCGCGCCGGCAGCTACGTCACCCTGCGCGACCTGATCGAGTGGACCAGCAAGGACGCCGTCCGCTTCTTCCTGCTTTCGCGCAAGCCCGACACCGAGTACACCTTCGACGTCGACCTGGCGCTGGCGCAGAACAACGACAACCCGGTGTACTACGTGCAGTACGCCCATGCGCGCATCTGCTCGGTGCTGGCGGCCTGGGGCGGCGATGCCGCGGCGCTGGCACAAGCCGACCTGTCGGCCCTGAGCAGCCCGCAGGCCTTGTCGCTCATGCTGCAGCTGGCCAAGTACCCGGAAATGCTGCGCGACGCGGCGGTGGATTTTGCGCCGCACGACGTCACCTTCTACCTGCGCGAGCTCGCCGCCACGTACCACAGCTACTATGATGCCGAGCGCATCCTGGTCGACGATGAATCGCTGCGCAACGCGCGGCTGGCCCTGGTCGCCGCGGCGGCGCAGGTGTTGCACAATGGCTTGGCGGTGCTGGGGGTGAGTGCCCCCCGCAAAATGTAAGCGGCAGGAATCAAGCAGTGAAGAAAAGACAATCGGGTTCGGTCATCGTCGGCATCATCATCGGGGTGGTGCTGGGCCTGGCGGCGGCCCTGGCAGTCGCCGTTTACGTGACCAAGGTCCCGGTGCCGTTCCTCAACAAGGGCAACAGCCGCACGGCCGAACAGGACGCAGCCGAGACGCGCAAGAACCGCGACTGGGACCCCAACGCGCCGCTGTACGGCAAGAACCCGGCCAAGACGGCACCCGCGCCTGTGCCGGAGACGCCCGCGCCGCCGGTCGCCGTCATTCCGGCGCCTGCAGCCCCCGGCAACGCGCCCGCCGCCCGCAGCCGCAGCGGGGATCCGCTGGGCGAGCTGGCCATGGCCCGTTCGGCCTCTCCCAGTGCCGACCCATTCTTCTATTTCGTGCAGGCCGGCGCCTTCCGCACCGCAGACGATGCCGAGGCCCAGCGCGCCAAGCTCTCCCTGATGGGTGTCGACGCCCGGGTGACCGAACGCGAGCAGTCCGGCCGGCAGGTGTTCCGGGTCCGGGTCGGGCCCTTCGACAAGAAGGAAGACGCCGACCGCCAGAAAGCCAAGCTGGAATCCACCGGGGTGGAGACGGCCCTGGTCCGGGTGCAACGTTAGGCGCCGCGGCGGGCCGGAACCTTCCGGCTGAGCTCGGCTCAGACCTATTCACAAGGAGCGAACTTCAAATGAATCGACGTGAGTTTTCCGTGGGCACTGCGTGCGTGCTGGCCACCGCAGCCCTGGGCTGGCCCGCCGCCGTCCTGGCCCAGGCCAAGAAGCCTGAGGAAGGCACCGAATACCTGACGCTCAAGCAGCGCGTCAGCGGCGAGGCACCGCAGGGCAAGGTCGAAGTGATCGAGTTCTTCTGGTATGCCTGCCCGCATTGCAATGCGTTCGAGCCCCGCCTGGAAACCTGGATCAAGGCCCAGCCCGCCGACGTGGCGATCCGGCGCGTGCCGGTGGCTTTCCGCGACGACTTCGTGCCCCAGCAGCGCCTGTTCTACACGCTGGAAGCGCTGGGCAAGCTCGACGAGCTGCACGGCAAGGTGTTCCAGGCGATCCACTCCAACCGGCAGCCCCTCAACCGCGAGGAGCTGATCGTCGAATGGGCCGGCCAGCAGGGCCTGGACAAGGCGAAGTTCAAGGAGCTGTACAACTCCTTCTCGGTGTCCAGCAAGGCCCGCCGTGCCACCCAGTTGCAGGACCAGTTCAAGGTTCAGGGCGTGCCCGCGCTGGGGATCGCCGGGCGCTACTACACCGACGGCACATTGGCCGGCAACATGGACAGGGCGCTGCAGGTCACCGACTACCTGGTCGCCGAGGCACGCAAGGCCCGCTGATCCGGCGGTCGGACCATCGGCACACCAAAAAAGCCCGCACCGCGGGCTTTTTGCTTCTGGCTGGCTACAATGACCAGCAAGATTCATGCCTTCTATGAAAAACCTCTACGCTCCCCTGTTGCTCTCGCTGGCGTTGGCCCTGGGCGCTGGCCCGGTCGCCGCCGAGAAGGCCGACCGCACCAAGCCGATGAACATCGAGGCCGACGCGCTGCGCTACGACGACCTGAAGCAGACCAGCGTGTTCACCGGCAACGTGGTGCTCACCAAGGGCACCATCCTCATCCGTGGAGGCCGCGTCGATGTCCGGCAGGATGCGGACGGCTACCAGTACGGCGTGGTGACGGCCGAACCCGGCAAGCTGGCTTTCTACCGCCAGAAGCGCGAGGGCGTGGATGAGTTCATCGAAGGCGAGGCCGAGGTCATCGAATACGACGGCAAGGCCGATCGGGTCAAGTTCATCAAGCAGGCCGAATTGCGGCGCTTTCGCGGCACGAC
>JAKFEZ010000279.1:0-31898 GCA_036675435.1 Ramlibacter sp. | reverse complement strand
AGAAGTAAGGAGCCACATGATGTTGACCAAGAAAGAGCAGCGTCTGCGTCGTTCGCGCCAGACCCGCATCCGCATTGCGACGCAAGGTGTGGCCCGCCTGACGGTGAACCGCACCAACCTGCACATCTACGCCACGTTGATCTCCGACGACGGCGCCAAGGTGCTGGCCACGGCCTCCACCGTCGAAGCCGACATCCGCAAGGAGCTCGGTGGCGCCGGCAAGGGCGCCACGGTCGCCGCCGCGCAGCAGATCGGCAAGCGCATCGCCGAGAAGGCGAAGGCCGCCGGCGTCGAGCGCGTCGCCTTCGACCGCGCCGGTTTTGCCTACCACGGCCGCGTCAAGGCGCTGGCTGAAGCGGCCCGCGAAGCCGGCCTGCAGTTCTAACGGACACGGAAACTCGATATGGCAAAGATCCAAGCGAAGACGCAGGGTGACGGTCCGGAAGACGGCCTGCGCGAGAAGATGATCGCGGTGAACCGCGTCACCAAGGTGGTGAAGGGCGGCCGGATCCTCGGTTTCGCCGCGCTCACCGTGGTCGGCGACGGCAGCGGCAAGGTCGGCATGGGCAAGGGCAAGTCCAAGGAAGTGCCGCTGGCCGTGCAGAAGGCGATGGAAGAAGCACGCCGCAACATGACCAACGTGACGCTGAAGAACGGCACGATCCACCACACCGTGTTCGGCCACTGGGGTGCGGCCCGCGTGATGATGGCTCCCGCTCCCAAGGGCACCGGCATCATCGCCGGCGGCCCGATGCGCGCCGTGTTCGAAGTGATGGGCATCACCGACATCGTGGCCAAGAGCCACGGTTCGACGAACCCGTACAACATGGTCCGCGCCACGTTCGACGCGCTGAAGAACGCCACGACCCCCGGTCAGGTGGCGGCCAAGCGCGGCAAGTCGGTCGAAGACATCTTCGCCGCCTAAGGAGATTTTGAAATGGCTAACCAACAGCAAAACACCGTGAAGGTGCAGCTGGTCCGCAGCCCCATCGGCACCAAGGAGTCGCATCGCGCGACCGTCCGCGGCCTGGGCCTGCGCCGGCTGAACTCGGTGAGCGAGCTGCAGGACACCCCGGCGGTGCGCGGCATGATCAACAAGATCGCCTACCTGGTGAGGGTGCTCTAAATGGAACTGAACTCCATCAAGCCGGCTGACGGCTCGAAGAAGGCGCGTCGCCGCGTCGGCCGCGGCATCGGCTCCGGCCTGGGCAAGACCGCGGGTCGCGGCCACAAGGGGCAGAAGTCCCGTGCGGGCGGCTACCACAAGGTCGGTTTCGAAGGCGGCCAGATGCCGCTGCAGCGCCGCCTGCCCAAGCGCGGCTTCAAGTCGCAGAACCTCAAGTTCAACGGCGAAGTGACGCTGGCGCAGCTCGAGCTCCTCGGCGCGGCCGAGGTCGACCTGCTGGCGCTCAAGCAAGCCAAGCTCGTCGGCCAGATCGTGAAGAACGTGAAGGTCATCAAGTCGGGTGAGCTCAAGCGCGCCGTCAAGCTGACGGGCATCGGTGCGACCGCGGGTGCCAAGGCTGCCATCGAGGCGGCCGGCGGCTCGCTGAACTAAGAAAGCACAAGCACACGTGGCAACCGCAGCCCAGATCGCGAAGACCGGCAAGTTCGGCGACCTGCGTCGCCGGCTGGTCTTCCTGCTGCTCGCCCTGGTGGTTTACCGCATCGGCGCGCACATTCCCGTGCCCGGCATCAACCCCGACCAGCTCGCGCAGCTGTTCAAGGGCCAGCAGGGCGGCATCCTGAGCCTGTTCAACATGTTCTCGGGTGGCGCGCTGAGCCGGTTCACGGTGTTTGCGCTGGGGATCATGCCGTACATCTCGGCCTCGATCATCATGCAGCTGCTCACGTACGTGCTTCCCACGTTCGAGCAGCTCAAGAAAGAGGGCGAGGCGGGGCGGCGCAAGATCACGCAGTACACGCGCTACGGCACGCTCGGCCTGGCCATCTTCCAGTCGCTCGGCATCGCCATGGCGCTGGAAGGCTCGGCCGGCCTGGTGATGAACCCGGGCTTCGGCTTCCGCATGACCGCGGTGGTCAGCCTGACGGCCGGCACGATGTTCCTGATGTGGCTGGGCGAGCAGATCACCGAGCGCGGCCTGGGCAACGGGATCTCGATCCTGATCTTCGCCGGCATCGCTGCGGGGCTGCCCAGCGCGATCGGCGGGCTGCTGGAGCTGGTGCGCACCGGCGCGATGGGGCCCCTGGTGGCCATCGCGATCGTGATCACCGTGGCCCTGGTGACCTACTTCGTGGTGTTCGTGGAACGCGGCCAGCGAAAGATCCTGGTCAACTACGCGCGCCGCCAGGTGGGCAACAAGGTCTACGGCGGCCAGTCGTCGCACCTGCCGCTGAAGCTGAACATGGCCGGCGTGATCCCGCCGATCTTCGCCTCGTCGATCATCCTGCTGCCCGCCACGGTGGTCAGCTGGTTCTCCACGGGCGACAGCATGCGGTGGCTGAAGGACCTGGCCGGCACGCTGAGCCCGGGACAGCCGATCTACGTGATGCTGTATGCCGCCGCGATCGTGTTCTTCTGCTTCTTCTACACGGCCCTGGTGTTCAACAGCCGGGAGACCGCGGACAACCTGAAGAAGAGCGGCGCGTTCGTCCCCGGCATCCGCCCGGGCGAGCAGACCGCGCGGTACATCGACAAGATCCTGGCGCGGCTGACGCTGGCGGGGGCGATCTACATCACCTTCGTCTGCCTGCTGCCCGAGTTCCTGATCCTGAAATACAACGTGCCGTTCTACTTCGGTGGGACGTCCCTGTTGATCATCGTGGTGGTCACGATGGACTTCATGGCCCAGGTGCAGAACTACCTCATGAGCCAGCAGTACGAATCGCTGCTCAAGAAGGCCAACTTCAAGACGTCGCTTGGCGGCTGATTTAGAGATTTAGGAGAAACATTCATGAGAGTTTCGGCTTCCGTCAAGAAGATCTGCCGCAACTGCAAGATCATCCGCCGCAAGAACGTCGTGCGCGTGATCTGCACCGACCCGCGCCATAAGCAGCGCCAGGGCTGAACACAGGATTTAGAGGACTGACATGGCACGTATCGCTGGCATCAACATTCCGCCGCACCAACACGCCGAGATCGGCCTGACCGCGATCTTCGGCATCGGCCGCACCCGCGCTCGCCAGATCTGCGAGGCGACCGGCATCGCCTACTCCAAGAAGGTCAAGGATCTCACCGATTCCGACCTGGAGAAGATCCGCGACCAGATCGCCAACTTCACCATCGAAGGCGACCTGCGGCGCGAGACCACGATGAACATCAAGCGCTTGATGGACATCGGCTGCTACCGCGGTTTCCGCCATCGCCGCGGCCTGCCCATGCGCGGCCAGCGCACCCGCACCAATGCCCGCACCCGCAAGGGTCCGCGCAAGGCTGCGCAGGCGCTCAAGAAATAAACCAGAGAGATAAGACATGGCCAAGGCTCCTGCCAACAACGCCGCGCAGCGTGTGCGCAAGAAGGTTCGCAAGAACGTGTCCGACGGTGTCGCGCACGTCCATGCCTCCTTCAACAACACGATCATCACGATCACCGACCGCCAGGGCAATGCCTTGAGCTGGGCCTCCTCCGGCGGCCAGGGCTTCAAGGGCTCGCGCAAGTCGACGCCGTTCGCCGCGCAGGTCGCGTCCGAAGTGGCCGGCCGCGCCGCCATGGAGCAGGGGATCAAGAACCTGGACGTCGAGATCCGCGGCCCCGGCCCGGGCCGCGAGTCCTCGGTGCGTGCGCTCGCCGCGCTGGGCATCCGGATCAACTCGATCTCGGACGTCACGCCGGTCCCGCACAACGGCTGCCGCCCGCAAAAGCGTCGTCGTATTTAAGCTTGTCCCCGCGCAGGCGGGGATTGAAGACCACCGCTGGCAGCGACAGTTGCCAGCTCCCGCGGCAACAGGCCGCGGTAGTCATTGAAGGAAAGTAAAAGTGGCACGTTACCTCGGCCCCAAGGCCAAACTCTCCCGCCGTGAAGGCACCGACCTGTTCCTCAAGAGCGCCCGCCGCTCGATCCAGGACAAGTCGAAGTTCGACTCCAAGCCCGGCCAGCACGGCCGCACTTCCGGCCAGCGCACGTCCGACTACGGCCTGCAGCTGCGCGAGAAGCAGAAGGTCAAGCGGATGTACGGCATCCTGGAAAAGCAGTTCCGCCGCTACTTCGAGGAAGCCGACCGCCGCAAGGGCAACACCGGCGCGAACCTGATGTTCCTGCTGGAGTCCCGCCTGGACAACGTCGTGTACCGCATGGGCTTCGGCTCCACCCGCGCCGAGGCGCGCCAGCTGGTGAGCCACAAGGCCATCACGGTCAACGGCAAGCCGCTGAACATCCCGTCGTACCTGGTCAAGCCGGGCGACGTGATCGCCGTGCGCGACAAGTCCAAGAAGCAGAACCGCGTCGTCGAGGCCCTGCAGCTGGCCACCCAGGTCGGCATTCCCGCCTGGATCGAAGTGAACGTGGAAAAGGCCGAAGGCACCTTCAAGAAGGTTCCCGACCGCGACGAGTTCGGCGCCGACATCAAGGAAGCGCTGATCGTCGAACTGTATTCGCGTTAAACGGACAAAACGCGCCACCTGACGTTGGCGCGTCCTTGAAGTTTTTTTAGTTCCCGTGCGCGGACACGTACGGGCACTTCACCAGCCTTACCGGTGTAACGAGCCGGGGGTATTGAGAGGAAGTCCTGCATGCAAACCAACCTGCTGAAACCCAAATCCATCAACGTGGAACAGCTTGGCACCAACCGTGCCAAGGTGACCCTGGAGCCTTTCGAGCGCGGCTACGGCCACACGCTCGGCAACGCGCTGCGCCGGGTCCTGCTCTCGTCGATGGTGGGGTACTCGGCGACGGAGGTGACCATCGCCGGTGTCCTGCACGAGTATTCGTCGATCGACGGCGTGCAGGAAGACGTGGTGGGCATCCTTCTGAACCTGAAGGGTGTGGTGTTCAAGCTCCACAACCGCGATGAAGTCACCCTGTCGCTGCGCAAGGACGGCGAAGGCGTGGTCACCGCCGCCGACATCCAGACGCCGCACGACGTCGAGATCATCAACCCGGACCACGTGATCGCCACGTTGTCGCAGGGCGGCAAGATCGACATGCAGATCAAGGTCGAGAAGGGCCGCGGCTACGTGCCCGGCACGATGCGCCGCTACGGCGACGAGCCGACCAAGTCCATCGGCCGCATCGTCCTGGACGCTTCTTTCTCGCCGGTCCGTCGCGTGAGCTACACCGTCGAAAGCGCCCGCGTCGAGCAGCGCACCGACCTGGACAAGCTGGTGATGGAGATCGAGACCAACGGCGCGATCACCGCCGAGGACGCCGTGCGCGCCTCCGCCAAGATCCTGGTGGAACAGCTTGCCGTGTTCGCCCAGCTGGAAGGCTCGGAGCTGGCCGCGTTCGACGCGCCGGTGCAGCGCAGCTCGCAGCAGTTCGACCCGATCCTGCTGCGCCCTGTGGACGAGCTCGAGCTGACGGTTCGTTCCGCGAACTGCCTGAAGGCCGAGAACATCTATTACATCGGTGACCTGATCCAGCGCACCGAGAACGAGCTGCTGAAGACCCCCAACCTGGGCCGCAAGTCGCTCAACGAAATCAAGGAAGTGCTCGCCTCGCGCGGCCTGACCTTGGGCATGAAACTGGAATCCTGGCCGCCCGCCGGCTTGGACAAGCGTTAATCAACCAATGGTGAACTGGCAGTACCTGACACGGCTGCCTTTCAGATAAGGAAAGGAACACACCATGCGTCACGGACACGGACTCCGCAAACTCAATCGCACCAGCGAGCACCGCCTCGCCATGCTGCGCAACATGATGGTCTCGCTGCTCGAGCACGAAGCCATCAAGACCACTGTGCCCAAGGCCAAGGAACTGCGCCGCGTCGTCGAGCCGATGATCACGCTGGCCAAGGAGCCGACGCTGTCGAACAAGCGCCTGGCCTTCGACCGCCTGCGCAGCCGCGACATCGTCGCCAAGCTGTTCAACGAACTCGGCCCGCGCTACAAGGCGCGCCCGGGCGGCTACACGCGCATCCTGAAGATGGGCTTCCGCGTCGGCGACAACGCACCGATGGCGCTGGTCGAACTGGTGGACCGCCCCGAGCCCACCGAAGCGACCGGCAACGAGCAAGCCGCAGCCGAATAAGCTATAATTTCCCTTCTGACGCGCGGTGGAGCAGCCTGGTAGCTCGTTGGGCTCATAACCCAAAGGTCGCAAGTTCAAATCTTGCCCGCGCAACCAAACAGACAGCGGAAACGCTCAGAGAAAAAGCCCACTTCGGTGGGCTTTTTTGTTTCTGCCTCCAGCATGAATCGCGGATGGATGCACGCCGCGCTTCCTCCAGTTGAACGATGGCCCAATGTGATGCGGCCATGTGATTTCTCGCACTGAACCGGCCCGACCGGACGCGCACGATCCGCTTCCGATGTTTTGCGGGAGTGCGCGGTGCACGGCGACCTGGCCTTGAAGTTGACGGCGGACCTGTTCTGGACAGGACTCCTGGTAAGCCTGCCGGTCCTCGGCTTGACGATGCTCGCGGGACTTGTCATCAGCATCCTCCAGGCAGTCACGCAAGTGCAGGAAATGTCGCTGAGTTTCGTGCCGAAGCTCCTGGTCGCGGGTGCGGCGATCATCGCGTTCGGGCCCTGGATGTTGCGCACGCTGTGCAACTTCGCGGTCGGCCTCTGGTCGCAGATCCCCACGCTGGTCTGAGCTGCCCGTCATGGCCGACATCGCCGCATTGCTCGGAGAACCCTGGATCGCGGGCATGCTGCTGCTCGCGACGCGCATCGCGGCACTGCTGTTGCTCACGCCCGTGCTGTACGCGATTCCGATCCCGCCGCTGGCCCGCTTGCTGATCACCCTGGGCCTTGCCTGCGTCATCGCCCTCCCGTTCGCGCAGCAGATGACGGCGACGCCCGCCAGCGTCGGCGACCTGGTTCGCGCCGTCCTGCAGGAAGCCGCGATCGGCGCCACGCTGGGACTCGGCGTCCTGATGGCTTTCGCCGGCTTCGCGCTCGCCGGCCGGCTGGCGGATATCCAGATCGGGTTCGGCGTGGCGCAGGTGTTCGATCCCCTCACGCGCACGCAGCTTCCCATCCTCACCTCCGTGATCGGGCTGTTGGCGGTGGTGTTCTTCTTCGCGGTCAACGGCCATCACGCACTGCTTCGCGGCATTGCTTTCAGCGTCGAGCGCATGCCCATCGGCGGCGGCTGGTCCGCGGCGGCCGCGGCGGAGCCCCTGACACGGCAGGCCGCCGTCCTGTTCGGCCTGGGCTTCGCACTCGCGGCACCCGTGGTCCTGAGTCTGCTGTTGCTGGAGATCGCGCTGGGAGTGGTTTCGCGCAACCTGCCGCAGATGAACATGCTGGTGCTGGGGATCCCGGTGAAGATCGTCGGCGGATTGCTCGCCCTGAGCGTGTGGGCGGCAGCCCTGGGCGAACCCGCGGGGCGGTTGTACGCCGGAATCTTCCAGGCCTGGAGCGCGTGGCTGTCGACGGGAGGGACCCGTTGATGTCCGAGCAGGACCTGGACCGGAGCGAGGCCGCGACTCCTTTCAAGCTGGAGAAGGCGCGGGACAAGGGGCAGACGGCCCGCAGCACGGAAGTGGTGGCCGCGGCCGTGCTGACGGTGGGCGTCGTCTATCTCTCCTGGCATGGGCTCGCTGCGATGCGGGAACTGGTCGGCCTCTGCCGCAGCCTGTTCGTCGCCATCGCTCAAGGAGATGCAGCGCAGCGTGCCCTCTGGCCCCTGGTCTCCCAGATGGTGAGCGGGGGCATCGCCTTGCTCCTCCCCCTTCTCGTGCTGGTGATGGCGGCCGCCATCGCGGCCACCGTGATGCAGACCGGCGTGGTCCTGTCGATGGAGCCTCTCGCCATCGACATGAGCCGGATCCATCCAGCCACGGGCTTGAAGCGGATCTTCTCGATGCGCAGCCTGTTCGAACTCGCACGCGCGTGCATCAAGATGCTGGCCCTGGGGCTCACCGCCTGGTTCGCCCTGCGCGCCCTGCTGCCCCAGTTCCATCGCATCCAGGCGCTGGAGCCGGCGCCGTTTCTGCAACTGATGGTGGAGGATGCCGGAGCCCTGGGCACGAAGCTGGTGATCGCGCTGGCCGTGCTCGCGCTCGTCGATCTGGTGTACACGCGGGCCGAGTTCGGCCGCCGCATGCGCATGAGCCGCCGCGAGCTGAAGGACGAATTCAAGAACCGCGAGGGCGATCCGCGCATCCGCGCCCGCCTGCGCGAGCTGCGGCGGGAGATGCTCAAGCGCAGCATGGCCCTGAGCAACACGCGGACGGCCGACGTGGTCCTCACCAACCCGACGCATTACGCGGTGGCTCTTCGCTACGTTCATGGAGAAATGGATGCTCCGCGCGTGGTTGCCAAGGGGGCGGGACAGCTCGCGGCCGCCATGCGCGAGATTGCGGCGAGGTACCGCGTCGTGGTGGTGCAGAACCCTCCGCTCGCCCGCCGGCTGTTCCACGAGGCCGAGCTGCAGGAGTCGCTGCCCGGAAGCTTCCACGTGGAAGTGGCGCGGATCATCGTGTGGGTGTTCGCGATGCGCGAACGGCGCCAGGCCGGCACGGGAGTGGACGCATGAACCGGGTGCAACTGCTGCTGGGTCGCCATGCCGACGTGGTGCTGGTGCTCGCCGTGCTCGGCGTCCTGGTGGTGCTCTTCGTGCCCATCCCGAAACCGCTGCTGGACTTCCTCGTCCTTGCCAACTTCAGTTTCGCGTTCCTGATCCTGTTGCTGACGTTCTTCATGACGCGTCCGGTCGAGTTCTCCACCTTTCCTTCCCTGCTTCTCGTGGCGACGCTGTTCAGGCTGTCGTTGAACGTCGCCGCGACGCGCCTGATCCTGTCCGAGGGCGATGCAGGGCGCGTGATCGGCGCGATCGGTTCGTACGTGGTCGCGGGAAATTACGTCGTCGGGTTGATCGTTTTCCTGATCCTGATCGTGGTCCAGTATGTCGTGGTCACCAACGGTGCGCAGCGAGTATCGGAGGTGGCGGCGAGGTTCACGCTGGACAGCATGCCGGGCCAGCAAATGAGCATCGACGCCGACCTCAACATGGGGTTCATCGACCAGGCGGAAGCGCAACGGCGCCGCAAGAACCTCGAGAAGGAGGCGGGATTCTACGGAGCGATGGACGGCGCCAGCAAGTTCGTCAAAGGCGACGCCATCGCGGGCATCCTCATTCTCCTGATCAACATCGTGGGTGGCCTCGTCATCGGCGTGCTGCAGCACAAGATGCCGTGGGCGCAGGCGCTCCAGACCTACACCCTGCTCACCATCGGCGACGGCATCGTCACCCAGGTTCCAGCGCTGATCATCGCCGTGGGCACCGGGATCATCGTCACGCGGTCGGCATCCGACGGAAACCTCAGCCAGGAGGCGCTGCGCCAGGTGACGGCGTTCCCGAAGACACTGGTGTTGGTGGCCGGCGCGCTGACAGGCTTGCTGTTCCTTCCCGGGATTCCCGCGCTGCCGACCCTCCTGCTCATCGCCGGCGCGGCGCTGGCTGCGTACGTGGCCCACCGGATCCGCAGCACTGCAGGCCGTGCCGAGGTACAGGAGGAGGCAACTGCGCCGCAGCCTGAAAGCGATGGGCTCGCGCCGGTGGATCCGGTCGAGGTGTACGTCGGCAGTCCGTGGGCAGGCCTGGTCAGCGGCGTGGAGAACGCCTTCCAGGATCGCATCGCGGCCTTGCGCAAACAGCACGCACAGGAATTCGGCATCGTCCTCCCGGCGATCCGCTTCCGTGGCGTGGGCCGGCTGGCGGCCGACGCCTACGAAATCCATGTGGATGGAGCATTGGCCGCCCGGGGCGAAGCGCGGGACGGCTGCCTGCTCGCCATTCACCCGCGCGGTGACGTCCGTTCGGTCGCCGGCGAGCCCACCCGGGATCCCACCTACGGGCTGCCGGCGCTGTGGATCGCTCCCGAGCAACGCGAGCAAGCGCTCCAGGCGAACTACACGCTCGTTGATGCGGCCACGGTCTTCATGACACACCTGACTGAGGTGCTGAGGCGTGAGTCGCCGCGGCTTCTCACGCGACAAGAAACGGACAAGCTGCTGGCTCGAGTGCGGCAGTCGCAACCGATGCTGGTCGAGGAACTGATCCCCGTCCTGCTGTCGGTCGGCGATGTGCAGAAGGTGCTGCAGAACCTCTTGCGCGAGAAGGTTTCGATCCGGCACATCGAGGCGATCCTCGAGACGCTGGCGGACGCGGCCCGCATCACCAAGGACACGGCGCAGCTCACCGAAGCAGTACGCCAGCGTCTCGGCCATTCGATCTGCCAGAGCCTCGCAGGGGGATCACCGACGCTGCACGTGCTCACCCTGGACCCTGCCATCGAGAGCCGCTTGCTGCAGAACCTGGAAGCCGCCCGGCGGGAAGGTGCTGCCGGCGGATTCGTGATCGAGCCGAAGCTGCTCGAGAGATTCCTCCTGCAACTCATGCAGCACGCGGAGAAGATGATGAAGAGCAACCTCCTGCCGGTCTTGCTGTGTGCGCCCGAACTGCGCCGCCACCTTCGCTCCCTGTCCGAACGCGGGTTGCCTCACCTGCGCGTCCTGTCCATGGCCGAGATTCCGCAGGTGATCGAGCTGAAGTCGTTCGCGACGGTCGGGGTCGCGGGGGCGTCGGCATGAACGAAATCCTCTCCCTCGTCCTCGGCAGCATGCAGTCGGACGTGACGCGCCTGGAGCGCACCGGGATGAACATCGCGAACGCCGGTACCGTCGGCTACAAGCGCGAGATCGTCAGCGCCATGCCCTTTGCCGCGCGCGTGGGTGCCGCCACCGGTGCGGGCGTTCCAGGCACGCCCGAGTCCACGCCAATGTCGGTGCGCTTCGATCCGCGCCCCGGAACCCTGAAATCCACAGGCCTGTCGCTCGACTTGGCGCTGGGCGGACCCGGCTGGTTCGAGGTGACCACCGACCAGGGCGTCAACTACACGCGCCAGGGAAACTTCCGAGTCGATTCCCGCGGGCGCCTCGTCACGCAGCAGGGACACCCTGTCATGGGTACTGCGGGGGAGATCCAGATGCCGGCCGGGCAACCGGTGATCGACGCCTCGGGGCGCATCCTGGATCCGGCCGTGCCAGCCGGCGCGGGTCGGGCGCAGGCGGTGGCGCAGCTGAAGGTGGTCCAGTTCGAGGGCGGCGCGCCGATGGATCGCGTGGGGGAGGGCCGCTTCCGCATCGAGGGCGATGCAGCCGCCGTGCCCGAGGGCGCGCTCCAGGTACAGCAGGGCTTCCTGGAGAACTCCAACGTGTCCCACATGCACGAGATGGTCCGCCTCATGGAGACGATGCGGCACATGGAGACGATGCAGAAGGTGGCGATCGGTTACGACGACATGCTGGCCACCAGCATCCGCAAGCTGGGCGAAGGGTCGTGATGCCGCGGATTCAGGAACTTGACGAGGAGACCCACGATGTTTGATGCCCTCTACATCGGCGCTACCGGCATGCAGGCGCAGCAGGCGAACGTGGACGCCATCGCGAACAACCTCGCCAACGTCAACACGCCGGCCTTCAAGAAGAACCGCGTCAATTTCTCCGAACTGGTGGTGACGGGCATCGCCGCCGGCCAACAAGGCACGCCGCTGGAGGACACCGCCGCCCTCGCCGCGCTGGGCGCGGGCGTCCAGTTGTCCTCCAGTGCCAAGACTTTCGATGCCGGGGACCTGAAGAAGACCGACTCACCGATGGACTTCGCGATCCTCGGCGACGGCTTCCTGGAGCTCACGCTGCCCGACGGAGGTCGCGCCTTCACCCGTGCCGGGACGCTCAAGGTGAATGCGGATGGCCAACTGGCGACGCTGGCAGGCGTGCCGCTGAAGCCGTCCGTGTCGGTCCCGGGCAATGCGGAAGCGTTGATCGTTACCTCCACGGGGCGGGTCCAGGCGCGCATTCCCAACCAGGCGAATGCGGTGGATGTGGGCCAGATCGAGCTCGTCCGCTTCACCAATCCCCAGGGGCTGCTGGCCCTGGGTGGAAACGTATACCGCTCCACCGAAGCCTCCGGGGAGCCGATCGCGGGCAGGGCGGGGGAAGACGGCATGGGCACCATTGCGCAAGGCATGCTCGAAGGCTCCAATGTGCGGTTGGTGGACGAGATGGTGAGCCTGATGGTGGCCCAGCGCGCCTACGAAGCCAGCGTGAAAGTGGTCCAGGCTGCGGACGAAATGCTTGGCCTCATCAACGGGTTGCGGAGATGAAAGCGCGGCTGCTCTTGCTGGCTGCATTCGCGGTGTCCACCACCGCTGTGGCAGCACCCCATGCGGACCTGGAGCTGGTGCCGCAGGCGCGGGTGAGCGATGACCAGGTGACGCTGGGGGATCTCGTTCGATTGCAGTCGGACGATCTCGCGCTGGTCCGCAGGCTGGTCAGCCTGCCGGTGGGACAGGCGCCTCGACCCGGCGAGTCCGCCCTCGTGCAGCGGGGGACGCTGGCCGATTGGGTGCGCCGCTCCACGGGCCTTGCGAACGCTACCTTGCGCTGGTCCGGTGCCGATGCGGCGCGGGTGATCCGGACCTCGCGGCAATTGCGCGGTGAGGAGATCGCGGACGCGGCGATGGAGGGCGTCCGCCGTGTGATTGCCGCGGCTGGGCAGCACGCGGAACTGCGGGTGCGCAGCTCCGTTCGGGATGTCGAGGTGCCGGATGGCAAGGTGCAGCTGCTGCCCAGACCGACGGACTCCGGCGCGCCGCTGCGCAACCGCGCGCTGGTGTGGGTGGATGCATGGGTCAACGACCGCTTCATCCGCAGTTTTCCAGTCACTGTCGAGATCTCCGGCATCGGCGGACAACCTGGCGTCGTGCCAGTGGCAACTGGCGCAGGCGCAATGGCCCAACGGGTGACGCACCCGGACGATGCAAACGCGGTTTCGCGCGGCGAGTGGGCTGCACTGCGGATCACTTCCGGAGCCGTGTCGCTGGAAAGCCGGGTGGAAGTTCTGCAGGACGGTCGCGTCGGACAGAGGGTTCGTGTTCGTGCGGCAACCGGCGCCAGCGGCATCCTGTTCGCCAAAGTCATCGGCCGCGGCCAGCTGGAGCTGGTGCCATGAAGGTGGCGTTCATCCTACTGGCCTGCCTGCAAGCCGCGGTCTTGCAGGGGGCGGCAGCGCAAAGCCTGTTTCGCGAGGAGACCTGGCGTGGCTTGACCGCGGACAACAAGGCCTTTCGCGCAGGTGACGTGCTCACCGTCCAGGTGTTCGAGAACTCGAGCGCCAGCACGAGCGCCGAGACGGGGACGCGCCGCGTCAATGGGCTGACTGGCGAAGTCCGCTATGGCAGCCGCAGCTCGCAACTCGGCATCGGCGTGGGCAGCGAGTTCGACGGCGGTGGCGCCACGCAGAGGGCGAGCCGCTTGCTCGCCACGCTCACGGTGGTGGTGCAGGAGGTGTTGCCCGGAGGCCAGTTGCGCATCGCGGGAACGCAGGACCTCACCGTCAATGACGAGTCGCAGAAGGTGCGGCTGGAAGGCGTGGTCCGGCCGGTGGACATCACAGATGGCAACGTGGTGCAGTCCACCCGCATCGCGGACGCGCGGATCACCTATGTGGGCGAGGGCGACATCACCGAACGCAGCAGGCGGTCATGGTGGCGCCAGCTGCTGGACCTGGTTGGGTTCTGACATGGCCGCCACCCGTCACCTGCTGCTCGCTGTCCTGCTCTGGTCCATGGCCTGGACCTGTGCGGCCAAGGAAGCGCCGATGCGCGTGAAGGAGCTGGGCAAGGTGCAGGGTTGGAGGGACAACATCCTGGTCGGCACCGGGATCGTCACCGGGCTCGCCGGAACGGGCGACTCGGCGGCGAACCGCACGACCCGGCAGGCCCTGTCGAACGTGCTGTCCCAGTTCAGCCTCAGCGTGCCGCCGGAGCAGGTGAACAGCCGCAACGTCGCCGTCGTGATGGTCAGTGCGGCACTGCCTGCGTTCGCCCGCGAAGGAGATACGCTCGACGTGACCGTAGCTTCCAGTGGCGATGCGCGCAGCCTGCTGGGTGGCAACCTCTTGCTCACCGCATTGCGGGCCCCGAACGGCAGGGTGTACGCGTTGGCGCAGGGCGCCCTGTCGATCGGTGGACACCGCTACGACGCCAACGGCAACGTGGTGCAGAAGAACCATCCCACCGCGGGCGCCATTCCGAATGGCGCCACGGTCGAAGTCGGCATGGCGGGCGTCCAGGTGGCGCCTTCGCAAGTCACCTTAGTGCTGAACGAACCGGACTACACGACGGCGACGCGCATCGTCGCCGCGATCCACGCGCAAGTCGCGCCAGGAATCGCCCGGGCGCGGGATGCATCGGGCATCGACATCGATGTTCCCGCGGAACTGCGACAGGAGACCGTCGCCTTCCTGTCGCGGGTGGAGAACGTCTCGGTCGAGCCGGATCGCCGCGCGCGCGTCGTGATCAACGAGCGCACCGGCACCGTGGTGACGGGAGGCGACGTCCGCATTTCGCGGGTCGCGGTGTCCCACGGGGACCTGAAGATCAGCATCGCCAGCCAGAACAGCGTGTCGCAGCCGGCGTTCGTTGGCGTCGCCGGGCGGGGCGTCACCACGGCCATGGTGACGAACACGCAGATCGATGTGGAGGAGCCGAGCGGCGTCGCCTACCTGGCGGCCGCGGGTACGGTGTCCGACCTCGTGCAGTCGCTGGCCCGCATGAAGACGAGCACACGGGACATCATTTCGATCCTGCGCGCCATCAAGGCGGCGGGGGCACTGCACGGCGAGCTGGTCGTCCAGTAACGGGAGGCGAGGACCATGGCGTGGAACATCGATGCGATCACGACGGCGGCCCTGTCGGCGGCGCTCACGGCCGGAGCCTCGCGCCAGGCCGCCGTGGCATCCAACATCGCGAATGCCGGAACCGAAGGATACGTCCCCCTCCGCCTTGCCTTCGATGCAACGCTCGAGGACGCCAGGGCTGCCCTGCTCGAGCGCGGGTCGTTGGATCCGTCCCACATCTCCGCCATGCGGGGCCGGCTCGAGCCCGTGCTGGATGCCGCGGGCGTGCCGACGCGCGTGCAGCTGGACGCGGAGATGGCGGAGCTGGCGGGGAACTCCGTGCACTTCCAGGCCTTGCTCCAAGGCCTGTCGCGGCACCTCTCCATCCTGGCCATCGCCGCGGCCGACGGGAGGAAATGAAGATGGACTACCTGCAGGCATTCGCCATCAGCGCGACCGGCATGAACGTGGAGCGCACGCGCGTCGACGTCTCTGCCGTCAACCTCGCGAATGCGAACACGGTGCACGTGCCCGGCGCCGGCGGCTTCCAGCCGATGCGCGTGGTGGCACGCCTCACGCACTTCGGCGCCCTCGTGTCGGACGGACTGGCTGCGGGGGTCATGCCGGCGGTGACGCTGGAACCCTTGCGCACGGCGCCTCGGATGGTCCATGAACCCGGCCATCCCCATGCCGACGCAAAGGGCTTCGTTGCCTATGCCCCGGTGGATCCGGCGACGGAGATGGTCACCCTGATGGGGGCCATGCGGTCCTACGAGGCCAACGTGGCCGCCATGAACACCACCCGCTCGCTGGCCCTCAAGACTCTCGAGATCGGTCGCGGCTCATGAACATCGAAGCATTGCAAGGCCTGGGTGCCCACGATGAAGTGGCCCCGCTCTCCGGCGCGCGGGCGTCCGCCGCGGAGGTTTCCGCGGGACCGAGCTTCACCGAGCGCGTCAGCAGCGGCCTGCAGGAACTGAACGGCCAGCTGCTGGCAGCCCAGGGTGACCTGCAACGCTTGGCCGTCGGTGATGTGGACAACCTGCATGAGGTCATGGTGCGCCTGGAGGAAAGCCGCATCGCGCTGCAGCTCGCGATGCAAGTCCGCAATCGCGTCCTGGAGGCGTACCAGGATGTCATGCGCATGCAGATCTAGGAGGGGCCGATGAAAGCATGGTGGACGACGTTGACCCTACAAGCCAGGCGAGTCCTGCTGCTGGGGTTTTGCGCCGCGCTATTGAGCCTGGCGGCCGCTGCCTGGTGGGTCCTGCGGGTGGATTACGCCGTGCTGTTCTCCGACTTGCGACCGCAGGATGCGGCCGTGATGACGAGTGAGCTGGACAAGCTGAAGGCCGCGTACGTGCTTGCCGATGCAGGCGCCACCGTGCTGGTGGACCGCTCCCAGGTGCACGCGCTGCGCATGAAGCTGATGGGGCGCGACCTTCCGCTGCACGGCACGGTCGGCCTCGAGCTGTTCAACAACACCGACTTCGGCATGACCGATTTCGCCCAGAAGATCAACTACCAGCGCGCGCTCCAGGGGGAGTTGACGCGCACCATCCTGTCATTCCCCGAAATTCGCGACGCCCGGGTCCACCTGGCACTGCCGGAACAGGGGCTGTTCAAGCAGAACGCGGCCCGGCCGAAGGCGGCGCTCACGCTGACGCTTCGATCGGGCCAGGTACTGCGTGGCGAACAGGTGAGCGGGATCCAGCGCCTGGTCGCAGCCGCAGTTCCGGGGCTGCTCGCCAGCGAAGTCACCATCGTGGACCAGCAAGGCATCGCGTTGAGTCGATCCGCGGAAGGGGATGCGGACACGGGGGGCAGCGCAAGGCTGGAGTGGAAGCGCGAAACGGAGACCTATCTCACCCGGAAGGCCGCGGCTGTGCTCGAGCGGGCGTTCGGACCCGGGCAGGCCCTCGCCAGCGTCGATGTCACGCTCAACATGGACCAGGTGCGGGTGACGACCGAGGATGTCATTCCCGCCTCCGATCCCAAAGGCGCTGGCGGGCCTGCAGGCGTGCTGGTGCGGGAGCGGGAATCCGCGCGCGACAACGGTGCGCCGGATGCCCGCGCTACCGATGCCCGCACCGGGCGCGGCAACAGCATGCAGCGCGATGTGGAATACCAGGCGGGGCGCAGGGTGGAACACGTCGTGAGCCAGGCCGGGGCCATTCGCCGCATCCACGTCGTTGCGCTGGTCCGCCAGCCGCTAGGCGAGCAGCAGCGCGCGGAGGTGCACAAGCTGGTGGCGGCCGCGGTCGGTGCGTCGGCGGAACGTGGCGACACCGTGGTGGTGCAGGGCGTCGCCGCTGCGGCCGCGGTGAACCCGCCGGCTCCATCCGGGATCGCGGTGGAAGCTCCTCCGCCCCCTGGCGACTCGAAATCGTGGGGCGCAGGGATGGCAGGGTTGCTGGCACTGGTGGGCCTTGCGATCGCCGCGCTCGTCTGGCGGCGGCCCCCGTCGGCCAACGCCAGGGTGCGGCAGCTGTCCGAACGGGAGCGCCGGGCCGCGCTGGCACAAGTGCGGTCCTGGATGCTCGAGTCCTCGCCAGCCTCGGCCGGGGAAGCGGAGCCCGGTGCCGCAGGAGCGGTGCGGTGAACGCGACACCGCAACAGCTTGCGCAACGCCGCGCCGCGCTGGCGGTGCATGCGATGTCCCCTGTCGACCGGGACTGGCTGCTACGTGAACTGCCGTTGCCGCACCGGAGCCTGCTGCAGCCGCTGCTCGCGGAACTCCATGCCATCGGTATCCCGCAGGATCCCGCATTGCTGCGAGATGCAACGAGGGCGCCGCCGGAGATTCATGCGCCGCGGGCAGGCCAAGTCCCGGACATCCCGCTGTCGGCAGGATCGGCCCGGTCGCTGGCGCGGTGGTTGCGCTCCCAGCCGGCGCAGGTGTCGGTGAGGTTGCTTGCGGCCCGCCCCGACTGGCGCGTGCGACTCATGGGCGCCTTGCCGCGGGAGGATCGCAGGGCGCTGGAGTCGCTGGCGGCGAGCCTCACTCCTGCGCCCGAACTGGAACGGCTGGTCTTGGCGGCGGCTCGGCGTCAACTGGCGGCGGATGCAGGGTCCTCGCGGCTGGCTTGGCTGCGGCGATGGACATGGCCGGTTACGCGCCGGGAGCAGATCTGATGGACGAAGCCGTGATTCGCGGGATGCCAGTCGATGCCGCGCCACTGCGCCTGCGCCGCGGGGCGTCGGTCACGGACCAGGAAGGCGCCGCTGCCCGCGCGGAGCTGGTCTACCGGGAAGCGGCGAGCGCAGGATTCGCAGAGGGTGTGCGGCAAGGTCGGCAGGAAGGGTCCGCCGCCGGCTATGACGAGGGCGTCCGGAACGGTTACGAGGAGGCGCAGCGGCATGCCGGCGAAGAGGCGGCGCGTGCCGTGACCGCCGCCACCGCGGCGCTTGTGGAAGAGCGAACCAGGCTGGCGGCCCTCGCGTCTTCCTGGGACGCGATGTCCAGGGAGATGGCATCCCTGGCGGAAGACGACCTGCTCGCCCTTTGCTACGAGGTGATCTGCCGGATCGTCGGCGATGTGGCAGTTCACCCCGTTAACGTCCGCGCGGCACTCGTCCAGGCAACGGCGGCGGCTCGCGATGAGGCGCGCCTGCTGCTTCGCGTGCACTCCGCCGATGCTGTCCTGCTCGATCAGGCGGGAATGGACGGTGCGCCGGGCCAGTCGATTGCCTGGCGTGCCGACCCAGCTGTTGCACTGGGGGGTTGCATTCTCGAGTCTCCTTCGGGAAGTCTCGACGCGCGGCTGGAAACCCTGCTCGCAGGTTGCAAGGCAGCCCTGCTGACGGCAAGGGACGCACGCGCGGAGCAGGACGGCGCCGCCACCGGGGGAATGCCGTGAGCGCCATGATGGAGCACTACCGAACCATCGTGCGCGAAAGCGAGCTGGGCCAGCGCATGGGCCGGGTTCGCCGACTGCAGGGCCTGGCCATGGAAGCAGAGGGCCCGCGGGCGGAACTCGGCGAGATGTGCCTCGTATTCGCTCGGGACGGCGGCAACGCAGCACCTCTGCGCGCGGAGGTCGTGGGCGTCGAAGGCGGCCGCGTCCTCCTGATGCCTTATGAGCCGTTGCACGGCATGGGAGCCGGTGCGCGGGTCGTGGCATTGGGCCGCAAGGCCGAGGTGCGGGTCGGCCCGCAACTACTAGGCCGCGTCATCGACGGCTTCGGGGATCCCCTGGACGGACTGCCCGCGCCCACACCCCCGGGCCGCTGCAGCCTCTATCCCGCCGCTACCAGCCCGATGCAGCGTCCCCGCATTCCACGCATCCTGGAAACCGGTGTTCGCGCCATCGACGGCTTGCTGACGCTGGGCGCCGGGCAGCGCGTCGGGATCTTCGCGGGGAGCGGCGTCGGCAAGAGCAGCCTGCTCGGCGCCATTGCGAGGCAGGCGCGGTCGGATGTCAATGTCGTCGCCATGATCGGCGAACGGGGACGCGAAGTGCGGGAGTTCGTCGAGGACCAGCTCGGGCCCGACGGGCTCGCGCGTTCGGTGGTGCTGGTTGCGACCTCGGAGCAGCCGGCGCTGTGCCGCATCCGCGCAGCCCATGCCGCGGTGGCGATCTCCCGCTACTTCGCGGATCGCGGCCAGTCCGTCCTGCTGACGATGGACTCCATCACCCGCCTGGCGATGGCGCGCCGGGAAGTCGGGCTGGCGGCCGGCGAACCCGCCACGGCACGCGGCTACACCCCCTCCGTGTTCGCCGAGCTGCCGCAGATCTGCGAGAGGTGCGGCACGTCGCCTTCGGGCGGGTCGGTGACGGCGCTGCTCACGGTGCTCGTGGAAGGCGACGACCTCAACGAGCCGATCGCCGACAACCTGCGCGCCATCCTCGACGGACACGTGGTGCTGTCCCGCGACCTGGCGCAGCAGGGGCACTATCCCGCGATCGACGTTCTGCGCAGCGCCAGTCGCGTCATGGGAGATCTCGTCGACGCGCCGCAGCGGGCGCTGGCCGCGCAGGCCGTGCGGCACCTGTCCGTCCTCGATCGCAACCGCCAGCTGGTGGAACTCGGCGCCTACGTGAAGGGAAGCAATCCGGAGCTGGATGCGGCCCTGGCCCTGGAGTCGGGACTGTCTGCCTGGCTGCGGCAGGATGCCGGCGGAACACCACGCGCGGAGGCCATGCGGCAGCTGGGCCAGGTGCTGGCTCCGGGACGGGCGCCATGACAGCCCGCGCTCCGCGCAGTGTGGACCTGAGACGCTTTTCATCTTCCCTGGCGCCGCTGCAGAAGATGCTGGATGCGCAGCTGCAAGCAGCCCGGTGCTCTCTCGGCGCCAGGAAACTGGAAGCTGTCGCGCTGGCAGACCAGGTGCGCCAGCTGCAGGAGCTCGAGGCCGCCGCGGTGGCTGCGGCGACAGCGTCCGTGGACCGTTGCCTGGACGTCCGCACGCATCGGCATGCCCTGCTGCATCTCATGGATCTTGCGCAACAACGCGCCGCCCGCGAGACATCATCGCGGGCCGCGGAGCGGAATGTGAGCGATGGCATGAACGAATGCGTGGAGCGCGATCGCAAGCTGGCCGTGGTGCAGCGCCTGCAGGACCAACAGCTGCGCGCGCAAGCGGTGATCGCCGCGCGGCGGCAAAGCCGGGAAGCCGATCTCGAATGGCTGGCGCGCACGCAAGGCCGGGAGTCCGCATGAATCCACTCCAGCTTCCTGTCGGTATGGAAAGTGGCCCCGCCTTCCAGGCGCTGGCCCACAACGGGTTGGTTTCGCATGCGCAGGAGTGGCATCTGGAGTGGCAGCGTGCCCAGGCGCGTGCGTGGCTGCATGCCACGCCCGAGCGGGGTGTACCGCGCGATCCCCCTTGCGCATCTCACGGTGGCACCGGCGAACAATTCGGGATGGGATCGGCAGGCCCCGACTCCTTCGCCGCCATCCAGCTCCCCGCCGTGCAGACGACCATGCAGGTCGTGCAGGTCGTGCATGCCGTACAACCTGCCAGCGGGGCGGTGGCAGTCGCGTCGTACGCGCCTCCGACCCCGCGATGTTCCGTCGCATCCAACGAACACGCTTCCCCCGAGCAGCCTCGGCAGCCCGAGATTGCAAGAGACTGGAGGCGCCCCCCGACGCAGTTCCGATGCCAGCGCGAAACGGTGCATCGCACCGTGACAGCCGGGCACGAGCCGCGAACGGAGAAGGACACTGTCCGGTTGCACGTCGAGTACGCCGATGACGGCCTGCGCGTCTGGATCGGCGCCGATGGCGACGCCGCCGTGGTGTCCGCACGGGCCGCGGCCATCCTCGCCGAGTTGCGCCGCTCCGCGCATGTCCCCTCCTTGCCGCTGGCCTCGGTTGTCTGCAACGGTCGGACGCTGTATGCCAGCTCCCACCGCGCCGCATTCCCTTTGGAGAACCCACCATGAACATCGGCTCCATCGCCGCCGCGGTTGACGCGCCGGGCTCCAGCGCTTCGCTCGGCCTGCAGGATTTCATGAAGATCCTGCTGACCCAGCTGACTTACCAGGACCCGCTCAAGCCCATGGACAACCAGGCCTTCATGGCGCAGATGGCGCAGTTCACCTCGCTCGAACAGTCGCAACGGCTGAACGACAAGGTGCAGCAGCTCATCGACAACCAGGCGGCGTTCCAGTCCGTCGGGCTGGTCGGCCGGACGGTCGAAGTGGCCACCGCTTCGGGCCAGGGCACCGGCGTCGTCACGGCGCTGCTGCTGCAAGGCGATGCGCCGTTGCTCACGCTCAAGTTGCCGGACGGCAGCCTGCTGCAGGACGTCGCCCTCAACCAGATCCTCTCAGTCCGCTAACCCCCAGGAGAACACATGCTCGATTCCATCAACGTCGGTGTCACCGGCCTCCTTGGCTACCAGCAAGGGCTGCGCACGATCGCCAACAACACGGCCAACCTCAACACCCCGGGCTACAAGAGTTCCACCCTCCAGTTCACCGATCTCTTCTATTCGAGCTCCAGCTCGGGCGGCAGGAGCACCCAGCTCGGGTACGGGCTCGACACCGCCGGAACGCGCCTCGACTTCAGCCAGGGGGACTTGCGGCAGACCGGCAACGATTTCGATCTCGCCGTGGACGGCGAGGGCCTGTTCGTCCTGAAGGATGCGCAGGGACAGACGAGCTATACGCGTGCCGGCCAGTTCGGCTTCGACGGGGACGGCGTGCTGGTGAGCCGCGTCGACGGCAGCAAGGTGATGGGGATCGACGAAGCAGGAGGCAGCGTGGAGATCTCGCTCGACGGCCTGCGGGTCGCTGCGGGCAAGGAAACATCCCTGGTCCGGCTGACCGGCAACTTGTCGAGCACCAGCACGGAGGAAACGGTGAGTCCGGTGAAGGTCTTCGATGCGCTGGGCCAGGAGCATGCGCTGTCGGTGAAATTCACGAACACCCATTCCACGTCTGCCGGCAGCTGGAAAGTGGAGGTGTTCGACGGCACCACGCTGGTGGGCACGTCCCAGGTCGTGTTCGTCGACGGTGAACCGACTCTGTCCTCCAGCAAGCTCGCTTTCTCCTATACGCCCGCGGGCGGCGTGGCCCAGCCACTCACCCTGGACCTGAGCGCCGACGTGACGTCGTTCGCTTCCGGCAACCTGTCGACGCTGGCGATGACCTCGCAGGACGGTTATGCGCCGGGCACCCTGAGCAAGGTCACCTTCGACGCGACTGGCACGCTCGTTGCCACCTACAGCAATGGCCAGACGGTGAAGGGCGCGCGGCTCGCCCTCGGGCGCTTCGAGAGCCTGGATGCCGTCGAGGCCCTGGGTGGCGGCCAGTTCCGCGAGGCCGGCGGCATTCCCTGGACGGTGGGCTGCGCCGGAGAAGCGGGATTCGGGCCGCTGCGGGCAGGCATGCTGGAAATCTCCAACGTGGACTTGTCGCGTGAGTTCAGCAGCCTGGTGGTCATGCAACGCGGCTACCAGGCCTCGTCGCAGGTGATATCGACCGCGAACGACATGCTGCAGGAGCTGTTCGGGATGAAGAACAAGTGAAGGCCGCCAAGCTGCATGCCTGGCGCGACGCCGAACTCGCGCAGTTGGGCACGGTGCTGGACCAGGCGTTCATCCTCTGGCGCCAAGCCTGGGGGCTCGCCCTGGGTGCTGGTGCACGCGTGGCCTGCACGCCCTTCGAGGGGCCGTGTCGCGAGGAATGGCAGCCGCTCGGCAACGGTGTGGCGGTGGACGCCTGGGTGCACTGGTCGGACGCGTCGCAGGCGGAATTGCAATCGCTCTTCGGTTCCGGCTGCGGCTCCTCTGCGCTCGTCGAGGAAGCGGCGGCGGCATGCAGGCAGGAGTCGTGCCGCCGCCTGGCGGATGCGCTCCAGTGTGACCGGAACGGGCCCGCGCCCTCGGAAACGCGTCCTCCGTCGGGCAAGTGGTCAGGGGCCGTCATGGCCTTGCTTCCGTGCGGCTCGCGCGTGCTGATGGACGCAGCGTGCGTGCAGCGCGTGCTGCAAGCGTCTGCGGCCACGGCACGTCCGGACCGCCCGGCGTTGTCACCGCTGGTGCCGCTCGTGGAAGCGGCAGGGCGGTGCCTGACGCAAGTCGAGGCGCGGCTCGCCGACTGTGACCTGGATGTGGCGATGCTTCAGCGCTTGCGGATCGGTGACGTGGTCCGCTTGCCGCATCCCTTGACCCGCCCCCTCAGCGTTCGCGATTCCGGCGGTCGGCCGGTGTTCGACGGATTTCTCGCACGCAGTGGCGCCCACCGGGCGATCGAACTCGTTCCCACGTCCGTTTGATGTCGACAGGAGTTGAATCCATGAGCCAGATGATCGAATCGTTCATGAACGCCGGTTCCTCTCTCAGCGCCCAGCCGCTGGAGCTCGAGGACGCCGACGGGACGTCGCCGCGCGGCGCGGTGCTGGTGCAGGGAGCCCACCCGCTGCATTCGGTGAAGGTGCAACTGCAGGTCCGCGTGGGCACGGTTGCCATGACCCTCGGCGAACTGCTTGCGGCGCGGGAGCGCGAAGTGCTGCGCCTGGAACGCACGGTCGAAGATCCCGTCGACCTGGTCCTGGACGGTCGCGTCGTGGCCCGGGGCGACCTCGTGGCCGTCGATGGGTCGTTCGCGGTTCGCATCACCGAGCTGCCGTTGCCGCTGGCCTTGTAAGGTGACAACCGCCACGGCCCTGCGCTCCTTGCTCCAACGGAGCACCGGAGCCCTTGCATCGATGGTCAAGCACCTGCCGCGGGACGCGCGAGGCGTTCCTTCCCGCCTGGGGAGCGTAGCGCTCACGCCCCAGGCGAGTGTCCACGTGGTGAAGTGGCACGGCGAGGAATACCTGCTGGCATGCACCCCGCAGCAGGTGACCGTCCTGTCGCAGCGCAAGGCTGCCGGTGAAGGGGAGGCCTCATGAGAACCACGCGCCTCCTGCTGGTCGTGCTGGCAGCCGTGGCGGTTTCCTGCCCGCATGCCGCCGTCGCTGCAGTGGAACGCGGACCGGCCGACACCGCGCAGGCGGTCCGCGTCGTGTTGGGGCTGAGCGTGCTCGCCGTGCTGCCGGCGCTCCTGATCTGCGTCACGTCCTTCCTGCGCATCATCATCGTGTTGTCGATGTTGCGGCACGCCATCGGCATGCCGGAGACTCCCCCGAATCCCGTGCTGATCGGGCTGGCGCTGTTCTTCACTCTCTTCACCATGTCGCCGGTGCTGATGAACCTGAACGAGAACGCGTTCCAGCCGTTCATGAACGGCGCCCTTGGCATGGAAGACGCCTACGCCAAGGGTCTGGCGCCGCTGCGCGAGTTCATGGTGAAGCAGACGCGGGAGCAGGACCTGGCGCTCGTCGTCGAGCTGTCGAGAGCCGCGCCCCCGCAAGGCATGCAGGACATCGGCACCCTGCAGCTCATCCCCGCCTTCATGCTGTCGGAACTTCGCGCCGCGTTCCAGATCGGCTTTCTCGTTTTCTTGCCTTTCCTCCTGATCGACCTGGTCGTCTCTTCGGTCCTGATGTCCCTCGGGATGATGATGATGCCTCCGACCACCGTGGCGCTCCCCATCAAGGTCCTCATGTTCGTGCTCGTCGACGGATGGTCGCTGCTCTTGAAGGCACTCGTGGGCTCGTTCCACTGAGGGTGGCGTGGACCACGCGACGCATCCGGAGGACGAAGGGCTGCTGTGGCGGCGGCTGCGCGGCGCGGGGGACGAGCAGGCACGCGAGCGCCTGCTGGATCTCCACCTGCCGTACGCAAAAGTCGTCGCGGCTTCCTACTTTTCCAGGCGCTTCCACGACGAGATCGAATTTGGCGACTACCAACAGCTGGCGTGCGTCGGGCTGCTGGAGGCGATGGACCGGTTTGATCCCGCGCGCGGCGTGCAGTTCCGGACCTTCGCCGCGCGCCGGATGCATGGAGCCATCCTCAACGGGCTGGAAAAACTCACCGAGAAGCAGCAGCAGATCGCCGTGCGGCAGCGCCTGCGGGTGGAGCGGCTGCAGGACGTGCGCGAGGGCGCGCTGGCGGAAACGGCTTCAGCGCCCGGCGCGCCGCAGACATCGGAGCAACTGATGCGCTTCGTGGCGGAGGTGGGCGTGGGGCTGGCGGTATGCTGGATGCTCGAAGGCACCGCGATGGTCGAACGGCCGGGGGCGACGGGCACCGCACACTTCTACGAAGGCGTGCAACTCAGGCAGCTGCGCGAAAGGCTGCTGCGTGCCGTCGAGCGCCTGCCCACCCAGGAGCGCACCGTGTTGAAAAGCCATTACATGCAGGACGTACCGTTCGAGCGCATCGCGGCCGACCTGCAGCTCACGAAGGGACGCATCTCGCAGATCCACAAGCAGGCCCTGCTGCACGTGCGCAAGATGCTGGGCACCGCTGCCGACTGGGATCTGTCTTGCTAGGGAGAGCACAAGCCATGGAACCGACCGCCGCCGCGCGCGCCAACCGACTGCGGCAATTGCAGGGCTATCTCGCGCAGGACCCTGCCAACGCCCACCTGCTCGCCGAAGTCTGCGAGGCGGCGCTTGCCGCCGGCGAGCACGACGCCGCCCTGTCCGCCATCGAGGTGGCCGAGGCGCACGGGCTGGAGCCCGCTGCATGGCTGCACCGGCGCGCGCACGTCGCCATGGCGCGTTGCGAGTGGGACGAAGCCCTCGCGCTGCTTGCGCGCGTGCAGGCCCTCGCCGGCCACCACGCCGCGCTGCTGCACGACGTCGCGCTGGTGCACCTGTGCGCTGGCCACCACGCGGCCTGCCGCGATGCCGTGGCCCCCACGATCGCCCAGTCGGGGACCGACGACGAACTGCTGGGGCGCCTGCAAGTCCTCTGGCTGCGCTCCATGCATCACCTCGGGCTGCTTCCGGAAGCCTGGCAGTGGGTCGAGCAGCAGCAGGCGAGCGGACGCCTGCAACGGCAAGCCATGGGCGTCGCTGCCCTCGTCGCCGTCGATCTCGAGCGCTTTGCCGCAGCCACGGCGCTCGCCGACGAAGCGCTGCTCGAGCCCCACCCGTCGGCCGAAGCCCTCGTTTCCGCAGCCTACGTGGCACTCGCGCGCCGGCAGGCGGACCGGGCCGCGGGCCTGCTGCGGCGCGCGCTGCAGGTCAATCCGCGCGACGGCCGGACCTGGTCAGCGCTCGGGCTCGCCAGCTTGCTCGCCGGTGACGTGCCCGAAGCGCGCCGGCACCTCGAACAGGCGATCCGCACGCTGCCCGGCCACATCGGCACGTGGCATGCGCTCGGCTGGGCGTGCCTGCTGCTGCGGGACCTGGCGGCGGCTCGCGATGCCTTCGCGCGCGCCCTGGAGCTGGATCGCAACTTCGGCGAGAGTCATGCGGCGATGGCCCTGGTGCTCCTGATGGAAGGCAGCGCCAGTGAATCGGCCCATCACCTGCGCGTGGCAGAACGCCTGGACAGCCGCAGCGTGACTGCGGGATACGTGCGCGCCCTGGCCGGCGGCCAGCTGGGGGACGCCAGGTCGGTTCGCGCCCTGGCCGAACGCCTGCTGGACCGCCCCGGGTTCTTCGGCGGGCGCCTCGGCGACAGCCTGCCGCCGGTCCGGAACTAGTTGCTTGCGTTCGCCCGTCGCGTCCGTATGATGGCCTCGCTTACAACGAGGAGGGGTTCCATGGACTTCAAGACAGCCGTCATCCGTTGCCTGCGGGACAAGTACGTCGACTTCAACGGTCGCGCGGGCCGCTCGGAATACTGGTGGTTCTTCCTGGCCTGCGTCGGCGTCGCCGTCGTGTTCCAGGCCTTGCGGCTCGAGATGCTCGGCTTCCTGGCCAACCTCGCGTTGCTGCTGCCTTCCCTGGCCGTGGGCGCGCGCCGCCTGCACGACATGGGCAAGAGCGGCTGGTTCCAGCTGGTGTGGCTGATCCCCTTCATCGGCTGGGCGATCATGATCTACTGGCTGGTGCAGCCCAGCGCGCCGGCCAACGAGTACGGCGAGGGCCCGGCCGTCGCCACCGACATCACCGCGGTGCCGCCCGGCGCCGTCTGACTCAATAGATCAGCGTCACGCCGACCGTGTCCCGGTAGGTGCCGGCGCTGACGTCCTGTCCCGCCGGAATGCGCCCGTAGATCACGAACGTGGCGAAGCCGGAGCTTCGATTCGGGATGGACAGGGTCGCCGACATCGTGTTCACGTTGTCGGTGGCGCCCCACACGTTGGTGCGGCCGACGTCACGGTACAGGCCGTAGGCCAGCGTGTCGCCGGTACCCCCGGTGTGCAGCAGCCGCCGCGCGCTCACGGTGGCTCCGTTGATCCCCTGGTCCACCCGCATCAGCAGCGTGGTGTTCTGCGGGCCGCCGTCCCGCGCGCAGGTGACGGTGACGTTGGCCAGGCTGTCGTTCGGCGCCGGCGAAAAGAAGTCGTACGCGCCGAAGCCGAGGCTGCCGCCGGACACCAGCCGGCACACCACGGCAGCCGGCGCCGCCAGCGGCGCCAGGCACAGCACAAGCAGCAGCAGGGCTCTACTCACAGACAAGGCCTTCCTTCAGTTCGTGCACCGGCTCCGGGAACGTCGGCACCGTCATGCGGCAGGTGTACGCGCGGTCCTGGATGCGCAGGCTGCCGGTGTACACCCCGGCCTCCGCATTTTCCAGGTAGAAGTCCCCGGCGGAGCCGGTTTCGATGGCCACCGAGCCCGCGTCGCCGGCCATCGTCCAGGACCGGGCGACGATCGGCTTGCGTTCGCCGCCCTGCACCTGCCAGGCCGTGCCGGCCACCGCGTTGACCTTGCGCACGCCGAAGTCGACGATGGTGCCGCTGCGGTAGCTGGGAGCGATGGTGCGCCTGCGCTCCGTCATCGTGTATTGCATGCCCAGCTCCTTGTCGTTGATGGTGATGTCCTGGCGCCCGAACGAGCCCACCTGCGGCAGGAACAGCCGGCCCAGGGCATCGGTGCGGCCCTGCGGCTGGTTGTTCAGGAGGATCTCCACGTCCTTCTGCGGCACGCCCAGCTTGACCAGGGCGAAGCCGTCGGTCACCTGCCGCGTCATCCCCCAGTATCCATCCAGCGCGACCAGCGCGCCCGACACCTGTCCCAGCACGTACGTCCCGCCTTGCCCGCCGGGGGTCGTCTGCGCGTACAGGCTGGCGCTGGCCGGCCGCAGGTTCAGGTCCGCCGCCAGGAACGACGAGCGCTGCGACGAGCCGCCGTCGGCGGAGCTGACCGTGGTGCCCACCCGGTAGCCGAAGCCCTCCCCCGCCGGCAGCTGCTTGCCCGCCTGCACCTCGTAGTCGCGGATGCCAGACTGGCTCTGCGCCGTGGTGCTCACCCAGTGGTCGTTCTCCAGGTCGGCGCGCAGGTAGACGTTGAAGGCCGACCCGTCCTTGCCGTTGACGCGGGTCGTCTGGTATTCCGCGAAGAGGCTGACCTTGCGCGAGAGATTCGTGGACAGTCGCGCGAACCGGTTGTCCTGCGTCTCGGCCGCCTTGACGCTGCGCACCCAGTCGGCGGAGAAGTTCAGGCGCCACCAGCTCGTGGCGAAGCCGATGCGCGTCTCGCGCCGCGGGAACGGGTTGTCCAGGGTGGTGGCGAAGCTGTGGAAGCGGTCGCCGAACTGCCGCCGTCCCAGCACCAGGGACCCCAGCGGCGACTGGTAGGTGTAGCGCGCCGACCAGCCGTTGGCGCTGGTGCCGGCTGCGCGGTCCGTATGGCGCATCAGGTCCACCGCCAGCAGCCCCGCGCGGTCGCTGCGCAGCGTGATGCCGGCGCCGACGTTGTGGAAATCCGCGTTGCCTTCGCCGCCGGCCGACACCGTGAGGTCGTCGCTCAGTCCGTAGCGGTGGTACCCCTGCCAGGCGCTCTCGCGGTAGACGAAGGTGTTGGTCTCGGAGATGTCCGAGCGCTTGCCGGCGAAGTAGTTGTACTCGTGGAAGCCCTTGGCCAGCACGGTGTCGGCAAAGAGGAAGGGCTGCTCGATGATCTGCTGGCGGCCCGCGGAGTCCGTCACCACGACGCGCACGGTCCGGGTGCCGCCGCTGAGAAGCAGGTTGTCCAGGGTGATCGGCCCCGGCGCCACCCGGCCCCGGTAGATCGTGGTGCCGTCCACCTGCACCTCCACGTCGGCGGGCAGCGTGGTGCTGGCATGGATGTTGGCGGTGGGCTGGCGCACCAGGTCCGGCGCCAGGTCGTAGACCTTGGCGACCATCGCGCCCGCCCCCGTGATGGTGCTGCCGTACGGGCCGGCGTGCGAAACCACGTCGCCGGCGATGTAGCGGCGCGCGTTCTTGCGGTCGTCCCAGATGGCCTGGGTGGCGCCGCGCGTCACCCGCTTGCGGTCCGGCGACGAGTCCAGCCGCATCTCCTGGCGCAGCAGGATCCCCGCCACCCGGACGTTCAGGTCGGTGTCGGCCGCGACGACCGTGCGCCCCTGCGCCGGCTTTTCCACCCCGAGGCGGTAGCTGAGGACCAGGCTGTTCACCGGGTCCGACAAGGGCACGGGCGCGGCGCGGTTGGACAAGTCCACCTGCGTGCCGGCCAGCACGTCGGCGCGAAAATCGATGACCAGCCGCAGGTCCTGCTCTTCGAAGCGCACCGACGTGGCCCCCAGGCGGCGGGCGGAATACCAGGTTTCCCCGCCGTGTTCGCGCCGGGCCTGCTCGCGCGGCTCGATCTGGAGCTTGGGCAGGTCCGCGGCGGCGATCCAGAAATCGCCGTCCGCGATGCGCAGCACGGTGAACTCTCCGCGCTCCACGCCGTTGGTGCGCAGCGTGAGGATGGCGTGCTCCGGCTGCGCGGCCGGCCCCTGCGCCGCGGGCGCGCGCTGCTGGGTGTGTGCCGTTGGGGCTGCGCAGCAACCCATGGCAAGCAACAACAGGAAGGCGGGCGACGGCCGCTGGCCGCCGGAAAAACGCTCAGAGGCAGCGCGCGGGATCGACATCGAGCTTGCGATCCGCGCGGACGCCTTCTCCTTCGACGGTCACGTTCAGCGTCTTCGCCCGGCGGCAGACTTCGGCCGGGATGTCGAGCGTGTACGTCTTCTGCGCGCCCGCCAGCGAATACCAGCCCGCTATCTCCTGCTGGTGGCCCGCGCCGTCGCTGACGACCACCCGCACCACGCGGAAGTGCTGGTTGCCGCCGTTGCGCACCTGCAGGGACAGCTTGCCCTTGTCCAGGACGGGCTCGCCGACGTCCGCCTGCATGCGCGGCACCGCGGGCGGCAGGAAGATCGGCACGCCGAAGCGGAAGTAGACGGCGATCTGGGCGTTGCGCCCTTCCGGCGATGCCTCCGGCTGCTCCTCGATGAAGACCCGGTAGGTACGCTCGGTCGGCCCCGCGGGGGTCTTGGCGCCCACGCGCACCAGGCGGCGGCCGTCGGCCTCCACTTCCAGCTGGCGCGGGAAGTAGACGATGTCGCCCGAGTCCTTGTAGATGTCGTTGCCCTGTTCGTCCTGCGTCCACTCCATCAGCTTGACCGACACCCGCAGGCGCGCCGCGGCGTGGTTCATCACGGTGATGGTCTCGCTCAGCGCGCCCGGGCGCAGTTCGACGCGCACCGGGGAGACGGAGAAGTCGGAGCCCAGCGCGGGCACGAGGGCGCAGGCAGCCGCCGCGAAAGCGGCTGCCCGGGCGGCGTGCCGGCCGGCAATGCGAAAGGTCATCATGGACAGCGGCTTGGTGGGCCGACGCGGGAACTTCAGGGCGTCAGCGTCAGCACGACTGTATCCGAATAGGTCCCCGAGAAGCGATCCTGGTAGTCCACGGGCAACACCGTACCGGTGATGGTGAGGACTTGGTTCACGTTCCTGGCCGCGGTTCCGGTCGTGGGCGAGACCGCGAGCGAGTACGGCATGAACTCGGTCGTGGTGGTGGCGTGGCGCATCCGCCGGGCGTTGGCGCCGGTGGACCACAGGCCGTCGTTCACCGTAATGAGGAAGGCCGCGGTCGGCGCGCTGCCGGTGCACTTGAACGTGGTGGTCACCGTCACCGTCGCATTGGTCGCGAGGCGGGGGTCGATCGTGCCGAAGGGCACGTTCACGTTCGGCGTGACGAACTTGCAGACGTTCTTGGACAGCACGGTTGCGGTCACCGGCAGCGTGCCCGAGCTCGTCGCCGCCTGCGCCGCCAGGCCGCTGGCCAGGAGCAGGGCGGCCGTGAGCGCCCCCCGCAGCGGCAGCAAGACTTGTCGGCACATGATCATGGATGGCTTCTACGCGACCAAGCTCCCGCCCGCCCCGCGACGGGGCGGCGGGTGCTGGCAGGCAGGTGCTTAGTAGTTGACCGCGACGCCGACCGAGCCGGAGTAGCTGTCCGGCGTCACGTTCACGTAGTTCGCGTTCGTGACGGTGCCGCTCAGGGTCACCGACTTCGCCGTGATCGTGGCGCCCAGGCCCGCGCCGGTGTAGGCGGTGGGGTTGGTCCAGGTGATCGTGTACGGGATGGCGTCGGTGTTGCCGGCGGTCGCGCCGGACATCGAGCCGCTGTAGCTGCCGGTGGTCGTGCTGTTCACCGTGAAGCTGGTCACCGGGGTGCCCTTGGTGCACTTGTAGCTGGCGGTCACGCTGGCCGTGGCGTTGGTGGTCAGCGTGGGATCCAGGGCGCCGAAGGCCATGTCGCCCGACAGCGTCAGCTTGCAAACGGCGGCCACGCTGGCCGTGACGTTCAGGGTGGCGGTGTCGCTGGCGGCGAAACCGGAGGTGGCAGCCAGGGCAAGGGCGGCGGCGGCAATGGCGCGGATGGAAGTGTTCATGTGAGTGACTCCTAACGATCTG
>JAKFEZ010000317.1:0-6982 GCA_036675435.1 Ramlibacter sp. | reverse complement strand
ATTTTTGCAAGTGCGAACGTGGTTAAAACAGCGCCAATCTAGGCGCGCGACGACGCCCAGGCTGGCCGCCTGGGCTAGGAGTGCAACGACGAGTGGCGTTGTTTTAACCACGTTCCCTTCGGGTTGCGGAGCAAAAAAGCCATGCGCCGCGTTGCGAAGCCTTGCCGGACGTTGAGTCCGGCCGCGTTTCGCGCCTTGCGCATGACCTTTTTGCTCCGCAACGCATCTTGCAAAAATAGTGTGAACAGGACCTCGCCCGCGCAGACGGGGTGCGCCAATTGGGGATATCCGCGAGAATCGGGTGATGAATTCACCTCTTGCGGCGCTGTCGCCTCGGTCACTCGAGCTGGCGCAGGCGCTGGTGGGCCTCGACACCGTCAGCGCCCATTCCAACCTGCCGCTGATCCACCTCGTCCGTGACGAGCTTGCCCGGCTGGGCGTGAAAAGCCGGCTCACGTTCAATGCCGACAAGACCAAAGCCAATCTTTTTGCCACCTTGGGCGAAGGCAAGCCGGCCGGCGTGATACTTTCCGGTCATACCGACACCGTGCCGTGGGACGGCCAGGACTGGACCGACGACCCGCTCAGCGCCCGCGTCAAGGACGGCCGGCTGTACGGCCGCGGCTCGGCCGACATGAAAAGCTTCATCGCCATCGCGCTGGCCAACGCCGGCCGCTTCCTCGAAAGCGACGCGCCGTTCGCCGTTCATTTCGCCTTCAGCTACGACGAGGAAGTGGGTTGCTTCGGGGTGCGCGATTTGATCGCCGATATGCGCGATGCCGGGGTCGACCCGCTGGCCTGCGTCATCGGCGAGCCGACCAGCATGGTGCCGGCGATTGCGCACAAAGGCGTCTACCGGTACCGGTGCTGCGTGCGCGGCAAGGAGGCGCATTCTTCCCTCACGCCGCAGTCGGTCAACGCCATCGAGATGGCGGCGCGCCTGGTGGGCAAGCTGCGCGACATGGCCGAGGGCTTCGAGCGCGACGAGCCGCGCTACGAGGGCTTCGACGTGCCGTTCTCCACCGCCAGCGTGGGCCAGTTCCACGGCGGCATCGCCGACAACGTGGTGCCGCGCGACGCGGAGTTCCGCTATGAATTCCGCGATCTGCCCACCGCCGATGCCCAGGCCATGC
The DNA here is from genome assembly GCA_036675435.1 of Ramlibacter sp. GTDB lineage: Bacteria > Pseudomonadota > Gammaproteobacteria > Burkholderiales > Burkholderiaceae_C > Ramlibacter. Next base: position 5,849 of record JAKFEZ010000317.1, on the reverse strand, counting down.
AGGATGAGCTGCTGGCCCATGCGCGGGCGCTGGAACCGGGGATGAAGCGGGTGGCCGCCGACGCCGGCTTTCGCTTCGAGACAATCTGCGAGATTCCCAGTTTCCTGGGCTCGGCGCAGGATCCCATCACACGCCTGGCCCAGCGCCTGTCGGGCGAGCAGCGCACCACCCAGGTGGCTTTCGGCACCGAGGCGGGCCTGTTCAAGAACGCCGGCATTCCCACCGTCGTGTGCGGCCCGGGCAGTATCGAGCAGGCGCACCAGCCGGATGAGTACGTCAGCCTCGAGCAACTGGCGCGCTGCGAAGCCTTCATGCGCGGCCTGGCCGCGACGCGCGAGATCGGTTGAAGCAGCGGCCGAGCCGGCCCGAGCCGCCTCAAGCCGGCTGCGCCCTTTCTTTCTCCATCTATTCGCGTACCTTGCCCTGCGAGTCGATCAGGCTCAGCTCGACCATGCTGGAGGCGACGCGGCCGCCGGCGAAATGCACCCGGAAGCCGCCGACGTTGACGTCGTCGAGCCCGTCGATGGCTTTTTTCAGGCGGGCCCGGGTGGGATCGCGTGCCACCCGCCGCAGCGCTTCTGTATAGACGCGCGCCGCGATATAGCCTTCCAGCATGTACACGTTGGGCTTGCCCAGGTTGGCGGCCTGGGCGTCGGCCATCATTTCGCGCACCACCGCCACCTTGGCGGTGTCGCTCTTGGGCACCACCCGCACCACCACCACCCCCGCCCCCGCCGGCCCGAGTTCCTCCGCGAGCAGGCTTTCGCCGGTGTTGGAGAAGCCGTAGATCGGGCCGCGGAAACCCTTGGCGCGCAGGTCTCGCACCGCGCTGGCCGCACTGTTGGCGTCGTCGATCACCAGCACCGACTCGGGCTTGGCGGCCAGCGCCTTATCCACGCTGTTGGCGACGCTGCCGCCCGCCACCTGGGACTTGGCCACCAGGTTGGCGCCCAGGCTGGTCATGGTCCGCTCGGCCGCCTCCAGCGCCGCCATCGACTCGCTGTCGGGGCCGTGCAGGATAGCCAGCCGTTTGGAGCCCAGCGTTTCGGCGTGGCGGGTGATGGCCGCGGCTTCCTCGGAGTAGCCCGGGCGCAGCAGATAGACGTTCTCGTACAGGGCGCCGCGAAATTCGTCGGCGGCCGACATCGGGGCGAACATCAGGACGTCGCTGCCCTTGATCATGGGATAGGCGGCCGTCACCTGGGGCGAGCCGTAGTAGCCGAACAGCGACAGCACGCCGTCTTCCAGCAGCTTCTTGGTATTGGCGGCCGTGGTCTTGGCGTTGCCGCGGTCATCCAGCGTTACCAGCTCGATCCGCCGGCCCAGCACGCCGCCGCCGGCGTTGATGCGGTCGAAGTAGAGCTTGGCGCCCTGGTGGAACGGCACCGCCAAGGCCGAGCCGGGCCCCGTCAGGGCCACCGACTGGCCGACCACCACGCTCGTCTTGGTCACCCCATCGTCTGCATGCGCCATCACACCGGCAAGCGCCAGGGCGGCTACCATCGTGCCTCGGGCCAAAGATTCAATGAAACTCATGTTTGTCTCCTGATGGGCCGTCCGACAACGACGAGCCGCTGAGCAAACTATAGGGTTAACTCATGAGCAGCACCATCCGCATCTCCCCTAGCGTCAGTCAGTCGAAAGCCTCCGCCCTAGTCCGCGGAGCCTGTCCCCACGACTGCCCGGACACCTGCTCGTGGATCACCACCGTGGAGGACGGCGTGGCGGTCAAGGTGCAGGGCAATCCCGAGCACCCGCATACCGGCGGGGTCCTGTGCACCAAGGTCTCGCGCTATGCGCAGCGCACCTACCACCCCGAGCGCCTGCTGCATCCCTTGCGGCGGGTCGGCCCCAAGGGTTCAGGGCAGTTCGTGCGGGTCGGCTGGGACGAAGCGCTGGGCCAGATCGCGGCCAGGCTCGGCGCCATCGCTGCGCGCGATCCGCAGGCCATCGTGCCGTACAGCTTCGCCGGCACCATGGGCACCGTGCAGGGCGAAAGCATCGCGGCGCGATTTTTCAACCGCCTCGGCGCCTCCCGGCTGGACCGGACCATCTGTGCCAGCGCCGGCGGCGAGGGCTTGACGCAGACGCTGGGCGCCAAGGTGGGCATGAAGGTCGAGTTTTTCGCGCAGTCGCGACTGATCCTCATCTGGGGCAGCAACTCGATCGCCAGCAACCTGCATTTCTGGCGGCTGGCCCAGGAGGCCAAGCGGGCCGGCGCCCGGCTGGTCTGCATCGACCCGCGGCGCACCGAAACCGCCGAGAAGTGTCACGAACACGTGCAGCTGCGCCCGGGCACCGACGCGGCCCTGGCGCTGGCCATCATGCACGAGCTGATCGTCCACGACTGGCTGGACCACGACTACATCGACCGCCACACGCTGGGCTGGGAGGGCCTGCGCGAACGCGCCTTGCGCTGGACCCCGGAGCGCGCGGCCGAGGTCTGCGGCCTGCCAACAGCGCAGATCCGGGCACTGGCACGCGACTGGGGCACCACCCGGCCGGCCGCCATCCGGCTCAACTACGGCGTGCAGCGGGTGCGGGGCGGCGGCAATGCGGTGCGGGCCGTGGCCTGCCTGCCGGCGCTCACCGGCGCCTGGCGCGATCCCGCCGGTGGCGTGCTGCTGTCGAATTCAAGCCGGTTTCCGGTGCAGTGGGCCGCCCTGCAGCGGCCCGACCTGCTGGCCGGCCGCGCGCCGCGCACGATCAACATGAGCACCATCGGCGACGACCTGCTGCGCGGGCCTTCGCCGGACTTCGGCCCCCGCATCGAGGCCCTGGTGGTCTACAACAGCAACCCGGTGGCGGTGGCGCCGCAGTCGTCGCGGGTCGTGGCCGGCTTTGCGCGCGAGGACTTGTTCACCGTGGTGCTGGAGCACTTCCAGACCGACACCGCCGACTACGCCGACTTCATACTTCCCGCCACCACGCAACTGGAGCACTGGGATGTCCACGCCACCTACGGCCACACCGACGTGCTGCTGAACCGGCCGGCCATCGCGCCGGTGGGCGAGGCGAAGCCCAATACGCAGATCTTTCGCGAGCTGGCGCGCCACATGGGCTACACCGACGCCTGTTTTGCCGAAAACGACGAGAGCCTGTGCCGCGCGGCTTTCGGCGACAAGGTCGATTTCGAGCGGCTGCTGGGGCAAGGCTTTGCCTCGTTGCCGATAGCCGACGCGCCGTTTGCGCAGGGTGGTTTTCCGACGCCCTCAGGCAAGTGCGAATTCTTCAGCGAGCGGCTGGCCCGCCAGGGGCAGGACGGCCTGCCCGATCATCTGCCCAACTACGAGCCGGCCGGCAGCTCGGCGCGCTATCCACTGGCCATGATCTCGCCGCCCGCGCGCAACTATCTCAATTCGACTTTCGTCAACGTCCGCAGCCTGCGCGACATCGAGGGCGAGCCGCTGCTGGAGATGCACGACGCCGACGCCGCCTCGCGCGGCATCGCCTCCGGCGACGTGGTGCGGGTCTTCAACGACCGCGGCGAATACCTGTGCAAGGCGCAGGTGTCTGCGCGCGCGCGGCCGGGCGTGGTGCACGGCCTGGGCATCTGGTGGCGCAAGCTCGGGCTGGATGGCACCAACGTCAACCAGCTCACCAGCCAGAAGCTCACGGACATGGGCCGCGGGCCGGTGTTCTACGACTGCCTGGTCGAAGTCCGGCCGGCGTGAAGGGCCGGGTGATCATGGGACTGGCGGGCACGGTGGCCGTGGCGGCGACGCTGCTGTGCCTGTCGGGCTGCGCCAACCTCGGCTACTACTGGCAGTCGGCCGCCGGCCACCTGCAGGTGATGACCGCCGCCAGGCCGGTGGCGGACTGGCTGGGCGACGAGCAGGCCACCGCGCGCCTCAAGTCCAGGCTGGCGCTGAGCCAGCGCATCCGCGACTTCGCCGTGCGCGAGCTTCATCTGCCCGACAACCCGAGCTATCGCCGCTATGCCGACCTGCAGCGCAGCGCGGTGGTGTGGAACGTGGTGTCGGCGCCGGTGTACTCGTTGACGCTGCGGCAATCATGCTTTCCGGTCACCGGCTGCGTGGGTTACCGGGGCTATTTCGATGAGGCCGAAGCCCGGGCCGAGTCCGCTCGCATCGCGGCGCAGGGCTACGAGTCCAGCGTCTATCCGGTGCCGGCTTATTCCACCCTCGGCTGGATGAACTGGGCCGGCGGCGACCCGCTGCTCAATACCTTCATCAACTACCCCGAGGGCGAACTGGCGCGCCTGATCTTCCACGAGCTGGCGCACCAGGTGATCTATGTCAAGAACGACACCATGTTCAACGAATCGTTCGCCACCTCGGTGGAGCGACTCGGCGGCGCGCGCTGGCTGGCCACCGAGGGCTCGGAGGCGGCGCGCCGGGAATACGCCCAGTTCAACGGGCGGCGCCAGGAGTTCCGCGCCCTGACCCAGGCCACGCGCAAGCGGCTGGAAGCGATCTACAAGGACACCCGCGGCCCGCAGCGCGATGCGCTCAAACAGGAGGCGATGCGCGAATTCCGCGAGCAGTACGCCCAGATGCGCGAACGGTGGGGCGGCGACCCCGCGCGCTACCGCGGCTACGACCTGTGGGTGCAGCGTGCCAACAACGCCCTGTTCGGCGCCCAGGCGGCCTACGACGAGCTGGTGCCCGGCTTCGAGGCGCTGTTCGAACGCGAAGGCCGGGACTGGCAGCGGTTCTACGATGCCGCCAGGCGCCTGGCGGAAATGCCCAAGGGCCGGCGACACCAACTACTCAAGGAGATCGGCAGTGCCTGACATCCACATCACCCGCGACCACCAGCTGGGGCTGGCCACGGCGCGCAAGCTGGCCTTTCGCTGGGCCGAGACGGCGGAGGAAAAGCTGGGCATGGCCTGCACCTACGAAGAGGGCCGGCAGTCCGATCGGGTGAGCTTCACGCGCGCCGGCGTCAACGGCGAACTGAAGGTGACCAAGGACCACTTCGAGCTGGATGCGCGGCTGGGTTTTCTGCTGGGCGCGTTCAAGGAGCGGATCGAAACCGAGATCGTCAAGAACCTCGACCTGCTGCTGGCCGAGAAGGAACCCCTGAAGGCGTTCGATCAGGCGCTGGCCAAGCGCGCCGCGGCCAAGAAGGCGCCGGCGGCCAAGAAGGCTGCCGCCCGCAAGAAAGCCTGACCCACCGATGCCGCCGGGCGGCGATCAGCTGAGCGAGGCGATCAGGTCGACATACTGCTGCATGGCAGCGTCGCCGGGGGTGCCCTTCAAGCCATTCCAGGCATCCCACTTGGCCCGCCCCACCATGTCGCCGAAGCCGGGTTTTTTTTCGGTGTTGTCGCCTGCGGTGCCCTGCTTGTAGAGGGCATACAGCTTCAGCAGGGTCGCATTGTCGGGTCGCTCCGAAAGGTTCTTCGACGAGGCGACTGCGGCTTCGAAGGTGGCTTTGAGATCGGCCATGAATGCTCCTGGAATAGTTCTGGCGGTGGGGGAGCGCATCTACCGCTGCACGGTGTCTGCGGGTAACTTCGCGGTATCTTAAGGCCAGCCGTCCGCCCAGAATAGGGGCCGCTGCCCAACAACGTCGCACCGACGGAGACACACGCATGGTTACCCGAATCGCTGCCCAGGAAATCGCCACGCAAGCCACCGGCCAGGTGCGCCGGGCCGCCAAGGCGGTGCGCACGAACGCGAAGGCGATGCGCAAAAGCGCCGTGCGCGCTGCCGGCGGCATGCTGGGTCTCGCCGGTGAACGCATGACCAAGGTCGACACCGCCTGGCTGCGGATGGACTCGGACAGCAACCTGATGATGATCGTCGGCGTCTGGACCCTGCAGCCCGGCATCCGCTACCAGGACCTGTGCCTGCGCGTCGAGGAGCGCCTGCTCAAATACA
>JAKFEZ010000246.1:0-32337 GCA_036675435.1 Ramlibacter sp. | reverse complement strand
TTCTGGATGCAGCGGCGGCCTTTCGCCATCAGGTGAACTTCGACCTGGCGGCGGTCCTGCTTGCCCGGCTTGCGGCGGACCAGCCCCATTTCCTCGCAGCGCGAGACCAGCGCCACCACGCCGTTGGGCTTGGCCTGCAGCAGCTCGGCGAGTTCGCCCACGGTGGCCCATTCGCGGTCTTCGAGGCCGGCGATGTGCAGCAGCAGCAGGTGCTGCAGTCCGGTGATCCCGGCCTCGCGGGCCGCATCCTCGCTGTGCCGCAGGAACCGCCGCAGGCTGTAGCGAAACGCCGAGCGCGCGGCGATCTCGTCCTTGGCGGGTTTCTTGTCTTGGGGCATGCGGGTCATTCAGGCGGAAAAAGCAGAGGGGGCGGTCAAATGTAGCAAAACGAGGCTGGGGCGGGCATACGTGGAATATCTCATGCCGTGACATAAGTTATGTCATAACATGACCTAATCAAGCAGCCGGCAGGGCCGGCGTCACCGCAAGGAGCACGAATGCAAAGCCCCCTCACCATCCGCAACCGCAAGGACTTCCTTGCAGGACTGATCTACCTCGTGGCCGGCATCGCCTTCGCGATCGGCGCGACGCAGTACAAGATGGGCTCGGCCGACCGGATGGGCCCGGCCTACTTTCCTTTCTGGCTGGGTGTCTTGCTGGCCGTCATCGGCGTGGTGGTGGTGCTGGGCGCGGTACGCCGCGGCGCCACTCCTGAAGGGCTGCCGCTCTTCGACTGGCGGTCGCTGGCCTGGATTCTCCTGTCGGTGGTGCTGTTCGGGCTCCTGCTGACCCGGCTTGGACTGGTGGTTTCGCTGATCGTGCTCGTGCTGGTCTCCAGCAGGGCAAGCCACGAGTTCAGGTGGAAGGGAGCGTTGCTCAACGCAGCGTTCCTGCTGCTGGTCTGCTGGGGTGCGTTCATCTACGGGCTCAACCTGCAGTTGCCCCTGTGGCCTTCATTCATCGCCTGAGAAAGACACCAGACCATGGAATTGCTCAACCACCTGGCGCTCGGCTTCGACACCGCCCTGACGCTGCAAAACCTGATCTACTGCTTCACCGGCTGCCTGCTCGGCACGCTGATTGGCGTGCTGCCAGGGCTCGGCCCCTCGGCCACCATTGCCATGCTGCTGCCGGTCACCTACACGTTGCCGCCCGTTGCGGCGCTGATCATGCTGTCGGGCATCTACTATGGCGCGCAGTACGGCGGGTCCACCACCGCCATCCTGGTCAACCTGCCCGGCGAATCCTCTTCCGTCGTCACGGCGATCGATGGCTACCAGATGGCGCGCAAGGGCCGCGCGGGCGCGGCACTGGCCACGGCCGGCCTCTCGTCGTTCGGCGCCGGCTGCTTCGCCACGCTGGTGCTGGCGGCATTCGCCACGCCCATGTCGGAGCTCGCCTTCAAGTTCGGCCCCGCGGAATACTTTTCGCTGATGGTGCTGGGCCTGGTCGGCGCCGTCGTGCTCGCTGCCGGCTCGCTGGTCAAGGCCGTGGGCGGCATCATCCTGGGCTTGCTGCTGGGCATGGTCGGCACCGACGTCAACTCGGGCGTGGCCCGCTATTCCTTCAGCGTGCCGGAGCTGACCGACGGCCTGAACTTCGTCGCCCTGGCCATGGGCCTGTTCGGCTTCGCCGAAATCGTCTCGAACCTGGAGCAGCGCGAGCATCGCGAGACGTTCACCAACAAGGTCACCCACCTGTTCCCCTCGCGCGAGGACTTTCGCCGCCTGATCCCCGCGGCTATTCGCGGGACGGCGCTGGGCACCTTGCTGGGCATGCTGCCCGGCGGCGGCGCGACCCTGTCTTCGTTCGCGTCCTACACCGTCGAGAAGAAACTCTCGAAGCGTCCGGAGGAGTTCGGCCACGGCGCGATCGAAGGCGTGGCGGGCCCCGAGGCTGCCAACAACGCAGGCGCCCAGACTTCGTTCATTCCCCTGCTGACGCTGGGCATCCCGTCCAACGTCGTGATGGCGCTGATGGTCGGCGCCATGACCATCCACAACATCCAGCCCGGCCCGCAGGTCATGACCAGCAACCCCGAGTTGTTCTGGGGGCTGATCGTGTCGATGTGGATCGGCAATGCGATGCTGATCGTGCTGAACCTGCCGTTGATCGGCCTGTGGGTCAAGCTGCTCAAGGTGCCTTACCGCTACCTGTACCCGGCGATCCTGGTGTTCTGCTGCATCGGCGTCTATTCGATCAACAACAATACTTTCGACGTGTACCAGGCGGCGGGCTTCGGGCTGATCGGCTACCTGTTCGTCAAGGTGGCGGTCGAGCCGGCGCCCTTGCTGCTGGGGTTCGTGCTGGGACCGATGATGGAAGAGAACCTGCGGCGGGCCATGCTGCTCGCGCGCGGCGATTTCACCACCTTCGTGACCCGGCCGCTGTCGCTGGGCCTGCTGGTGGCCGCCGTGCTGCTGGTCGCACTGGTCGCGCTGCCGGCGATCTCCAAGACGCGCGAGGTGGCCTTTCAGGAAACCTGAGGCAAGCCGGATGTCACCAATGCAGCAGCGCGTAACACTTTGTGCGCATGCCCCCTGTCGCGCGCGCTTTTTTGCGGAGTGTCCTTGTTGACAAGCGGCGACGCACTGAAATAACCTTGAAGCGATGACTTCAACCGCGCAATCAGTGCAGGAACCGACGGCCGTGCCGACCAGTGCCGCTCCGGCGGAGGCGGCCCGCTATGCCTTGCTGCGCCGACTGGCTCCCTCCATGAGGCACCATCTGGTGGTCAACCTGCAGCCGATCGGCATGATCTACGAAGTGATGGACCGCCGCCTGCGGATGCCGCAGCCGGATCTGGCCGAGGTCCACGAGGGCGCCCACAAGATCAATGGCTTTGCCCGGGCTGCGCTCAATTCCTGCCTCGACGTGGTGACCTGGCTGGCGCCCGAAGAGGAGATGACGACAGGCGTGGGCGAAGGCGCGGCTGAATGCCTGGGCTTGCTGACGACCAGCTTCACGTTTCGCGGATATGCAGTGCGCAACGAAGTCGGCGCACCGGCCGGCAGCGTGCGACGCTCGGCAATGCGCACCGTACTTACGGCCGCCATGATCCACCTGACGGACGAATCGCCGTCACCGGCCGATCTGATTCTGAAAGGCGAAGCCAGTGCCGCCGGCGCACTGCTCACGCTGACGCTGCGGCCCACCGAGGGCCAGGAGGGTTTCTCGACCGAGGCGCCTTACCGCCGCCTCGACTGGGCGGATGTCCAGGCACTCGCCGCAGCCGAGGGCGTTGAGCTCTCGCGCGATGGCCGCCAACGTGTGAGCCTGACTATCCCCTGGGCCGATCCCTCGCCGGGCTGATTCGCCGCCCCTGCAGTTTGCGCACCAACACCGGGATTTCACCCGGCAACTCGCGCGCCAGGTAGCCCAGCGGGCCCAGGCGGCGCGCCAACGCGCTGCCGGCCAGCGCATGCAGCACCACGCCCCAGGCTGCGGCCTGGGCCAGCGGCACTTGCTGGGCGGCCAGCCCTGCGATGACGCCAGCCAGCACGTCACCCGAGCCGGAGGTGGCCAGGCCCGGCGCGCCGCCATCGTGGCGCCAGCGCCCACCGTCCGGTGCAGCGATCAGCGTGGTCGCGCCCTTGAGCGCAACCACGCAACCCCATCGCCGCGCGGCGGCGGTCACCGCGGGCGCCGGATCGCCGGAAATTGCGTCCTTGCTGAGCGCGGTCAGATGGGCCATTTCGCCGGCGTGCGGCGTCAGCAGCACGGGTTGCTGCAGACGCTCCTGCTGGCCGACGACGTTCATGGCCAGCGCGTCCAGGATCACCGGCGCGGCGGCAAGCAGGGGCAGCAGCGCGGCAACGAATGCGACGGTTCCGGGTTCGTCCATCAAGCCCGGGCCGAGCAGTGCGGCGTCGGTGCCCCGCGCGGCGTCTTCCAGCAGGCGCAGCCCCTGGGTGGCCAGTGCGCCGCCGGGCGTTTCAGGCAAGGCGATCACGCGGGCCTCGGGCGCCGCCATGGCCAGGGGCGCGGCGACCGACTCCCCCGTGGCGATGACCAGCTTGCCCGCGCCAGCCCGCAGGGCCGCGACGGCCGCCAACAGGGCAGCGCCCGGCATTTCGCGGCTGCCGGCCACCACCAGCACCCGGCCTCGCGCCTCTTTGTCAGCCTCGTGGGAAATGGCAGGCAGCGGCCAGCCGCGCAGCATGCGGCCGTCCAGTCGCAACCACGCCTCGCGATCGCCAGCAGGCCGAGTGTTCATGGCTTCGGCGCCGCCAGCGCATCCGGCGCGATGGTGACCGGTGCGCCGGCCTGCCGCAAGGGCGCGACGAAGTTCACCAGGTCCGGCCGCAGCGCATCGCGGCCGGCGTCGCACACATACGAGGTCACGCCGCAATTGGGAACGTCCCCCAGGCGGTCTATGGCGAGGATCTGCGCCTCGTCCATGCACTCGATCAGGTAACGCAGGCAGTTGACGATCACCTGGTGCCCCACCACCAACACCCGCTGCGCGCAATACTCGCGCGTCACCATCTCCAGCAGGCTGCGCAGGCGCAGGATCACGTCACACCAGCTCTCGCCGCCGGGCGGGCGAAAGTAGAACTTGCCCACGTGCTTGCGCTGTTCGCCCAGCTCGGGATATTTCTGGTGGATACCGAGCACGGTGAGGCGGTCCAGGATGCCGAACTCCTTTTCGCGCAGGCGCTCGTCGATCCGCAGCCGCACGCGGTCGCGTGGCAGCCCGGCTTGGTCGAACAAAAGCTCGGCGGTCTGGCGCGCACGCACGTAGGGCGAGCACAGCACCACTTCGGGCCGCTGCGCGACCGGCAATTCGCGAAACCAGTGGCCCAGCGCCCGGGCTTGCATGCGGCCCAGATCGGACAATGGCGTGTCGATGTCGCGGTCGGCTATGTCGATCACCGGCAGCCCGGCCGCTTCCGCCGCGTCACGCGCCACGTTGCCCGCACTCTGGCCATGCCTCACGATCCAGAGTGTTTGCGGCCATTTCTCCTGCATGGTGGCGCTGCGTGTTTCACCGGCGAGCAAAGCCCAGCGCTTTCATGGCCGCAGCCAGTCCGGTGCGGCGCTGCTCGTAGTCCTGCCACGGCAGGTTGCCCTGGTCCAGGCGCGCATGGACGCTCTGCACGTTCCAATGGGCGCCGCTTTTCAGGTGATCGAGTTCATCCCAGCGCGCCGGCACCGAGATGCCCAGCCCCGGACGCGCGCGTGCCGACCAGGCGGCCACCGTGGTGGCGCCGTAGCCGTTGCGCAAGTAGTCGATGAAGATCTTGCCGACCCGGTTGCGCGGTCCGCTCTTGGCGACGAAGCGCTGCGGCAGCGTGCTGGCCAGGTGCTGCACGACGGCCTGCGAGAAATCCTTGACCGTGTCCCAGTCGAGCTGGCGCTTCAACGGCACCACCACGTGCAGTCCCTTCCCGCCGCTGGTTTTCAGGAACGAGGGCAGTTGCAGCTCATCGAGGAAAGCCCGCACCAGGTGCGCCGCCTCCTGCACCTGCGGCCAGCCGATGCCCTCGCCGGGGTCGAGGTCGAAGGTCATGCGGTCGGGCTTGTCGATGGCCCGCTTCGTGCCGTTCCAGGTGTGGAACTCGATCACGTTCATCTGGGCCGCGGACAACAGGCCTTCTGCCGACACCACCTCCAGCATCTGCGCATGGCCGGGAAAGAACGACGCAGGCAGCTGCTCGATGCCGGACATCTGGTAGCGCTCGGCGTGCTTCTGGAAGAACAGCTCGCCGCCAATGCCGGAGGGGGCGCGCACCAGCGCCACCGGCCTGTCTTTCAGGTGCTCCATCATGAATGGAGCGACCAGGGCGTAGTAGCGCACCAGCTCGATCTTGGTGAGGCCGCTCTCGGCGTCGACCACACGGTCGGGATTGCTCACCCGCAGGGAAGCCGGCAGGCGAGGCTGTGGCGCTGCCGTGGAAGGCGTATCGGCTGCCGATGCCTTGGACGCCTTGCGCTCCTTGCCGGTGGCCTTGCCGGTCTTGTCCGTCTTGCCCCCCTTGGCCGGTTTGTCGACAGGGGCGGTATGGCGCGGCTCCTCGCGCACGATGGCGGCCGCCTTCTTGTCGCTTCGCAGCCCATGAAAGACCGAATGGCGGATGCGATCGTCGCGTGTCCACTCGCCGAATGCCACCTCGCACACCAACTCGGGCCCGACCCAGTGGGCGTTCATGGGAATCTCGGCGCCGGCGGCGAACGGGCTGTCGCGTGTGACGATGGCGTCCAGCTGCTCGCGCAACTGACGCAGCATCTTCTCGTCGAAGCCGGTGCCGACGTTGCCGGCATAGCGCAGCTTGCCTTGCGCATCGTGCACGCCCAGCAGCAGCGAGCCGAGGCCGGTGCGCGAGCCGCGCGGGTCGGTGTAGCCGCCGATGACGAACTCCTGGCGCAGGCCGCACTTGAGCTTGATCCAGTCGGATGAACGGCGCGTGACGTAGGCCGAATCGCGGCGCTTGGCGATCACCCCTTCCAGCCCGAGCCGGCAGGCCGAGGCGATCACGTCCTGGGGCGCGGCGTCGAAGACGGCGGAGAAGCGCACCTGGGGGTGCGGCTTGCGGTCCACCACCCGTTGCAGCACGGCGCGGCGCTCCAGCAGCGGCACATCGCGCAGGTCATGGCCGGCGCAATAGGGGATGTCGAACAGGTAATAGACGATGTCGGCGGTACGCGCGCTGTCGAAGGCGTTCTGCAAGGCCTGGAAATCCGCCGGCGCGCGCTCGCTGGGCATGATGATCTCGCCGTCGTACCAGCCGTCCGGCAGTTCCATGCTTTCCAGCGCCTGCGCCAGGCGCGACAGCTTGTGGGTCCAGTCGTTGCCGTTGCGAGTGAAGAGCCGCACCTGGCCGCCCTCGGCGCGCGTCAGCATGCGGTAGCCGTCGAACTTGATCTCGAAGATCCAGTTGCCGGCGTCGCGTGGCGGCTCGTCCACCAGCGTGGCGAGCTGCGGCTGCAGCTTTTCAGGCAGCGCCGCCTGGCGCGCCCCCGCCGGCGGCCCGTCGGGTCGATTGCCGGAACGCGTGCCGCCATCGGACGACTCCGGCGCAGCGTCGGCGTCCGGCTGGTCCGACAGTTCCCGGACGCTGTCCGGCATTTCGTCGACCACGCTGAACTGCGCGGCCGGGCGCACGAACTCGTCTTTTTCCTTGATCAGGAGCCAGGGCTCTTTTTTTTCCGAGCCGCGGCCCTTCATTCGCACCAGCGTCCAGCGGCCCCGCATCTTGTGGCCGCGCATCTCGAACTTGAGTTTCCCGTCGCGCAAGCCCTGGTAGGGATCCTCCAGCGGCACCCAGGTGCCTTTGTCCCAGATGATCACCTTGCCCGCGCCATAGTTGCCCTCGGGAATGGTGCCTTCGAAGCTGTTGTACGAGATCGGGTGGTCCTCGGTAGGCATCGCCATTCGCTTGTCCGCCGGATCGAAGCTCGGCCCCTTGGGGACGGCCCAGCTTTTCATGGTGCCCGCCAGCTCCAGGCGGAAGTCGTAGTGCAGCCGCGTCGCCCAGTGCTTCTGGATCACGAAGCTGCGTGCCTGCTCGTTGGCCACGCCGCCGGCCGCAGGCTCGGGCGTGGCGTCGAAGTTGCGCTTGTCGCGGTAGGTCTTGAGGGCGTTGGAGGAACGCTCGTCCATGGCGCTGCAGCCTTTCTACGCCAACCATAAAAAAACGGCGCCGCCCGGCCTGTAGGACAAGCCGCCTTCGTGCCGTGGGAACCAGATAAAAAAAGGCCGACGCCACAGCGCCGGCCTCAAGCTTCACTCCAACCCAATGTCAGGACTGCGCGCGGAACTGGTCACGCAACATCTTGACCTGGTCGTGGTTGCGCTTCACCCCCTGCATCTGACGTTCCACGATCAGCTTGATTCCGGCCGGCAGCGGCTGCTTGAGCGCCTTGCGGTAGCGGGCCATGGCGTTGTCCTCGCCGCGCTCGCATTCCTCCAGCACCGCCTTGTCGTCATAGGTGGATAGCGCCGTCTTCACCGACACCCAGCCGCGGTGCATCGCGCCCGCGGTGCTGCCGCCTTCGTCGACTTCGCCGCCCAAGCCGCGGATCTGCTCGTACAGCTCCTGGGCGGCGCCGCGGCAATCGTCGGCGCGCTGCAGGAACAGCGACTTCAGGTCCGACCGCTGGGCCTGTTCGGCGCAGGCACGGAAGCCATACTCGCCGTCCTTGCAGCACTCGGCCAAATCGTCCAGCGCGTCGATCACGTCCGAGCTGTCACCCGACTGGTTGCCTGCGCTCTGGGCTTCGCCGACGCGGGCGGCGGCGCCGCTCGGGCGCCCGGTGTCACTGGAGGCGTCATAGCTGCTATCCCGGTCGCTCGGCATCTTCATGCCCTGGCTTTGACTTTGGCTCTGGCCACCTGTGGTGGCGCCCAAGTCCGCGCCCGCTGCCATGCCGCCCATGGTGGCGGCCGTGGAGCCGGTGCCGCCGGAGGTGCCGGCGTCGTAGCCCATGCCCCGGGTGCGGTTGCCGTCCGACACCATGGCCTGGCTGTCGATGCGGTCCCAGGCCGCCCGGCTGGCGGGTTGGGCCTGCGGCCAGCTGAGGCTGGAGCCGCCGCGTGCCGTGTCCCACTCGGAGGCGAGGCTCGGCTCGACGCTGTCCCAATCACCCTCGTAACGGGTGCGGCCGGTCAGGCCCAGGCGATAGGCCGGGGCATAGTCGTCGAAGCTGCGGCCCTTCTCATAGTAGGGCTCGCGCTCGTAGTTTTCGCGCCAGTGGGCTTCTTCGGCCGTGGGGTTCACCGACTCGGCAACCGCTTTGCCGGCCAGTCCGCCGACGACCGCGCCCACCACGCCGCCCACGGCCATGCCCAGCGGGCCGCCCAGGGCGCCCGCAGCCGCCCCGGCGACGGCACCGCCAGTGGCGCCCACGCCAGTGCCCACCGGATGCGCGCCCGGCTCGTCGGTGATGGGGTCGCGATTGAGGTCTCTATCTTCTGCAGCCATGTGTTTGCTCCTTGTCGTCAATCTGAAAATTGCGCATGCCTTTCCTTGCGGCGGCTTGCCCCGCGGTACGCGCCACAGCAGCGCCTGGCGCCGTCATGTGCATTCCTCATCTTCGGCCGGCCCCGCGGCGCTGCAGTCAGTCAACTAGGAGACTGGTTGTAGGAGAGAGAGCCAACGACAGCCGCCGCATTGCGGCCGGCGTGCCTCACAGGCAATCGCTGCCTTGTCCTACAGCCGTGCAGCGGGTGCGCGTGCAATCTGGCGTGGCCACCGGCGGCTGACCTACCCCATGAAGCATTCCCTTCGCAAGACGCCATCCCATCTCCATCTGGCCTACAAGTACGGCGAAGCCGCTGACGGCTTGATGGGCCGCCACTTCACGCTGGAGGTGGAGGGCCGGGTGCTGACGCTGGGCATTGACCTCACGCCGAATTTTCATACCCGCAACAAGGCCGCTTCGGCCTACCTGGATGCCATCAACCTTGCGCGCAATCATCACAAGCTGCGCCACCTGCAATGCGGCGACAACCTGCTGCGCTCGCGACTGATCCGGGCATGGGAACAAGTGCCACAGCCGCAGCTTCGCATGTGCCTGGACCTGGGTCCGCGCGGGCGCTTCCTGTACGCGGTGCAGCCTCACTCGCTGTTCATGGGGGGCATACAGCTGGACGTGGAGGAGGTCCTGGAGCTGGATTCGCAGGACGCGGCCGGGCGTCGGCGGGGCGTGGCGCTGGAAACCCATTGACGGAGCAAACACCCATGAGAGCACGCTGGTACGCCGGGACCGGGCTGGCCGCCCTTTGGCTGAGGTTGTGCATCGCCTGCCTGGCGGCGGTCATGCCGCTTCAGGTGATGGCGGATGCCGATGCCTTGCGCGCCAAGCATGCACAGCTGCGCGAAGAGCTGCGCAACAACGGCTTCCAGCGTGCCATGCACATCGACTCGGCCGAAGCAGGCGACGGTCTCACCGGCGACATCTATGCCGTGCTGGACCATCCGTTCGCGCTGGTGAGCCGGGCCTTGAACGATCCGGCGGACTGGTGCGACATCCTGATCCTTCCCTTCAACACCAAATACTGCCGGGCCACGGCCGGCAACTCGGGCGCGGCGCTGCACGTGCGGATCGGGCGCAAGTACGACCAGCCGCTGGAGCAGGCCTATCGCCTGGACTTTGCATGGCAGCCGGTCGCCGCCACGCCGGACTATTTTGAAAGCCGCCTCCACGCCGGCAATGGGCCACTGGGCACCAGGAACTACCGGATCGCCGTCTCGGCGGTGCCGCTCGACCGGGGCCGCACCTTCATGCACTTGAGCTATTCCTACGCCTACGGCATGGCCGGCCGGATGGCGATGCAGGCCTATCTGGCCACCGTGGGCTCGGACAAGGTGGGGTTCACGGTGACCGGCCGGGATGGCAATGGCCAGCCGATTCCCATTGGCGGCATGCGCGGCGTCGTCGAGCGCAACGCGATGCGCTACTACCTGGCCATCGACGCGCACCTGGCGTCGCTGAAAGCGCCACCCGAACAACAGCTCGAAAAAAGAATACAGACCTGGTTCGACGCCACCGAGCGCTATCCCCGGCAACTGCACGAGATGGACCGGTCCACCTATCTGGCGCTCAAGCGGGGCGAGTACGAGCGCCAGCAGGCGGCGACCCGGTAGAGCACCTCGCGCTGCCTGTCCGGTGCAGCCGGACCCAAACCTTGTCCTACCGGCAGCTTCATGGAAAGACGACAACGCCGCCGCTGGCGGCGTTTTTATAGTCGCCGTTCTTTTTGACGGGTCTCGCCCGTCGCGGACGAGGACTCCCATGAAACACCCCGAAAGCCGAACGGGCGAGCCTGCGTCGGTGCTTGGACTGCGCGAGGCAGTGATGCTCATCGTGGGCATCGTGATCGGCGCTGGCATCTTCAAAGCGCCTTCCATGGTGGCCGCAATGGCCGGAAGCACCGTTTGGATGTTTGCAGCCTGGGTGCTCGGCGGCGTCGTCTCGCTGATCGGCGCGCTTTGCTATGCCGAGCTGGCGACGGCCTACCCCAACGCCGGCGGGGACTATCATTTTCTCAAGCGAGCGTACGGCCGGTCAGTGGCTTTCCTGTTCGGGTGGGCACGTTTTTCGGTCATCACCACCGGGTCGATTGCGTTGCTGGCTTTCGTCTTCGGAGACTACATGAACCAGGCGCTGCCGCTCAACCGCTTCGGAGCGGCCTGGGGGCCGGCCGTGTACGGCGCCGCCGCGGTGGCCGTGCTCTCATGGGTCAACCTGCGCGGCATCCGGGCCGGCTCCTTCACACAGACCTGGTTGACCGCGCTCGAGGTTGCCGGGTTGCTGCTGATCGTCGTGGCCGCGCTATCTCTGGCAGGGGCCGGATCGCCGGCGCCGGCTGCCGCGGCCGTGCGCGCCAGCGCGCCCGCAACCGCTTCGTTCGGCCTGGCCATGGTTTTCGTCCTGTTGACTTACGGCGGCTGGAACGAGGCGGGCTACATCAGTGCTGAACTGAAGGACGGCTCACGCAACATGGTGCGCGCGCTGGTCGGCTCGATCCTGATCATCACGGCGCTGTACCTGATGGTCACCTGGGCCTATTGGCGCGGGCTCGGCCTGGAGGGCATGGCCAAGTCCGACGCGCTGGCGGCCGATCTGATGCGGATTGCTTTGGGCGGCGCGGGCGAGAAGGCCATCTCCATCATCGTCGCGATCGCGGCGCTCACCTCGATCAATGCGACCATGATCGTGGGTGCGCGTACCAATTTTGCGGTGGGCCGCGATTGGCCGGCGCTGTCGAAGCTTGGCTTCTGGGACGGCGTTCGCGGCACGCCGGTGCATGCAATGCGAACCCAAAGCGCGGCCGCGCTGCTGCTGGTTGCGCTGGGCGCATGGACCGGCAGCGGCTTCAAGGCGATGGTCGAATTCACCGCGCCCGTGTTCTGGCTGTTCTTCCTGCTGTCGGGGCTGGCGCTCTTCGTGCTGCGGTTGCGGGAGCCGGGCGTCCCGAGGCCCTTCAAGGTTCCCCTGTTCCCGCTGCTGCCCATCCTGTTCTGTGGCACCTGCGCGTATATGCTGTGGTCGAGCCTGTCGTACGTGTACAGCCAGTCCTTCGGAGGCTTGAATGCCGCCTGGATCGGGGTCGGGGTGCTGGCGTTCGGCGGGCTGCTGATGCTGCTTCTGAGCCGGGCTCGCCGTACCTCGGGCCTGGCGGCCCGCCCTCGTCCATTTTGAAGGGAGAGTTCCATGGATCCTCGACATTTCGCCAGTCCACTGGCCACTCTTGTGCCCGCCGTTGCGCTGCGGACGCTATGCATGTTGTTGTTGGCTCTGGCCCCAGCCCTGGTTTTCGCCCAGAAAGAAGGCGCGCCGCGGCTCGATGTGCCTTATGTTCCGACGCCGCAGCCGATCGTCGATCGCATGCTGGACCTGGCGCAGGTGGGCAGCAAGGACGTGCTGTATGACCTGGGCTGCGGCGACGGCCGCATCGTGATTTCAGCGGCAAAGGACCGCGGCGCGCGAGGCACGGGCATCGACATCGACCCGGCACGGATCGCCGAGGCGCGGCAGAATGCGAAAGACGCCGGCGTGTCGGGCAAGGTGGACTTCAGGGTAGGCGATCTGTTCAAGACCGACTTCTCGAAGGCCACGGTGGTAACGCTCTACCTGTTGCCGACCATCAACCAGCAATTGCGGCCGCAGCTGTGGCGGCAGTTGAAGGTCGGGACGCGGGTGGTGTCGCACGATTTCGACATGGGGGAGGCGTGGCCGCCCGAAAAAGTCGAAAAGATCGGCGGCAAGACCCTGTATTACTGGACGATCCGGCCCGAGCACAAGCGCGCCAAGGCCTGACCCCCCAGGTTCTTACTTCAGGCCTGCGGCACTGCGCAGCAGCGCGGCCCGGTCGGTCTTTTCCCAGCTGAACTCGGGCTCTTCACGGCCGAAGTGGCCGTAAGCCGCGGTCTTTTCGTAGATCGGGCGCAGCAGGTCCAGCATCTGGATGATGCCCTTGGGGCGCAGGTCGAAATGCTCGTTCACCAGCGCCGCGATCTGATGGTCGGGGATCACGCCGGTGCCTTCGGTGTACACCGTCACGTTCATGGGTCGCGCCACACCGATGGCATAGGCCACCTGGATCTGGCACTGCCGCGCGATCCCGGCGGCCACGATGTTCTTGGCGACGTAGCGCGCCGCGTAGGCCGCCGAGCGGTCCACCTTGCTCGGGTCCTTGCCGGAGAACGCGCCGCCGCCGTGCGGGCAGGCGCCGCCGTAGGTGTCGACGATGATCTTGCGCCCGGTCAGGCCGCAGTCGCCCTGGGGGCCGCCGACGACGAAGCGGCCGGTGGGGTTGATCAGGAAACGGGTTTCCTTGAGCCACTCCTTGGGCAGCACCGGCTTGATGATTTCCTCGATGATGGCTTCGTTGAACGAAGGCAGCATGTGCTTGCCGTCGCTTTGCTCGGGGCTGTGCTGGGTGGACAGCACCACGGTGTCGATGCTGTGCGGCTTGCCGTCGACGTAGCGCATGGTGACCTGGCTCTTGGCGTCGGGCCGCAGGAAGGGCAGCCGCCCGTCCTTGCGCAACTGCGACTGGCGCTCGACCAGGCGGTGCGCGTAGTAGATCGGCGCGGGCATCAGCTCCGGCGTCTCGTCGCAGGCATAGCCGAACATCAGGCCCTGGTCGCCGGCGCCGGTGTTCAGGTGGTCGTCGCTGGCATGGTCGACGCCCTGGGCGATGTCGTTGGACTGCTTGTCGTAGCAGACCATCACGGCGCAGCCCTTGTAGTCGATGCCGTAGTCGGTGTTGTCGTAGCCGATGCGCTTGATGGTGTCGCGCGCGACCTGGATGTAGTCGACGTGGGCGTTGGTCGTGATCTCGCCGGCCAGCACCACGAGGCCGGTGTTGGTCAGGGTTTCGGCCGCCACACGGCTGCGCGGGTCCTGGGCGAAGATGGCATCGAGGATGGCATCGGAGATCTGGTCGGCAACCTTGTCGGGGTGGCCTTCGGAGACGGATTCGGAAGTAAAAAGAAAGTCGTTCGCCATTTGAATAAACTCCAGTGGTTGCTTGAAGGCGCGTTGCCTTGTGCCGGAGCTTTGGGCGAACGCTTTAGCAGATCTTTTTTTATGTCGCCCTGCAAGTAGTTCATAACTCGGCGACCAGGGCATTCTAAACGCTTGTGAAGACCTTTTTCCGCGTGCTGGCGCTGCTGCCGCTGCCCGTCCTGCACGCGGTGGGCGCAGCGCTGGGCTGGCTGGCGTTCCTCGCGTCGCCCACCTACAGGGCCCGCTTCCTGGAGAACGCGCGCCAGGCCGGCCTGCGCTTCAGCGAGATTCGCCCGGCCGTGGCCGAGACCGGCAAGCTGCTGGCCGAGTTGCCGCGGCTGTGGTTCGGCCGTCCGGTCCCGCTGGAATGGAACGGCGCCGAGCTGGTAGGCGAGGCGCAGGCAGGGGGCCGCGGCATTCTCTTTCTGACCCCGCACCTGGGCTGTTTCGAGATCACGGCACAGGGCCTGGCCACCCGCTTCGGGCGCATCACCGTGCTCTACCGGCCGGCGCGCAAACCCTGGCTGCGCGACCTGGTCGACACCGCGCGCGAGCGGGCTGACCTGGCGGTCGCGCCGACCACCCTGGCCGGCGTCAAGCAGATGCTGAAGGCGTTGAAGGCCGGCGAATCGGTCGGGCTGCTGCCCGACCAGGTGCCGCCGCAAGGCATGGGCGTGTGGGCCACGTTTTTCGGGCGCGAGGCCTACACCATGACCCTGTCCAGCCGGCTGGCGCAGCAGACCGGCGCCACGGTGCTGCTGACGTGGGGCGAGCGGCTGCCATGGGGACGCGGCTATCGACTGCATTTCCGGCGCTTCCCGGGTGAACTCGCGAGCGACCCCGAGCGCGCGGCGGCACAGGTGAACGGGGCCATGGAAGCGCTGGTGCGCGAATGCCCGCAGCAATACCTGTGGGGCTACGCGCGCTACAAGCAGCCGCATCCCGAGGCCCATCGGTCGGGCGCCGCGGCCCGCCGGCCGGACGCCCCGGCCCCCGGACCGGACGCATGAGCCACCTGGGCATTCTCTTCATGCGCCTGCTGGCGCACCTGCCGCTGCCTTGGGTGCGCGGGCTGGGCTGGCTGCTGGGCTGGTTTCTCTATGGGGTGGTGTTGCCGCGGCGCCATATCGTCCAGGTCAACCTGTCGCTGTGCTTTCCCGACTGGACGCCGGCAAGGCGGGCCGAGCTGGTGCCGCAGATCTTCATCCGCTTCGCCCAGGCCTGGCTCGACCGCAGCTGGCTGTGGCACGGCCGGCCCGAGGTCACGCGCCGCCGGCTCGAACTCACCGGGGCGGTGCACGAACTGGACGGAGTCACCCCCACGATCCTTTTCGCCCCGCATTTCGTCGGCATGGACGCCGGCTGGACCGCGCTGACGCAGCAGGTGCCGCGCGAGTTCACCGGCATCTACACCGGCCAGTCCAACAAGGTGTTGGACGCCTGGATGCTGGCCGGGCGCCAGCGGTTCGAGGCCGGGCAGCCGTTCGGCCGCGCCGCCGGCGTCAAGGAGATCGTCGGGGCCCTTCGCCGCGGGGCGCCGCTCTACCTGCTGCCGGACATGAATTTCGGGCCGCAGGAATCCATCTTCGTGCCGTTCTATGGCGTGCCCGCGGCCACAGTGCCATCCCTGTCGCGCTTCGCACGGCTGGGACGCGCCAAGGTGGTGCCGGTGATCACCCGGCTCACGCCGGCCGGCTACGAAGTGCGCGTCATGCCTGCCTGGCGCGATGTTCCTTCCGGCGACCTGGAGGCCGACACCGCCTTGATGAACCGGCGCCTGCAGGACTACATCGACACCATGCCCGAGCAGTACTACTGGGTGCACAAGCGCTTCAAGTCGCGCCCGCCCGGTAGTGCGCCGGTCTATTGATGCGGCCCCACCGCCAGGAAGCGCCCGATTCGTTCGGCTACCCATTGCGGCTGCTCGTGGATGATCCAGTGTGACGCGCCTTCGACCTTCTCCAGCGTGAGTTGCGGCACGTAGTCATCGAGTCCTTCGACCAGCTCCGGAGGCAACGCCTTGTCGTTCATCGCCCAGAGCACCAGGGTGGGCAGGCCCACGGTGAGCATTTCGCGCGGCAGCGTGATGGCCGCCGCACCGGCGTCGCCGGGCCGCGGCGGGCGCACGGGAGACGCCCGGTAGTAGTTGCAGCCGCCGGTGAGGCTGGCATCCCACACGTCTCGGTACTGCTGCTTCAAAGGCTCGGTCAGCCAGGCGCCGCCGCCCCAGTCGGTGAAGAATTCCCACAAGCGCCGGTAATCGCCCTCGCGCAACAACTGCTCGGCATCGGGCCGCACCAGCAGGTTCATGTACTCGCTGGCCGCCTGCTGGCGCGGGTTGGTCTGGAGTTCGCGCAGGAAGGTGCCCGGGTGGGGCGAGTTGATGATGGCCAACTTGCCGAGCAGATGCGGCTGCTGATTCGCCAGGTTCCAGGCAACGGCGCCGCCCCAGTCGTGCGCGACCAGGCACGCCAGCGGCGCGCCCTCGGCTTCGATCAGTGCCGCAATGTCCTGCACCAGGTACTTGGCCCGATAGGCCTGCACCTCGGCCGGCTGCGACGACTTTTCGTAGCCGCGCAGATTGGGCGCAACGCAGCGAAAGCCGCCGTGCTCGGGTCGGGCGAAATGTTCGAGCAAGCCATCCCAGACGAAGGCCGCTTCGGGAAAGCCATGCAGGAACATCAGCACCGGGCGCCCGCGCTCGCCGGCGGCCCGGCAGCTGAGCGTGATGCCGTGCGGCAGTTCGCGCAGGTAGGTCTCGATCATGCGGCGGGTTCCTCGTCCGCCGCCGGCGGTTGCGCCGTGGCGGGCGGGTGGGCCCATTGCGACAGCAACAGGGCGGTTTCCTCCACGCCCTGCTTCTTGAGCGCGGAAAACAGCTTCACCTCACCGCCGCCGGCCTGCAGCCGGGCGATGGACAGGGCCTTGGCCTGCTCGCTGCGATTGAGCTTGTCGGCCTTGGTCAGGAGCAGCAGGAATTTCAAGCCCTCCTCGACGCGAGGCCGTATCACTTCGAGCAGGATGTCGTCGAGCTCGGTGAGGCCGTGGCGCGGGTCGCACAGCAGCACCACGGCCGTGAGGTTCTCGCGCGTTACCAGGTAGTTGGCCATCACCTGTTGCCAGCGCAGCTTGTCCTGCTTGGGGACGGCGGCGTAGCCGTACCCCGGCAGGTCGGCCAGGATCGCGTCGGTGACGCCCTGCTTGCCCAGGGTGAACAGGTTGATGCTCTGGGTCCGGCCCGGCGTCTTGGAGGCGAAAGCCAGCCGCTTTTGCTGCGTCAGCGTGTTGATGCAGGTGGATTTGCCCGCGTTCGATCGGCCGACGAAGGCGATTTCGGGCACCGTGAGCGGCGGCAGAAACTCCAGTGTCGGGGCGGTTGTGAGGAAGCGTGCCGTGTGCATCCAGCCCAGGGCGAGGGCGGCATCGGTCTTGGTTCCGGCGCGTGGGGCCGGGGCGGAGGTCATGAGGTGCCTTTTGGTTTGCGGGGAAACCCGAGTGCGGCCATTGTAGAATCACGAGGTTTTGCGCCAACGAACCGCTAGAAGAATGCTCCCCGATATGAAGTCGCTTGCCCACCTCTTGATGGCTGCCCTGCTGGCAGCGTCCGCGTTCCCCAGCCTTGCCCAGCAGCCCGCCGCCAAGGACGGGACGGCTGCCGCCAGCCCGGCGCCGGCGGCTCCCGCCGCCAAGGCGCCGCAGGCTCCGGCCAAGCCGGACCTGGCCCAGGGCAGCGCCAAATACACCGCGGTGTGCGCCTCCTGCCATGGCGCCGACGGCAATTCCGGCACCCCTGCCAATCCCAAGCTGGCCCAGCAGCATCCGGAGTACCTGGTCAAGCAACTGCAGGAATTCAAGGACGGCACGCGGCCCAGCCCGATCATGAAAGCCTTTGCGGCGCAGTTGAACGACGCCGACATGAAGAACATCAGCTACTGGGCGGCCTCCCAGAAGGCCAAGCCGGGGTTCGCCAAGGACAAGGAACTGGTCGCCCTGGGCGAGCGCATCTACCGCGGCGGCATCGCCGAGCGCCAGGTTGCCGCTTGCGCCGGCTGCCACAGCCCCAACGGCGCCGGCGTGCCTTCGCAGTACCCGCGCCTGTCGGGCCAGCATGCCGACTACACCGACACGCAGCTCAAGGCCTTCCGCGACGGACAGCGCAAGAACAGCCCGCAGATGACCCAGATCGCGGCGCGCCTGAATGACCGTGAGATCCGTGCGGTGGCTGACTACATCGCCGGCCTGCGTTGAGCTTTTGGCGCAGAATTTGAACTAACCGCCGACAACAAACCCTAAAAGGCGGGCTCCTCCCGGAGGGCCCGCCTTTTTTCTTTCAAGCGCCACCTATCCCATGTCCGCCTCCACCCAGGGCCTGCGCCTTCGGACCGAATCCCATGCCCTGCGCTCGGCCGCAGAGCTGGTGTCTTCGATGCGGTTCTCCATTTCGCTGCTGACGGTCATCTGCATCGCCTCGGTGATCGGCACCGTGCTCAAGCAGCACGAGCCGGTGGTGAACTACATCAACCAGTTCGGACCGTTCTGGGCCGAACTGTTCATGGCCTTGAAGCTCAATGCGGTCTACAGCGCGTGGTGGTTCCTGTTGATCCTGGCGTTCCTGGTGATCAGCACCTCGCTTTGCATCGCCCGCAACACGCCCAAGATCATCGCTGACCTGCGGGCCTACAAAGAGGACATCCGCGAGCGCAGCCTGCAGGCATTTCACCACCGGGCCCAGGCCTCGCTGAACGAAACGCCGGAGGCCGCCGCACAACGCATCGGCAAGACGCTGGCTGGCGGCGGCTGGAAGGTCAAGCTGCAGCGGCGCCCCTTGCCCGGCGGCGACGGCTGGATGGTGGCGGCCAAGGCCGGCGGGGCCAACAAGCTGGGATACCTGGCGGCCCACAGCGCCATCGTGCTGGTCTGCCTGGGCGGCCTGCTCGATGGCGACCTGATCGTGCGCGCGCAGATGCTGATGGGCGGCAAGACGCCCTATACCGGCGGCGGCATGATCGCCGACGTCAAGCCGCAGCACCGCCTTGCGGCCAGCAATCCCACTTTTCGCGGCAACCTCCTGGTGACCGAGGGCACCCAGTCGGGCACGGCCATCCTGAACCAGTCGGACGGCATCCTGCTGCAGGAGTTGCCATTCTCGATCGAGCTGAAGAAGTTCATCGTCGAGTACTACTCCACCGGCATGCCGAAGCTGTTCGCCAGCGACATCGTGATCCACGACCGCGAAACCGGCGAGAAAGTGCCGGCGCGGGTGGAGGTGAACCATCCGGCGCGGCACCGCGGCATCGAAATCTACCAGTCGAGTTTCGACGACGGCGGCTCCACCGTGAAGCTCAAGGCGGTGCCCATGAACGGCCGCGCCAAGCCGTTCGAGATCGAAGGCGTGATCGGCGGCACGTCGCAGCTCACCCGGGGGCAAGGCGACGGCG
Organism: Ramlibacter sp.; assembly: GCA_036675435.1. Taxonomy (GTDB): domain Bacteria; phylum Pseudomonadota; class Gammaproteobacteria; order Burkholderiales; family Burkholderiaceae_C; genus Ramlibacter. The sequence goes on along the minus strand of JAKFEZ010000246.1, from coordinate 12,940 downwards.
TGGAAAAGATGACGCTGGAATACACCGGGCTGCGCGTCATCAACGTGGAGAACTTCGGCGGCGGCGACAAGGCGGGCACCGACGTGCGCAAGGTCGACCTGCGCCACTCGATCGATTCGCGGCTGGGGGCGGCCAACAAGACCGTCACCAAGAAAGAGCTGCGCAACGTCGGCCCCAGCGTCACCTACAAGCTGCGCGATGCCGCCGGCCAGGCGCGCGAGTTCCACAACTACATGCTGCCGGTGGACATGGGCGATGGCGCGCCGGTCTTCCTCATGGGCCTGCGCGACACGCCGGCCGAGCAGTTCCGCTACCTGCGGGTTCCGGCCGACGATCAAGGCAGCCTGGACGGCTTTACCCGGCTGCGTGCCGCCCTGGCCGACCCCGCCTTGCGCGAGCTGGCGATTCGCCGCTACTCGGCGCAGGCCACCGACCCTGCGCGTCCGGAGCTGGCGACGCAGCTCGCCGCCTCGACCGGGCGCGCCCTGGCGCTTTTTGCCGGCGCCGAGCAGCCTGGCATGGCGGGCAAGCCCGCAGGCGGCCTGCAGGCGGTGTCGGACTTCATGGAAGCCAACGTGCCGGAGGCCGAGCGCGCGCGGGCCGGCGAGGTGCTGGTGCGCATTCTCAACGGCGCGCTGTTCGAGCTGGCCCAGGTCACCCGGGAGCGGGCCGGCCTGGCGCCGCTCGTGCCCAACGAGAAGACCCAGGCCTTCATGACCCAGGCCGTGCTGGCCCTCAGCGACGTCCACATGTACCCGGTGCCCATGGCCTTCCAGCTCCAGGATTTCACCCAGGTTCAGGCCAGTGTGTTCCAGGTGACACGTAGCCCCGGGCGCAACATTGTCTATCTGGGCTGCGCCTTGCTGATCCTGGGCGTTTTTGCGATGCTGTACGTGCGCGAGCGGCGGGTCTGGTGCTGGCTGGCCGGGCAGGACGCCGGCGCCAAGGCGACCATGGCGCTATCGAGCAATCGCAAGACCATCGAAGCCGACCGCGAATTCACGCTGCTCAAGGAGCGGCTGTTAGGACTCAAAGCATGAACACGGCCACCACGACACTGACCCTTCACGAGGGTTTCTTCGCCCGCCGCAGCACCCTCGACTGGCTGTTCGCGCTGGTCGTGGCCGCAGGGGGTCTGTTCGCGTTTGCCCGCTACGAGGAGTACATGGATGTGTACGAGAAGGGCATCCTGCTGGGCGCCATTCCGGCCGCGGTCTGGATGGGCTGGTTCTGGCGCCCCCTGCGCTGGCTGATGCTGGTGACGGCCGGGTTCTCGCTGCTGGCCATCGCCGCCTACCAGGGCAGCCTGGCCCGCGCCGAAAGCGTGTTCTGGCTCAAGTACTTCCTGTCCAGCCAATCGGCCATTCTGTGGATGAGCGTGCTCTTCTTCATGAGCACCGCCTTCTACTGGATCGGCATGTTCTCCGGCAAGCAGGCCGATGCCATGGAGCGGATCGGCTCGCGCCTCGCCTGGGTCGCCATCGGCATGGCGCTGATCGGCACCATGGTCCGCTGGTACGAAAGCTATCTGCTCGGGCCCGACATCGGCCATATCCCGGTGAGCAACCTGTACGAAGTGTTCGTGCTGTTCTGCTGGCTCACCACGGCCTTCTACCTGTATTTCGAAGATCAGTACGACACGCGCGCGCTGGGCGCCTTCGTCATGCTGGTGGTCAGCGCCGCCGTGGGCTTCCTGCTCTGGTACACGGTCGTGCGCGAGGCCCATGAGATCCAGCCGCTGGTGCCAGCGCTCAAGAGCTGGTGGATGAAGCTGCACGTTCCGGCCAATTTCATCGGCTACGGCACCTTCGCCCTGTCGGCGATGGTGGCCTTTGCGTTCCTGATCAAACAGCAGGCGAGCGAGACCCGCTGGCACAAGCTGACCCCGCTCTGGCTGCTGGGCATGGCGCTGTGCTTCGTGCCGATCGCTTTCCGCCAGCGTGGCGTCGCCGAAGCGGGCGGCAGCTACTGGGTCGGCTATGCACTGGTGTCGGCCCTGATCGCGCTGGGCATCCTGCTGGGCCGGCGCCGCATCGCGGCTCGCCTGCCGGCCTTCGAAGTGCTGGACGACGTGATGTACAAGTCCATTGCCGTGGGCTTTGCCTTCTTCACCATCGCCACCGTGCTGGGCGCGCTGTGGGCGGCCGAAGCCTGGGGCGGCTACTGGAGCTGGGACCCCAAGGAAACCTGGGCGCTGATCGTCTGGCTGAATTACGCGGCCTGGCTGCACATGCGCCTGATGAAGGGCCTGCGCGGCACCGTGTCGGCCTGGTGGGCGCTCGCCGGCTTGGCCGTGACCACCTTTGCCTTCCTCGGCGTCAACATGTTCCTGTCGGGGCTGCACAGCTATGGCACGCTCTGACGGCGTTCGCCGTCCGGCTAGCTGAAACCATGTAAGGTTCACGTGCGTATTCCGACTGATGGCCATACAAGGAATTCACCATGCTGATCAAGACGCACCACGACGGTTTTCACCATGCGGCCCCCAGCGAGATCACTCCGCAGGCGGTCTATCAGAACCGGCGCGGCCTGCTCAAGCTGATGGCGTCCGGCGCCGCGGGCGCGGCGCTGGCTTCGTGGGCATCCCGCGAAGCCATGGCGCAGGTGCAGCGGCCGGGGAAACTGGCGGCGCTGGCGGCCGAGAAATCCGCGGTGCCCGGCGCCGTGACCATGGAAAAGGTCACCGACTACAAGGACGCGACCAGCTACAACAACTTCTATGAGTTCGGCACCGATAAATCCGATCCGGCAAAGAACGCCCACACCCTGAAGCCGACACCCTGGACGGTGGAAGTCGACGGGCTGGTGAAAAAGCCGGCCAAGTACACGCTCGAGGACCTGCTCAAGCTCAGCACGCAGGAAGAGCGCATCTATCGCCTGCGCTGCGTCGAAGGCTGGTCGATGGTGATCCCGTGGATCGGCTATTCGATGAGCAAGCTGGTGCAGAAGGTCGAGCCCCTGGGCAATGCCAGATTCGTCGAGTTCATTACCCAGGAAGATCCCAAGACCATGCCGTTCGTCGGCTCGCGTGTGCTCGATTGGCCATACGTCGAAGGCCTGCGCCTGGACGAAGCCATGCACCCGCTCACCTTGCTGACCTTCGGGATGTACGGCGAGGTGCTCCCCAATCAGAACGGCGCGCCGGTGCGGTTGGTGGTTCCGTGGAAGTACGGCTTCAAGAGCGGCAAGAGCCTGGTGCGCATCCGCTTCACCGACCGCGAGCCCAAGACGGCATGGAACAAGGCGGCCGCCAATGAATACGGGTTCTATTCCAACGTGAACCCGAACGTCGACCACCCGCGCTGGAGCCAAGCCACCGAGCGGCGCATCGGCGAGGATGGCCTGTTTGCCAAGAAGCGCAAGACCTTGCTGTTCAATGGCTACGAGGCCCAGGTCGGGCAGCTGTACGCCGGCATGGACCTGAAGAAGAACTACTGATGGCGCTGCCCCCGGCGCGCGGGCGCGGCCGGGTCGCGCCCGCGCTTCTCCATCCCGCGGCAAAGCCGGTGCTGTTCGTGCTGGCGCTGTTGCCGTTCGCCTGGCTTTTCTACGGCGCCCTCACCGACAACCTCGGGGCCAATCCGGCCGAATACCTGATCCGCGCAACCGGCGACTGGACTTTGCGCTTCCTGTGCATCACGCTGGCGGTGACGCCGCTGCGCGTGATCACGGGCCAGCCGGCGCTGGCGCGGTTTCGCCGGATGCTGGGGCTGTTCGTCTATTTCTACGTGGTGCTGCACCTGGTGAGCTACAGCTGGTTCGACATGGGCTTCGACTTCGCCGAGATCGCGAAGGACATCGCCAAGCGGCCGTTCATCCTGGTGGGCTTCAGCGGCTTCCTGTTGCTGACGCCGCTGGCCGCCACCTCCTTCAATCGCGCAGTGAAGGCGCTGGGCGCCAGGCGCTGGCAAGCCCTGCACAAGCTGGTCTATGTGATCGCCGGCCTGGGAATCCTGCATTTCTTCTGGATGCGCTCGGGCAAGAACGACTTCGCCGAAGTAGCGGTCTACGCCGCCATCCTGGCTGTGCTGCTCGGCTGGCGACTGGCGCAATACTGGAAGAAGAAGCGCCTGCCAGGGGCTGCCGGCCGCGGGCGAATGTCCACCTGAGCGGCGGGCGGCAGCGGCCGAGCTGTTGTCTAGCGCGTCGGCACCGGCAGGATGGTTTCGCACCGCATCTGGTCGGCCGCTGTCTCGCGCCGGCGAATCAGGTGCGCCTGGTCCCCATCCACCAGGACCTCGGCGGCCCGGCCACGGGTGTTGTAGTTGCTGGCCATGCTCATGCAATAGGCGCCGGCCGAGTGCACGGCGAGCAGCTCGCCCGGCTGCACCGCCAGCGCCCGATCGCGCCCGATCCAGTCGCCGCTTTCGCAAACCGGACCCACCACGTCATACAGCTGTGCCGGCTTGCCGTTGCGCTGCACGGGGGCGATCGCGTGATACGCCTGGTACATCGCGGGGCGGGGCAGGTCATTCATCGCCGCGTCGATCACGCAGAAGTTCTTCTGCTCGCCGGGCTTGAGATACAGGACTTCGGTGAGGCAGACGCCCGCGTTGCCGATCAGCGAGCGGCCAGGCTCGATCATGAACTGGCGGTCCCCGAACCCGCGCGCGTCGAGCCGGGCGAACAGCTTGGCCCACAGCGCATCGGCCTCGGGCGGCTTGGCACCGTCGTAGTCGATGCCCAGGCCGCCGCCGAAATCGATGTGGTGCAGCGCAATGCCGGCGGCCTCGACGGCCTGCACCAGGTCGAGCACCCGGTCCATCGCGTCCAGGTAAGGCGCCTCGTCAGTGATCTGCGAGCCGATGTGGCAATCGATCCCCACGACCTCCAGGCCCGGCAGCTCGGCGGCCCGGCGGTAGGCATGCAGGGTGCGCTCGTGCGCCACACCGAACTTGTTGCCTTTCAGGCCGGTGGAGATGTAGGGATGGGTCTTCGGATCGACGTCGGGATTGACGCGAATGCTCACCGGGGCGGTCTTGCCCGCCGCCGTGGCCACTTCGCTCAACACTTCCAGCTCGGCCTCGCTTTCCACATTGAAGCAGCCGATGCCCACGTCGAGCGCGCGCCGCATTTCGGCCCGCGTCTTGCCCACGCCAGAGAAGATGATGTCCCGGCCCTGGCCGCCGACGGCCAGCACACGGTCGAGTTCACCCCCGGAGACGATGTCGAAGCCGCAACCCGCCTCGGCGAACACCTGCAGCACGCCAAGCGAGGAGTTGGCCTTCATGGCGTAGCAGATCTGGGCCTTGCGACCGGCAAAGCCGCGCTGGTAGGCCGCCAGCGCGGCCAGCATGGCCGCCTTGGAATAGACGAACAGGGGCGTGCCATGCGCCTGCGCCAGATCGGCCAGGCGCAGGTTTTCGGCGAACAGCGCATCGCCGCGGTAGGCGAAGTGCGGATGGCCAGGCAGCAACGCGGCCGTCATGGCCGGGGCGCGGGCGTGGCGGTGCCCGTGGTGGAGGGGGTGTCGATGGGCGCTGGCGCAACAGCCGGTGGGGTTGGGCGCAAGGTCTGCGGCAGCGTGGCACGGGCCGCGGCAGCCTCGCCGGTGGGCAGGAACAGCGGGCCGCGCTGGCCGCACCCGGCCAGGGCAACGACCCCGGCCAAGGCAAGGGCAAGCCGCGCAGGCAGGCCGCTGACTAGAATTTGGGAAACATGGAACATGGTGAAATTGTAATGACGACCCCGATGACCGACCCCGAATTCATGGACCGCGCAGAGGCGCTGCTGGCCCGCATAGAGGCCTGCTGCGACCGGATCAACGACGAATCCGACGCCGATGTGGACAACCAGCGGGTCGGCGGGATGGTCACGCTGACCTTTCGCAATGGCAGCCAGATCGTGGTGAACCTGCAAAAGCCGCTGCACGAGGTGTGGATGGCGGCCCGGGCCGGCGGTTTCCACTACAAGTTCGACGGCGAGCACTGGGTCGACACCAAGGGCCAGGGTGAATTTTTCACCCACCTGAGCCGCTATGCCGGCGAGCAGGGTGGCCAGCCCCTGCGTTTCGGCTAGACGGTCGAAGCGCCTAGTTCCTGAACAGGTCCAGGATGCTCCTGCGCTCGTCGGAGGGGGCGGGCTGCGGCCGGTTGGGCGGCAAGCCGTCGGAATTCATCAGGCTCTTGTCCTCCGGAATGGCCGGGACGATCGGGGTGAGGGCGGCTTCCGGGCCGCCGCCGCCGAGGCTGGCCACGCCGCCGCCGCGGGCATATTCCTCGTAGTACCACTCGCCGCCCACGTTGACCACGCCCTCGGGCGCGGACGGCTCCATGACCGGCACGCCCTTGAGCGCGTTCTCCATGAACGTGATCCACACCGGCAGGCTCAGGCCGCCGCCGGTTTCGCGATCGCCGAGTGATCGCGGGGTGTCATAGCCCATCCAGACCACGGCGGCCAGGGTGGGCTGAAAGCCCGCGAACCAGGTGTCGATGGAATCGTTGGTGGTGCCGGTCTTGCCGTAGAGATCGACCCGCTTGAGTTCCCTTTGCGCCCGGGCCGCTGTCCCGGAGCGGGCGATCTCCTGCAGCAGCCGGTTCATGATGAAGGCGTTGCGCGCATCGACGGCGCGCACCGACTCGTTGGGCAGCGGTGGCTGGCTCTCCACCACCACCCGGCCTTTCTGGTCGGTGATCTTGGTGATCAGCCAGGGATTGATGCGGTAGCCGCCATTGGCGAAAACCGAATAGCCGGTGGCCATCTGCATCGGAGTTACCGCACCCGCGCCCAGCGCCATGGTGAGGTAGGCCGGGTGCTTTTCGGCGTCGAAGCCGAAGCGGGTGACCCAGTCCTGCGCGTTCTGCGTGCCCACCGCCTGCAGGATGCGAATGGAGACCATGTTCTTGGACTTGGCCAGGGCCGTGTGCAGCGGCATAGGGCCTTCGAACTTGCCGTCGTAGTTCTTCGGCTCCCAGGGCTGTCCGCCGGTGACGCCGGCGTCGAAGAACAGCGGCGCGTCGTTGATCACCGTCGAGGGCGTGAAGCCTTTTTCGAGGGCGGCCGAATAGATGAAGGGCTTGAACGACGAGCCGGGCTGGCGCCAGGCCTGCGTCACGTGGTTGAACTTGTTCTTGTTGAAGTCGAAGCCGCCCACCAGCGCCTGGATAGCGCCATCGCGCGGATCGAGTGCCACGAAAGCGCCTTCGATTTCCGGCAGCTGGGTGATCTCCCAGGTGTTCTTCGGTGTCTTGGCGACCCGGATCACGGCACCGCGGCGGATCTTGATCTTGGGCGGCGCCTTCTCCGACAGGCCCGATTGGGCCGGCCGCAGGCCCTCGCCGGTGATCTCCACCCGCTCGCTGTTCAGGCGCACCGCCACGATCTTCTTGGGGTTCGCCTCCAGCACCACGGCCGCCATGACGTCGCCGTTATCCGGGTGGTCGGCCAGCGCGTCGTCGATGGCGTCGTCGGCATCCTTGCCGTCCGGCGGCAGGTCCACGAATTCCTCGGGGCCGCGGTAGATCTGCCGGCGCTCATAGTCCATGATGCCCTTGCGCAGGGCCCGGTAGGCGGTGTCCTGCTGGGCTGCCTTGATGGTGGTGAAGACGTTCAGCCCGCGCGTATAGGCGTCGTCGCCGTACTGCGCATAGACCAGCTGGCGCACCGTCTCGGCGATGTACTCGGCATGCACCCGCGTGTTGTCCACCCCGCCGCTTCGGATCTTCAGCTCCTGACGCTTGGCCGCCTCGGCGGCCTCGGCGGTGATGAAGCCGTTCTCCTGCATCCGCTCGATGATGTAGAGCTGGCGCGAGCGCGCCCGGGTCGGGTTGACGATCGGGTTGAACGAAGACGGCGCCTTCGGCAACCCGGCCAGCATGGCCGCCTCGGCAATGGTGAGCTCTTTCATGGGCTTGCCGAAATAAGTGTCGGCCGCGGCAGCGAAGCCGTACGCGCGATTGCCCAGATAAATCTGGTTCATGTAGATCTCCAGGATCTGGTCCTTGGAGAGCAGGTGCTCGAGCTTGAAGGTCAGCAGCACTTCATAGAGCTTGCGGGTGAAGGTCTTCTCGGACGACAGGTAGACGTTGCGGGCCACCTGCATCGTGATGGTCGAGGCGCCCTGGCTCTTGACCCGGCCCAGGTTGGCGATCGCGGCGCGCAGCAGGCCGCGATAGTCGACACCCCCGTGCGAATAGAAACGCGAGTCCTCGATCGCCAGCACGGCGTCGGTCATGACCTTCGGGATGTCCTTGATCGGCGTCAGGTTGCGCCGCTCCTCGCCGAATTCGCCGATCAGCACGCCTTCGGCCGAGTAGACCCGCAGCGGCAGCTTGGGGCGGTAGTCGAGCAGGTCGGACACATCCGGCAGATTGGGATAAGCCACCGCCAGCGCCACCCCCACGATGATCACGAAGGAGCTGGCGGCGGCCAGCGCCACGCCGCTACCCCAGAGCGCGACGCGCAGCAGGCCGCGCTGCCAGCCGCGCAGGCCACTGCCGGAACGCGGGGCGGATTTGCCGGTCGAGTCGGAGCTGGGTTCAGAAGGCATAGGTATCCACGTAACGTCCCGGGGGCCATTATAAAAACGCCGCCTGGAATTGCTGTCTTTAGTTGAAAGGGGGCCCAGGCTCGGATCATGCGGCCGAGGTTTAGTTGCCGGCGCGGCGACCTGGGGCTAACCAGTATGGCAGCTCAGCTCGTCAGTTTTTGACAACGGTCCAGGTGGGTTGAAACGGAAAATCTCTTTGCGTGACAAGGATGTTACTGCTAGCATTGAAGTGAAATCTTAAGTTTGTTACGCCTTGAAATGCGGTGTTTCAGGAGACCGAATTGATCTCTTTGGGGTCGTTATTTTCCAGCCAGCCAGCGCCACTGCTGGGCTTGGATATCAGCTCATCCAGCGTGAAGCTGGTTGAGCTCGGGCGCGACAAGGAAGGCAACCTGGTGCTCGAGCGCTGCGCGATCGAGCCGCTGGAGCGTGGCTGGATCACCGATGGCAACGTCGAGAAATTCGACGAAGTCGCCGAAGCCATGCGCCGCGTCGTCAAGAAGAGCGGCACCCGCACCCGAAACGTGGCCATGGCCCTGCCGCCCTCGGCCGTCATCACCAAGAAGATCATCCTGCCCGGCGGCTTGTCCGAGCAGGAACTCGAGGTGCAGGTCGAAGCCGAGGCCAACCAGTACATCCCGTTCTCGCTGGATGAGGTCAGCCTCGATTTCTGCGTGATCGGGCCGAGCACCACCTCGGCCGGCGACGTCGAAGTGCTGATCGCGGCCTCGCGCAAGGAGAAGGTGCAGGATCGGCAGGGTCTGGCGGAAGCCGCCGGCCTCAAGCCCATGATCATCGACGTCGAGTCCTATTCATCCCGCATGGCCGCCGCCCGCCTCATCCAGGCCTTGCCCAGCCAGGGCGTGGACACCATGGTCGCGCTGTTCGAAGTCGGCGCATTCACCACCAGCATGCAGGTCATCCGCAACGACGAGGTGCTGTACGACCGCGACCAGGCCTTCGGCGGCGCCCAGCTGACGCAGCTGATCGTGCGGCAGTACGGCTTTTCGCCGGAAGAAGCCGAAACCAAGAAGCGCAACGGCGACCTGCCCGAGGACTACGACTCGGGCGTGCTCCAGCCCTTCGTCGAAAGCATGGCCCAGGAAGTCGCCCGGGCCCTGCAGTTCTTCTTCACCAGCACGCCGCACAACCGGGTCGACTACGTGATGCTGGCGGGCGGCTCGGCCGCGCTGCCCGGCCTGACGGACGCCGTCACCATGCAGACGTCCTTCCCCTGCAACCTGGCCAACCCGTTCGAGGGCATGCACGTCGGCGAGGGCGTGCGCGAGAAGAAGATGCGCCGCGAAGCGCCGTCCTACCTGACCTCGTGCGGCCTGGCGATGCGGAGGTTCCTGTCGTGATCCTGATCAACCTGCTTCCGCACCGAGAGGCCGCGCGCAAGCGAAGGCGCGAGGCGTTCTTTGCCGCCCTGGGGGCGGCGGCCGTGGCTGGCGGCATCATTGCCGGCACCATCTACCTTTGGTACGCCGCCCAGATCTCGAACCAGCAAGACCGCAACCTGGTGCTGCAGACCGAGATCAAGCGGCTGGAAGGGCAGATCAAGGACATCGCCACCCTGCAGACGCAGATCGCCGCGCTGCGCGCCCGGCAACAGGCCGTCGAAGACCTCCAGGCCGACCGCAACATGCCGGTGCACCTGCTCAATGAGCTCGTCAAGCAGCTTCCCGACGGCGTCTATGTGACCAGCCTGAAGCAGGACAACCAGACGGTCTCGATCCAGGGCATGGCGCAATCCAACGAGCGGGTGTCCGAACTGCTGCGCAACCTGGGCAACAACAGCCCCTGGCTGACCCGCCCCGAGCTGGTCGAGATCACGGCGGCCAACGTCACCCTGAGCCCGCGCGATGTGCGGCGGGTTTCCAACTTCACCATGCGGGTGAAGCTGCTGCGCGCCAGCGAGGCGCAACAGGCGGCCAATGGCGCCTCCGCCCCGGCAGCCGGCGCTTCCGTGCCCACCGCCGGCGCTTCCGCTCCTGCCAAGACCTGACGCCATGGCCTCCTCATCTACATCCAAGTACAGCGCCGCTGCCCTGCAGCAGGCCGTCGTGGGCCAGTTCAAGGGGCTCAACCCCAACGACCCTTCTTCGTGGCCGGCGGTTCCGCGCGTCGCCTTGTGCCTGGCCTTGGCGGCTGCCATCGTCGTGGCCCTGTGGTTTGCGTGGCTCAGCAACTCCGATGCCGAGCTGGAGCAGGAACTGCAAAAAGAGCTGGTGCTGCGCGAAGACTACAAGAAGAAGCTGGCTCAGGCCGTCAACCTGGAGGCGCTGCGCAAACAGCGCGAACAGGTCCAGCAGTATGTGACGCAGCTCGAAAAGCAGTTGCCCAGCAAGGCGGAGATGGATGCGCTGCTGTCGGACATCAACCAGGCCGGCCTGGGCCGAAGCCTGGCCTTCGAGCTGTTCCGCCCGGGCAGCGTCAGCGTCAAGGAGTACTACGCCGAGCTGCCGATCTCCCTGCGCGTCACCGGGCGTTTCCACGACGTCGGCGCGTTCGCCTCCGACATCGCCAACCTGTCGCGCATCGTGACCCTGAACAACCTGATCGTGACCCCCGGCAAGGACGGCGTGCTGCTGATGGAGGCCACCGCCAAGACCTTCCGCTACCTCGACGGCGAGGAAGTCGAAGCCCAGCGCAAAGCCAGTACGCCAGGAGCCAAGAAGAAATGAGCGCCAAGACCGCCATCGCGGCAGCGTCCGCAGCCGTCGTGCTCGCAGCCTGCGGGGCTTCCGGCCAGGAAGAACTGCAGGACTGGATGACCCAGCAGCGGGCCGAAACCAAGCCCAAGGTGCAGCCCATCCCCGAGCCGAAGAAGTTCACGCCCCAGGCCTACAACCAGGAATCGACCACCGATCCCTTCAGCAACCAGAAGCTGACCCAGGCCCTCAAGCGCGAGTCTTCCCAGTCCACCTCCAACGCTGCGCTGGTCGCCCCCGAGCTGTCCCGCCGCAAGGAGCCGCTGGAAGGGTACCCGCTGGATGCCATGCACATGGTGGGCACGATGACCAAGGAAGGCAGGCCTGTCGCGCTGCTGCGCGTGGACAACCTGCTGTACCAGGTGCGCCCCGGCAATTACCTGGGGCAGAACTTCGGAAAGATCGTGAAGGTGGGAGAGACGGAAGTGGTCCTGCGCGAGATCGTGCAGGACGCGGCCGGGGAATGGATAGAGCGCACAGCCACACTGCAATTGCAAGAGAGGTCGAAATGAAGAATAACCTGATCGCCTGGCGGAGGGCGTGGGCGCTCGCAAGCGTGCTGGTGGCGGGGGGCTGGTCGTTTTCAGCCGCGGCGCAAACCGTGGTCGAAGCCGTCAGCAGCTCCATCCAGGGTGGCGTCGAAGTGGTGCGAGTCGATTTTTCGCAGCCTTTGCAAGGGGTTCCGGCCGGCTTCGCCATCCAGGCGCCGGCGCGGATTGCCCTTGACGTTCCGGGCGCCACCAACGGGCTGGGGCGCAACACGGTCGAAATCAACCAGGGCAATGTCCGCTCGGTCAACGTCGTCCAGGCCGGGGATCGCACCCGGCTGGTCCTGAACCTCAAGGCGCCGGCCGCCTACAAGGCGCAATTGCAGGGCAAGTCGCTGCTGGTGGTGCTGGATGCGGTAGTTGCCGGCGGACCGGCAGCCACCGCGCAGCCGGCCTTTGCCGAAAGCCGCAACGTCGAGACCCAGCCGATCAAGGACCTGGATTTCCGGCGCGGCACCGACAGCTCCGGGCGCGTCATCGTGGCACTGCCCAACAATCAGGTAGGCGTCGATATCCGCCAGCAGGGCCAGAGCCTGGTGGTGGAATTCCTGAAATCCACCTTGCCCGAGGGCCTGCGCCGGCGTCTCGACGTCACCGACTTCGGCACACCGGTTCAGAGCGTGACCACATTCCAGGTGGGCGACCGCGTGCGAGTCGTGATCGAGCCCAAGGGCGCCTGGGAGCACAGCGCCTACCAGAGCGACAACCAGTTCGTGGTCGAGGTCAGGCAGCTCAAGGTCGACCCGAGCAAGCTGACGCAGGGCCCCGGCTTTGGCGGCGAGAAGCTGTCGCTCAACTTCCAGAACATCGAGGTGCGCTCGCTGCTGCAGGTGATCGCCGACTTCACCAACTTCAACATCGTGACGTCGGACTCGGTTACCGGCGCGGTCACGCTGCGCCTGAAGGACGTGCCCTGGGACCAGGCGCTGGACATCGTGCTGCAGGCCAAGGGCCTGGGCATGCGCAAGACCGGCAACGTGCTGTGGATCGCCCCGAAGGATGAAATCGCGTCCAAGGAAAAGCTGGACCTCGAGTCACGGGTCGCCATCCAGAGCCTGGAAGCGGTGCGCACCCAGTCGTTCCAGCTGAACTACACCAAGGCGGCCGACATCGCTGCCCAGATTTCCGCGGGCACCGGCGCCGCGCGCATCCTGAGCGTGCGCGGCAGCGTGATCGCCGAGCCGCGCACC
>JAKFEZ010000094.1:0-7053 GCA_036675435.1 Ramlibacter sp. | reverse complement strand
TCGCCACCGGCACGCCCGAGGGCGTGGGCGCCGGGCGCAACCCGCAGGAATGGCTCAAGCCCGGCGACGTGGTGGTGGCCGCGGTGGAGAAGATCGGCGAGATCCGCCACCCGGTCGTGGCCGTCTGAGGGGAAAGCCATGCTCAACCTGCCCAAGTTCAAGGTCGCCGCCGTCCAGGCGGCGCCGGTGTTCCTCGACACCCACGCCACCATAGCCAAGGCCTGCCGGCTGATCCGCGAAGCGGCCGGCCAGGGCGCCAAGCTGGTGGTGTTTCCCGAAGTGTTCGTGCCGGCCTATCCGTACTGGAGCTGGGTCGGCAACCCGGTGGCCGGCAGCCCCTGGTTCCAGAAGTTGTGCGAAGCCGCAGTCGAAGTGCCCGGGCCGGAGGTCGCCCGCCTGGCCCAGGCCGCGCGCGACTGCGGCGTGCACGTCGCCATCGGCATCAACGAGCGGTCGGCCCGCAGCGTCAGCCTGCTGTACAACACGATGCTGCTGATCGGACCCGACGGCGCCCTGCTCGGGCGGCACCGCAAGCTGGTGCCGACCTGGGCCGAGAAGATGACCTGGGCGCCCGGCGACGCTTCCGGCCTGCGCGTGCACCAGACGGCCGTGGGCCCGGTGGGCATGCTGGCCTGCGGCGAGAACACCAACACGCTGGCGCGCTTCGCGCTGCTGGCGCAAGGCGAGCTGGTGCACCTGGCCAGCTACATTTCGCTGCCGGTGGCGCCGCCCGACTACGACATGGCCGAAGCGATCAAGCTGCGCGCCATGGCCCACTCGTTCGAGAGCAAGGTCTACACGGTGGTGTCCTGCTCCACGGTGTCGCCCGAGATCGTGGAACAGATGGACGCCGCCTTCCCCGGCTCGCGGGCGCTGCTGGTGCGCAAGAACAGCGCCTTCTCCGGCGTGATCGGCCCGGACGGCCGGCTGGTCGGCGAGCCGCTGATCGACGACGAAGGCATCGTCTATGCCGAGCTGGACCTGGCCCGCTGCATCCAGGGCCGGCAGATGCACGACATCACCGGCAACTACAACCGCTTCGACATCTTCGACCTGCGGGTGGACCGCCGCGGGCTGCAGGCGGCGCAGTTCATGGATCCGGCGGCCAGCGCTCTGCCCGACCTGCTGCCTGACCTGCTGGGCGCCGCCAGCGCCGCCACCGGAGCGACGCAATGAGCGCGCAGACCTCATTCCGTGTCGGCCAGATCGTGCCTTCGTCGAACACCACGATGGAGACCGAGATCCCGGCCATGCTGCTGGCGCGCCAGGCCATCCGGCCCGAGCGCTTCACCTTCCATTCCAGCCGCATGCGCATGAAGCGGGTGGTGAAGGAGGAGCTGGAGGCGATGGACCGCGACAGCGACCGCTGCGCGCTGGAGCTGAGCGACGCCCGGGTCGACGTGCTGGGCTACGCCTGCCTGGTGGCCATCATGAGCATGGGCCTGGGTTACCACCGCCAGTCCGAGCGGCGGCTGCACCAGCGCACGCTGGACAATGGCGCCGAGGCACCGGTGGTCACCAGCGCCGGCGCGCTGGTGGAAGGCCTGCAGGCGCTGGGCGCGAAGCGCATCGTGGTGGTCTGCCCATACCTCAAGCCGCTGACCCAGCTGGTGGTCGACTATCTGGCCGCCGAGGGCTTCGAAGTGCAGGACCACATCGCCCTGGAGATTCCGGACAATCTGGAGGTGGGACGCCACGATCCGCAGCGGCTGCTGGAGATCTACAAGCGGCTGGACCGCAAGGGCGTCGACGCCATCGTGCTGTCCGCCTGCGTGCAGATGCCCTCGCTGCCAGTGATCGCACAGGTAGAGGCCGAGGCCGGAATTCCCGTCGTTTCCGCCGCGGTGTGCACCACCTACGCCATGCTCAAGCGTCTAGGCCTTGAGACCATCGTGCCGCAGGCAGGCGCCCTGCTGAGCGGCAAGTACTGACCTGAGAGCCATCCCATGACCATCCACCGCAGATCGCTTCTTTCGCTCGCCGCCCTCTCGCCCTTGGCCGCGCTGGCCCAGGCCTTTCCCCGCAAGCCAGTGAAGATCATCGTGAATTTCGCCGCTGGCGGCCCTCTGGACGTGATGGCCCGCGTGCTTGCGGAGCAACTGTCCGGCCGCGTCGGGCAGCCTGTCGTCGTCGAGAACGTCACCGGCGCCAACGGCAACCTGGGCGTGCAGGCCCTCCTGCGTGCCGACCCCGACGGCCACACCCTGCTGTTCACTGCCGAGAACGCCATCACCGTCAGCCCCCATCTGTATCCGAAACTCGGTTATGAGCCCCTGGCCGACATGACGCCGGTGCGGCTGGTCGGCGCCTTCGAGCAGGTGCTGACCGTGCCGGCCTCGAGCGGCATCCGCACCGTGGACGAGTTCGTGCGCAAGGCGAGGGAGACCAAGCTCAGCTACGCCTCGGCCGGCAACGGCAGTCCCGGCCACCTGGCCTTCGTCGCCTTCGCGGCGCGTGCCGGCATCGACGCCACGCATGTGCCATATCGCGGCAACGCGCCGGCCGTGAACGACCTGCTGGCCGGACACGTGAACGCCGCGTTCGTCGTGATCGGCGGTGTACGCCCGCATCTGCAGTCGGGCAAGCTGGTGGCCCTCGCGGTCTCCGGCAAGGAGCGCTCCCCCGAACTGCCCGACGTGCCCACCCTGGAGCAGGCTGGGTTCGCCGGCTTCAGCCTGTCCTACGGCTACGTGATCACCGTGCCCAAGGCGACGCCACAGGTAACGCGGGAATACTGGCAGGAGCAGTTGCGCCAGGCCCTGGATGTGCCTGCGCTGGCGGCGCGATTCCGGCAACTCGACACACGCATGATCAATAGCGACGGCGCGGCCGCCCGCAACTGGCTGGCGCAAAGCTCCGGCCGCTGGAAAACGACGCTCGCCAGTGGCGCCGTGAAGGTCGAGTGAGCCGGGGCCGCTGCGCTTGTACTCGTGACATGACCGGCGTCTATACCGTCCTGCATCATCTCGACCGGGACACCACCCTAACTCAGGCCGAGGTGGCGTTGACCGGCGGGGCTGATGGCATTTTCCTCATCTCGCATGCCGGCGAGGATGCGCCGCTTGCGGGAATCGCCCGCGAGCTTCGCAACCTTTGGGCGGCGCGAGCGACGGCTGCGGGCGGGCGTCCGTTGGTGGGCCTGTGCCTGTTGACAGTCCCGCCCGCCTCGGCCCTCGCCGCGGCGGCCGAAGCCGGTGCGGGTGCCCTCTGGGTGGGCGCCTCGGGCATCAGCGCGGCCGGCGTCGCCCCAGATGGGCAAGCGCTCGCGCAGGCGATGCGGCGCCACATCGGAGTTGACGTGTTTGCGGGCGTGGCGTTCAAGCACCAGGCTGAGGAACCGGATCCGCCAGCGGCGGCGCGCATCGCCCGATCGTTGGGAATGATTCCCACGACCAGCGGCGCGGCCACCGGAGCACCTCCCGCGCTTGCCAAGATCGCGGCGATGAGTTCTGCCGTCGCCGGACGGCTGGCGATTGCCAGCGGCATGAACCTCGAGAACGTGTCGCGCTTCGCGCCGCTGCTGTCACACATCCTCGTTTCCACCGGCGTCTCGCGCGGCGCGCACACGATTGACCTGGAAAAGCTGAGGGCGTTCGTTACGACGGTTCGCCATGCCGGCAGGCAACATCGCCCGGCGAGCCTGACGCCTTGAAACGACGACCCCATTGGCAACTCCTGTGGGCGGTCTGGCCGGATGCCGGCGCTGCCTTGCTGCCATGGTGAGATGAGCAATCCGATTTTTCGGACTTGCGCTCCGCTTCAGCTAGGCCAGATGTACAGCAGCGCCATCGTCATCGTCAGATAGCGCAGGAACTTGCCGATCAGCATGTAGCCCAGGCAGGGCCAGAACGACAGCCGCAGCCAGCCGGCCACGGCGCACAGCGGATCACCGACGATCGGCAGCCAGGCCAGCAGGCAGGCCTTGGGCCCCAGGCGTTCCAGCCACTCGATGGCCTTGACGTGCGAGCGCGACTGGCCGTACTTGTCCACCACTTTGTGCGCGCCATAGCCCATCCACCAATCCACGGCGCCGCCCAGTGTGTTGCCGGCGGTGGCGACGGCAATGGCGCTCCAGAACATTTCGGGGTTCAGCCGCAGCAGGCCGTACAGCACCGGTTCCGACCCCATGGGCAGCAGCGTCGCGCTGACGAACGCCGCCACGAACAGCGTGCTCAGGCCGTAGCGGGGCAGGGCCAGCAGGTTCAGGAGGGGATCGAGCCAGTCCATGCCGGGGCAGTATAGAGAGCGCCGATGCGCCAACTTGTAGGCGCATGCGCAGTTTCTTTTTTCAACGGCTGAAATCCGGCAGGCATACAATCGTGCCTCATTTTTCAGCAGCATCGAGTCGTCCCCCGCATGAACATCGGCCCCCACTCCCTGGCGAACAACCTGTTCGCCGCGCCCATGGCGGGCGTGACGGACCGGCCTTTCCGCCAGCTGTGCCGCAAACTGGGCGCCGGCTACGCGGTGAGCGAGATGGTGACCTCGCGGCGCGAGTTGTGGAACAGCCTCAAGACCTCGCGTCGGGCCAACCATGACGGCGAGCCCGGCCCGATCGCGGTGCAGATCGCCGGAACCGACGCCGCGATGATGGCGCAGGCCGCGGCCTACAACGTCGAGCGCGGCGCGCAGATCATCGACATCAACATGGGGTGCCCGGCCAAGAAGGTCTGCAACAAATGGGCTGGCTCCGCGCTGATGCAGGACGAGGCGCTGGCGCTGGCCATCGTGCAGGCGGTGGTCGCGGCATGCCAGCCGCACGGCGTGCCGGTGACGCTGAAGATGCGCACCGGCTGGTCGCAGTCGCACAAGAACGCGGTGGCGCTGGCCCGGGCGTTCGAGAGCGCCGGCGTCCAGATGCTCACCGTGCACGGCCGCACGCGCGAGCAGGGTTACGGCGGCCATGCGGAATACGACACGATTGCGGCCGTGAAGTCCGCGGTCCAAGTGCCTGTCGTGGCCAACGGCGACATCACTACCCCTGAAAAGGCGCGCGCGGTGCTGGCCGCCACCGGCGCGGACGCAGTGATGATCGGGCGGGCCGCACAGGGCCGGCCCTGGATTTTTCGCGAGATGGCGCATTTCCTGGCCACTGGAACGCACCTGGCGCCGCCGCTGGTCGCCGAAGTGCGGCGGCTGCTGCTGGAGCACCTGGAGGATCACTACAGCCTGTACGGCGAATTCACTGGCGTGCGCAGCGCGCGCAAGCACATCGGCTGGTATGTGAAGGGCCTGCCCGGCGCGCCGGAATTTCGCGAGCGCATGAACCTGATCGAAGACAGCGCCGCGCAGTCGAGCGCCGTCGCCAGGTTTTTTGACGAGCTCGCGCAGGGCACTGACAGAATGCCGGTGGTGGCGGAACGCATGGGCAGCGAGGAAGAGGCGGCGCAGGTATGAGCAAGAAGCACATAGAGGAATGCGTTCGGACCAGCCTGGAAGGCTATTTCCGCGATCTGCGCGGTACCGAACCGGACGGGATGTACGAGATGCTGGTGAAGGTGGTCGAAAAGCCGCTGCTCGAAGTGGTGATGGCCAAGGCCGACCAGAACCAGTCGAAGGCCGCCGAATGGCTCGGCCTGAACCGCAATACGCTGCGCAAGAAGCTGCTGGAACACCGGCTGCTTAAACAATGACTTTGCGGGACAGATCTTCAGCTCTGTCCCCAACCGATCAGAAGACTTTGCGGGACAGTTTTTCAGCCTGTCCCCAACCGACTAGAAGAGAGACCATGCAAGCACTCATCTCCGTTTCCGACAAGACCGGCATCCTCGAATTCGCGCAGGCGCTGCACGCACTCGGCGTGCGCCTGGTGTCCACCGGCGGCACCGCCAAGCTGCTGGCCGACAACGGCCTGCCGGTGACCGAAGTGGCCCAGGTCACCGACTTTCCCGAGATGCTGGACGGACGCGTCAAGACGCTGCATCCCAAGGTCCACGGCGGCCTGCTGGCCCGGCGCGACCTGCCCGAGCACATGGCCGCGCTGCAGGCCCACGGCATTGCCGCCATCGACCTGCTGGTGGTCAATCTCTATCCCTTCGAGGCCACCGTCGCCAAGCCCGGGTGCACGCTGGAGGAGGCGATCGAGAACATCGACATCGGCGGGCCGGCGATGGTGCGCTCGGCCGCCAAGAACTGGAAGGACGTGGGCGTGGTCACCGATGCGTCGCAGTACGGCGTGGTGCTGCAGGAGCTGAAGGCCGACGGCAAGCTGTCGGATCCGACCCGGTTCGCGCTGTCGGTGGCCGCGTTCAACCGAGTCAGCAACTACGACGCCGCGATCAGCGACTATCTCTCCAGCATCCGGCACGACGGCACCCGCAGTGTGTTCCCGGCCCAGGCCAACGGACGCTTCGTCAAGCTGCAGGATCTTCGCTACGGCGAGAACCCGCACCAGCAGGCCGCCTTCTACCGCGACCTGTACCCGGCCCCCGGCGCGCTGGTGACGGCCCGGCAGCTGCAGGGCAAGGAGCTGTCGTACAACAACATCGCCGACGCCGATGCCGCGTGGGAGTGCGTGAAGAGCTTCAACCCGGCGAGCGACGGGGCGGCCTGCGTCATCGTCAAGCATGCCAATCCCTGCGGCGTGGCCGTAGGCCGTGACGCGCTGGAGGCCTACTCCAAGGCGTTCAAGACCGATTCCACTTCGGCCTTCGGCGGCATCATCGCCTTCAACCGGCCGCTCGACGGCGCGGCCGCGCAGGCCGTGTCCAAGCAGTTCGTCGAGGTGCTGATGGCGCCCGACTTCACGGCCGAAGCGCTCGAGGTCTTCAAGAGCAAGGTCAATGTGCGCATCCTGCAGATCGCCCTGCCACCGGGCGGCAGCACCGACTGGGACAACGGCCGCAACGCGATGGACATCAAGCGGGTGGGCTCGGGGCTGCTGATGCAGACCGCCGACAACCGCGAGTTGACGCTCGGCGAGCTCAAGGTCGTCACCCGCAAGCAGCCGACGGCGCAGCAGCTGCAAGACCTGCTGTTCGCCTGGAAGGTGGCCAAGTTCGTCAAGTCCAACGCCATCGTCTTTTGCAAGGACGGCATGACCATGGGGGTCGG
>JAKFEZ010000093.1:0-7054 GCA_036675435.1 Ramlibacter sp. | reverse complement strand
TGATCAGCCACAACAAGACCCGGCTGGGCAAGAACCTGCGCACCGACCAGGGCCCGGGCGAGCCGGTGCGGGTGTACGAGGCGCCCACCGACCTGGCCGAGGCGCAGTGGATGGTCGAGGAGATGCGGCACCTCGTTCGAGGGGATGGCCCGGAGGGCGGAGTCTCGAGAAACGAGATTGCAGTGCTCTACCGCAGCAATGCGCAGAGCCGGGTCATCGAAACGGCGTTGTTCAACGCGGCCGTGCCCTACCGGGTGTATGGAGGCCTGCGGTTCTTCGAGCGAGCCGAGATCAAGCACGCGCTGGCGTACCTGCGGGTGCTGGAGAACCCCAACGACGACACCAGCTTCCTGCGGATCGTCAACTTTCCGCCGCGCGGCATCGGGGCGCGCAGCATCGAGCAACTGCAGGACGCGGCGCGGGCCGCCGGCTGTTCGCTGCACGACGCGGTGAGGTCCACCACCGGCAAGGCCGGCGCCAACCTGACGTCCTTCGTCGGCAAGATCGATGCGCTGCGCGAGCAGACGCTCGACCTCACGCTACGCGAGATCATCGAGGTGGTCCTGCAGGAGTCGGGCCTGGTGCAGCATTACAAGAGCGAGCGCGAAGGCGCCGACCGTGTCGAGAATCTGGAAGAGCTGGTCAATGCCGCGGAGAGTTTCGTCACGCAGGAGGGCTTCGGGCGCGACGCCGTCGCGCTGCCGGTCGATGAACTCGGCCCCGGCATGCTGCGCCAGTCGCCCGTCAGCCAGGGGCTGGATCCGGATGCACCCTCACCCCAGCCGGACTTGCTCCCTCTCCCTCCGGGAGAGGGCAGGGGTGAGGGCGCCGCCGCCCCCGACTACATCCCCCCCGACGCCGAAACCGGCGAAACACTGTCGCCGCTGGCTGCCTTTCTCACCCACGCCGCGCTGGAGTCCGGCGACAACCAGGCCCAGGCGGGGCAGGATGCCATTCAGTTGATGACGGTGCATTCGGCCAAGGGCCTCGAGTTCGATTGCGTGTTCATCAGCGGGCTCGAAGAAGGCCTGTTTCCCAGTGAGCGCTCCATGACCGAGCGTGAAGGGCTGGAGGAAGAGCGGCGCCTGATGTACGTGGCCATCACGCGGGCGCGCAAGCGCCTGTACATGAGCTATTCGCAAACCCGCCTGCTGCATGGGCAGACGCGCTACAACATCAAGAGCCGGTTCTTCGAGGAGCTGCCCGAAGCGGCACTCAAGTGGCTCACGCCCAAGAACCAGAATTTCGGCGGCTCGGCCTTTGGCTTCGGCTCCGGCTATCCCAGTTCGCGCGGCGGCGGCACGGCAGCGGGGGGTTTTGGCAAGGATGCCTTCGCCAGCCCGCCGGTGCCGCAGCGCAAGTCGACCACGCACGGCCTGGTCGCCGGAATGAAAGTGTTCCACACCAAGTTCGGCGAGGGCACGGTGATGTCGATCGAAGGGCAGGGCGACGATGCGCGCGCGCAGGTCAACTTTCCGCGGCACGGCATCAAGTGGCTGGCGCTGTCGGTCGCCAAGCTCACGCCCGTGACCTGAGCACTGGCCAGCCCGGCATGGCTTCCAAGCCCCCCATCAACGCCAAGGAGGACCGGCACTTCGTCACGGCACTGGCGCGCGGCCTGGACGTGCTCAGCGCCTTTCGATCGCGCGACCGGATGCTGGGCAACCAGGAGCTGGCGCGACGCTGCGGGCTTCCCAAATCGACCATCTCGCGCCTGACCTACACCCTCACCAAGCACGGTTATCTGGAGCATGCGGACGACGGCAGCGGCAACACCGGCTACCGCCTCGGCAGCGCGGTGCTGGCACTGGGCAGCGCGATGCTGGCGCGCATGGACATGCGGCAGGTGGCCCGGCCGCTGATGCAGGAGCTGGCCGACCACTCGCATGCGATGGTGTCGCTGGGCCTGCGCGATCGGCTCAGCATGATCTACGTGGAGAACTGCCGTAGCGAATCGGCCCTGACGTTGAGCCTGGACGTTGGCTCCCGCATCCCTCTGGCCACCACCGCAATGGGCCGTGCCTGCCTGGCTGTGTGCGGAGATGCCAAACGCGACGAACTGATGGGGCGCATCCGCGAACTCGACCCGGCAGCCTGGCCGCGCGTGCAGCTTGGCATCGATCGCGCGCTGGCCGAGTATCGCGAGCTGGGCTGCTGCACCTCCTTCGGCGATTGGCAGAAAGACGTCAACGCCATCGCCATCGGATTCCAGCCGCCGGGCGGTCGCTCGGTGATGGCGATCAACTGCGGCGGCCCCAGCTTCAGCCTGTCGCCGGAGTTCCTGTTGCGGGAGGTGCGCCCGCAGATGCTGGCGCTGGCGGCCCGGCTGCAAGGGCTCGCGTCCTAGTTCGCCCCTGCGACGTTCGGCGAATGCCTTGCGTGGCGGATTCTCTGGGCGAGCTTGATGCCCAGGTCGATTCCCGGTTTTTCGATATAGCGATACGTCAAGCAGGGCAGGCCGGCGAGCATCGCGAGGAACACCCCCCATTGGACGAACCACGGCCCCGGAATCAGGCCGCCGAACGCGTACCCGAACGCCAGGAGATGGGTCAGGTAGATACTGTACGAGTAGGTGGCGACCACATTGCCGGCTCGCGCCAGTGGCTTGCTGGCAAGCTGGCGGCACAGCGGAATGATGAGGCCCAGTAGCAGGCACATGACCCAGAAGAGCGGCGTCTCGGGCAGGCCGGCGGCCACCAGCGCGGGAATGACCAGGATGGCAGTGCCCACCACGAGAAACAGCAGCCATGGGCTGAGCGTTGCGCTGGTGCGGCGCCCCAGCACGAAGGCAAGCATCCCGGGCAGAAAGCAGGGAACGTATTGGACCAGCTGGATGCCCGATATGCTTGCTGCGACCACCGTGCCGGCGAGGATCAGCGCCGTCCATTGCAGCGGCCGCGCCGACCTGGTGACGGTGTAGAGAACCGGCAAGAGCAAGTACATCTGCACCTCGTAGGGCAAGGTCCACAGCGTATGGGGGGTCGACGCAGCGCCCGTCAGGTTCTGGATCAGGAGCAGGTTGCTCAGCACTTTGCCCAAGTCGATCGGTCGGCCTTCGACCAAGCTGAACAGCGTCATCAGCGCCACGATGGCAACGGACAGCGGGTAAATCCGCAAGAGCCGGCGGATCATGAACGGGCCCGCGCCGGCGCCCTGCCGCTCGAGCGACATCATCAGGACCAGGGTGGTGTGAACGAAGAAGATCGCCACGCCGATCCGGCCCATGGTGTGAAAGCTGTAGAGGCTGCTCGACTTTCCGTCCGTGACAAACAGCAGCACGTGGCTCAGCACCACCAGCCCTATGGCGCACGTCCGCAAAAGGTCGAGATTGGGCGACTCCTTGGTGATCATCGCCCCTGACTATCCCGTGCCGTGCAGATCTCCGCACCCCACAGACCACCTATTCCTGCTAGGTGATTTGTCCCACGACAGGATTGGCGTTCGCCGCCTACTTCAGCGGATGGCCCTGCCCCGGCTTCGACTCCATGTACCCGCTGCCATCCAGCACGCCCTTCTTGCCGGCGATCTGCCAGGCGGTGCGCTGGCCGACCAGCCTGGCCAGGTTTTCCAGCTCTTCGTCGCCATGGTTGATGGCTTTGGCGGGCGTCAGGTAACGGCCGTTCTTCGGCTCGACCTCGCCCCAGAACGACTGGTGGTACTCGGCGCGCGAAGTCATCTGGTCGGATCCCGCGGACATTTCCACGGTGCCGTAGCAGTTGCAGAAATAGCTGCGGTATTCCTGCTGCGGGAACACCTCGGTATAGACGCCGGTGCCGCGGATGCCGGCCGTGAGGGTCGGGGTGACGATCTGCCTGCTGGTGCCACGGCCCCAGACGCTGGCCACCGCGCCGGTGAGTATCCGCAGCACGCTCACCGCATTGAGCGTGGTGCCGCGCTCGACCGTGAAGCGTGAGTTCTGCCGGACCTGGAAGGCCGTGTTGCCGACCACGAACACCAGGTGCGATCCGGGGCCGGTTTGCAGGCTGTCGCCGGTCTGGATGGTTTGCTGCGGCGTCAGGCGGGCGCCATTGATCAGCGCGTCGCCCCTCAGCTCGACGATGTTGCTTCGCTGTTGGGCCTGTGCGGCGCCGAACCCGCCGAGCGCCGTCCAGGCCGCCGCCGCTTGCAGGAAGCGGCGCCGCTGGAACCACAGAATTTCGGCTTCGGTGCGTCCTTGCAGGATGTGCTGGGTCATGGGGTCTCTTCGGGAGGTTGGGGTTCGCTGTCCGGGGTGGCGACGAAACTATCGCGAAAGGTGAAATAGATCGACGTGGAAAACATCGCGGCCATCAGCAGGGCCATCGGCATCATCACGGCGCGCGCCATGCCGGCGCCTCCCAGCATTCCGCCGATCAGGCCGAACACCGTGCCGGTGCCCAGGAACACCGCCAGCCAGGCCGCGCCGTAGAGCAGAAACGCGCCGAAGTTCCTCAGGCAGGCCACCATGCTGAAGAACAGGCTCTTGGCGGGGGACACGCCGTGCCAGTGCACCAGCGCCGGCGCATGCCAGAACATCAGGAACAGGGGCGTGTGCAGCGCCAGCGCCAACAGCGTGGCCGAGTCGATTTCGCCGTCGCCCGCGGTGCGCTCGCCCGCCAGAAAAGAGGCCAGGCCGGTCACCACCATGGAACCGATGGTGTAGATCACGCCCAGGGTCAGCATCGCCCGCACCCGCTGGCGCCCGGCACGGAACGCGCTGAGCAGCACCGTAGGCATCGGAAACCGGCCCTTGCTCGCCTCCTCGGTGGCAGCCATCAGCCCGAGCGTGGCCGCCGGCACCAGCATGCCACCGATCACCACGCCCACCACGGGAATCAAAGCCACCAGGATCACGGCCGCCATGTACATGAAGAACAGGCCGGCCAGCGCCAGCGGTTGCTTGGAGAAAGTCAGAAGCCCGAGCTTGACCCATTGAAAGCCGGTGCGCGCGGGAACGATGTTGAGTTTCATGAAGTACGGACGAACTGTCGGAATGGATGCGGATTTGTGGCAAGGAACTCGGCAGCAAACTGCGCCTGCGTGACAAATTTAACGCAAGAGGCGCTTTGGGCTGGGTGGGAACAGTCGCTTAAGACGTGCAAGCCGGGTGGGCGACACGCTGGCGCAGCACGCGCTCGAAATGGGTAGGGTCGTGCGGCTGCAGCATGGCGGCGTCGCGCGGCAGGTGGAAGTCCCACAGCCGGGAGATCCAGAAGCGCAGCGCGCCGGCCCGCAGCATCGCAGGCAGCAGCTGACGCTCGGCCGCGGCCAGTGGCCGCACGCCGCCGTAGGCGCGCAGGAAGGCCCCGGCCCGCTCGGGATCGTGGGCGCCGGTGGCCAGGTCGATCGCCCAGTCGTTCAGGCACACCGCGATGTCGAACAGCCAGGTGTCGACGCCGGCAAAGTAGAAGTCGAAGAAGCCCGTGAGCCGGCCTTGCTCGAACATCGCGTTGTCGCGGAACAGGTCGGCGTGGATGGGACCGCGGGGCAGCGCGGCATAGGCCGATGTGCCCGCGACGTGGTTCTGGAAGGCCAGCTCGCTGCGCAGCAGCGCCGCCTGCGAAGCGTCGACATGGGCCAGCACGACGGGCACCGTGTCGTTCCACCAGCTCAAACCGCGCAGGTTGGGTTGGCTGCGCGGGTAAGACCGGGCCGCCAGGTGCATCCGCGCCAGCATCTCGCCGACCTGCGCGCAATGACTGGCAGTGGGCTGTAGTTCGCTCTTGCCACGCAGCTTGTCTACCACGGCAGCGGGCTTGCCGCAGACCTTGTGCAGGATTTCGCCGTCGGGGTGGGCGGTGGACGCGGTGCCGGGCGCCGCCTGGGGCTCGGGCACCGGGATGCCGCGCTGCGCCAGGTGCTTCATGAGGTGCAGGTAGAACGGCAGTTGCTCGAACGACAGCCGCTCGAACAAGGTCAGCACGAACTCGCCCTTGCCCGTGGTCAGGAAGTAGTTGGTGTTCTCGATGCCGCCCTGGATGCCGCGCAGCTCGCGCAGCTCGCCCAAATCCAGCTTGCGCGCCAGTTCGCCGGCCTCGTCCTGCGAGACTTCCGTGAAAACCGCCATGCTAAAACCTGAATACGTTCCAGACCCGCTGGCCCGTGGCGCTACCGAGGCCGTCGCGGTTGTCCGCGGGGCGGCTGCGCGCCAGGTCGGTGGGCTGGATCTCGTATTCGGGCACGTTGGCCTTGGGCTGCACGGTGATGCTCTGGGTCTGGCCGCCGACGCGCAGTTCTTCGATTTTCACGCCGGCGTCTTCGACCTGGATGCGCTCGATCCGCTGGTTCTTGCGCCCTTCCAGCGGCGGAGATTCCTGCACAGGCGGCGTCGCCGCGGTCTGCGCGGCCGCGGCCGAACAGGCCAGGATCGGGGCAATGAGCAGGAGTCGCGCGTGCATGGGGGGATTGTAGGCACAATGCCTGCCATGAGTGAGCTGACCCACGAGGCCGACCCAGGCCGAGCGCCCGACCACGGCGGCGCCGATTCCCCCCGAAAAACCGTGCTGCTGGTGGATGGCTCCAGCTATCTGTACCGGGCCTTCCATGCCATGCCCGACCTTCGCGCCGTGCCGGGCGACCCCACCAGCCCGGCCACTGGCGCGATCAGGGGCATGATCAACATGCTGCAGAAACTGCGCAAGGACGTGCGGGCCGACTATGTGGCCTGTGTGTTCGACGCGCCGGGCCCGACCTTCCGCGACACGCTCTACCCCGACTACAAGGCAACGCGCTCGCCGATGCCGCCCGACCTGCGCTCGCAGATCGAGGCCATCCACGAAGTGGTGCGTCTGCTGGGGTGGAAGGTGCTGAACGTGCCGGGAGTAGAGGCCGACGACGTGATCGGCACTCTGGCTTGCATGGCCACCGAGCGCGGCCATGACACCGTGATTTCCAGCGGCGACAAGGACCTGTCGCAACTGGTCAACGAGCATGTCGTCGTCATCGACACCATGAACGACCGAAAGCGCGATGTCGCCGGCGTCGAGGCCGAGTTCGGCGTGCCGCCCCGGCTGATGGTCGACTATCAGACATTGGTGGGTGACGCGGTGGACAACGTGCCCGGTGTCGACAAGGT
>JAKFEZ010000130.1:0-7081 GCA_036675435.1 Ramlibacter sp. | reverse complement strand
GCCGTGCCGGAGACCTGGGCGCCGGCATAGATCGGACGCATATAGGGCTTCATCAGCCCGACCCGGCCCATGGCTTCGTGCACGGTGGCCGAGCCCAACGCAGCCAGGCCGTCGGCGGCCGCGCGGTCGGCGCGCGTGATGTTGCGGTAAACGACGCCCAGCTCATGCATGTCTTGACTCCATTCGATTCTTCAATTGCGCGTCCAGGCGCGGGAATACCCGGCGGGCGTTGCCCTCATAGATCTGCTGCTTGTCTTCGTGGCTGAGGATCTTCGAAGCCTCGATGTAGCGCTTGGTGTCGTCGTAGTAGTGGCCGGTCTCCGGGTCGATGCCACGCACGGCGCCGATCATCTCGGAGGCGAACAGCACATTCTTGACCGGGATCACCGTGTTGAGCAGGTCGATGCCCGGCTGGTGGTACACGCAGGTGTCGAAGTAGATGTTGTTCAGCAGGTGCTCGGACAGCAGCGGCTTCTTCAGCTCCTGCGCCAGGCCGCGGAAGCGGCCCCAGTGGTACGGCACTGCGCCGCCGCCATGCGGAATCAGGAACCGCAGCGTCGGGAAATCCTTGAACAGGTCCGAGGTCAGGCACTGCATGAAAGCGGTGGTGTCGGCATTGAGGTAATGCGCGCCGGTCGTGTGAAAGCACGGGTTGCAGCTGGTGCTGACGTGGATCATGGCGGGAATGTCGTGCTCCACCATCTTCTCGTAGATCGGGTACCAGTGCCGGTCCGACAGCGGCGGCGAGGTCCAGTGGCCGCCCGAAGGATCGGGATTGAGGTTGATGCCCACGTTGCCGTATTCCCTAACGCATTTCTCCAGCTCGGGAATGCAGGTGCTCGGGTCGACGCCGGGCGACTGCGGCAGCATCGCCACCGGCACGAAGTGCTGCGGAAACAGCTGGCTCACGCGGAAGCAAAGCTCGTTGCAGATGGCTGCCCAGGTCGATGACACGTTGAAGTCGCCGATGTGGTGGGCCATGAAACTCGCGCGCGGCGAGAAGAGGGTGATGTCGCTGCCCCGCTCTTTCATCAGGCGCAGCTGGTTGCTCTCGATCGACTCACGCAGCTCGTCGTCGCTGATCTTCAGGTCGCTCGCCCTGGGCATGACGGACGCGTCCTTGATGCCGGCAATCTGCTGGTTGCGCCAGGTCTCCAGCGCCTTTGGCGCGGTGGTGTAGTGGCCGTGGCAATCGATGATCATGAGGGTTCCTTCTGAATGAGGCCAAAATTTCAGGCCGGCGCCATGCCGTGGCGGCGCTTGACTTCATCGGCCTCGGCCGAAGCCATGAAGCCGAGCATGCTGCGCACCGTCTCGCCGTTAGGCGAGCCCGCGCACAGGCCGGCGGAAAATACGGTGGTGATCTGCACGGCCTCGGGCAGCGGCCCGATCACCTCGATGCCATCGACGTGCATCAGCTCGCTCAGCTGCTGAAAGCCCAGCGCCACGTCGCCGCGCGCCACCAGCGAGGCCACCGGCACCCCGGGCGGCGCCTGAACCGTGCGTTGCCGCAGAGCTTCGGCGATGCCCCAGCGCTCGAACAGCTGGGCAAGAGCGACGCCGCTCGGTCCGGTGGAGTAGCCGATGCTCGCGGCAGCCTGCACGGCGCGCCGAAGAGCCTCCTCACTGCCGATGTCCGGCCGCGGCGCACCCGCCTGTACGGCCACCGCCACGCCCGAACGGGCCAGATCGACCTTGCTGCCGGCCACCACATGGCCCGAGGCGATGAGCTTGTCGATGGCGTCGGAAGCCAGCACCACCACATCGAATGCCTCGCCGGCCGCCACGCGCCGCGCCGCGTCCACCCCGCCCACTGACTCGATGGCTGCGTCCGGGCCGGAGCGCCGGCGCCAGGCGTCCAGCAACTCAGCCAGCACCTGTCGGGTGGCCATCGAAGAAATTCCGCGAATTGACATGACGGTATTTTGAGCCGGGCTTCGGCCGCCCGGAAGGCGCGTGCGCCCCTAGCAGATATAGCAAAACGGCATAATCGCCCCGGTCGCCTCCACAAAAACAGCAAGGCAGTGATGGACCTGAAGCAATTGGAGTATTTCGTCCGAGTTGCCGAGCTCGGCAGCTTCACGCGCGCCGCCAACGCACTGGATATTGCCCAGCCGGCGCTCAGCAGGCAGGTGCGGCTGCTGGAGGTCGAGCTGCGGCAGAACCTGCTGATCCGCAACGGCCGCGGCGCCTTGCCCACCGAGGAGGGCAAGCTCCTGCTGGAGCACGCGCGCGGCATCCTGCATCAGGTGGCGCGCGCGCGCGAAGAACTCGGCCGCGTGCGCGGCGGGCTGGCCGGCCGGGTGGCGGTCGGCCTGCCGCCGAGTGTCGGCAAGGCCATGACCGTGCCGCTGATCCGCGAAGTCCGCAAGCGCATGCCGGGCGCTGCGCTGTCGATCACCGAAGGCCTTTCGGTGGCCATGCAGGAGTCGCTGGTGACCGGGCGGCTGGACATCGCCGTGCTGTATAACGCCACGCCCTCGCCGGGGGTCGAGCTCACGCCACTGGTGGAAGAGGCGCTCTATCTGGTGCAGGCACGCGCTGGCAAGCCGGCGCAGCCGGCCCGGCCGCGGCCGATCGCGCTGCGAGAAGTGGCCGAATTGCCGCTGGTGATCCCCAGCCGGCCCAATGCCATCCGGATGCTGGTGGAAGGCGAGATGGCGGCGCTGGGCTGCTCACCGCGGGTGGCGCTTGAGATCGATGGTGTGGCGGCCATCCTCGACCTGGTGGAAGACGGCGCCGGCAGCGCCATCCTGTCGCGCAATGCGGTCGCCACCTCGGCCCGGCCGCAGGCTTTCGTGGCGCGGCCGATCGGCACGCCGGCCCTGCGCAGCCAGCTGGCCGCCGCCATGAGCTCGCAACGCCCCGCCACGCTGACGCAGCAGGCCATGCTGCGGCTGATCGAGGAGCTGGCGCAGACGCTGCTGCGGCCCGGCTGAAGCCGGCGCGCGGTTCAGCCCTTGCGACCGGCCAGCAGCCGATCGGCGTAATCCTGCCAGCTGGAATTGCGAGGCAGGTCGGTGAAGGCGCCTGACGCAGCCTGGTCGGCCACCCATTGCTGCTTGTCGGCGATGGCCCGGCCCATGAAGGGCTCGAAGCCCGCCTCGGCCACCGTGTTGGCGGCCTCGCGCATTTCCTCGGCCCGGCGCTGGCCGTGCTGCACCACCCGGCTGAAGAAGTACGCGCCCTGCTTGTCCCAGTCGATCGAGGGAAAAGTCTCGGCCAGCGTGGGTAGCACATGGTCTTCCACGCCGTAGGCCCGCGCCGTTGCGTAGCTTTCGATCACCAGCGCCTCCAGCCCCTTGATCATGATGCTGCGGCACATCTTGATGGCGGAGGCCACGCCCAACTGCTGCGACACGGCTGTCGCAGCCATCCCCCACCCGGCCAGCACCTGTGCCAGCTCCGCCGCCCGCGGCCCGCCCAGGAGCATCGGCACCTGCAGGCCATAAGGGGGCACCGAGGTCATCACACCGGCCTCGACATAGTGCGCGCCCGCCGCCTCGACCAGGGCCGCGGCCTGCTGCTTGGTGCCCGGCGAGGCGGAGTTCAGGTCCAGGAACACGGCCCCGGGCCGCAGGTGCGCCGCGGCTTCGCGTGCCACCGCCAGCGTGTTCGACGCCGTCACCGCCGAGATCACCAGGTCGCTGGCGGCGCATAGGGCCTGCATCGAGGGCTGCGCGGTGAGGCCCGCTGCTTGCGCAGCGGCCTGCCCGCCGGCGGCCGCAAATTTCAGGTCCCAGGCGGAGACGCCCGCCACGCCAGGCTGCTCCTTGAGGCCGGCGCCAAAGATCCTGCCGACCTCGCCGTAGCCGACAAGGCCGATGTTTTTCAATTGCATGTGTCGCTCCGTTGCGTTGCTGGCGCAAATTCTGGCATGCGCCATCGGCATCGCCCTAGCGGATAGCCAGTCAACGTTGAATAGCGCCGAACGCTAGGCCTGACGCATCTCAGCTAGTGCAACCTGTATTTGTCATAAGCCGACAGCAGCACATGTGGGGTGGAACCCGGCTGCGCAGGAACAGGGTCGCTTGAAGCATCGTCGCCGGTGTTGGCCAGGCCGGCGAGCACCTTCCGGACGTCGCCAGCGACCGAAGGGTTCAGGTCGGTGGTTGCCAAACCGGCCATGAAATGCCTGCGGGCCTGATCCAGCTGGTCTTGCGCCAGCGCGGCGAAGCCACGCACGAGGTCGGGAAGTCCCGGCTCATTCTCAGCCAGAAGCGGCTGCCAGGTCACCAGTGCAGCTGCCGCGCGGCCCGAGCTGTACTGAAGCAGCCCTAGCTGATAGCGCGCGATGTGCAGCGTTGGGTCGAGCAGGACGGCGTTGGCGATCGCGGCCTCGGCTCTATCCATCTCTCCGAGCGCGGCGTATTCCGAGCCGATCAGGAACTGCGGCATGGCCCAGGCGGGCGCTGCCGCACTGGCACGCTCGAAGCAGGCCAGTGCCTGCGCCGGCTCGTTGGCCTGGCTTGCCGCGAGACCGGCCTGCAGAAACGCTTGCGGGCCGGCGCCTTCAGGGTCAGGGGGGGTCGACATGGTGAGTCCTTCGCGCCTTTAACCAGTATATCGGCGGCGTTCGGCGACGGTTTAGCGCCGACAGCCCATCAACAAAGCGCTTTCCCGGTCGATGTATTCGTCATGGGGGATGGATTCCCCCGGTCATCACGTAGGGAAGCATCAATGGTAGCCATCGTCAGCGGCGACAGCCTGGGCCTGTCACTTACCTCGCTCGCCACCCTGGGTCAGGGGGGTACGGGCGGCATTGCGGGGACAGGACGCAATGGTGAACTGGCTTACGTCAACATCGCCAATGGCAACCTGGTCCTGCAAGACCAGGACGACTACCTCGCCGCACGCGGCAGCGATATCGATTCAGTTCGCACCTACAACAGCCAGGGCTTGCTGCCGAACGGCACGCAGGATAGCTGGGCGGTGGGCTCGACACGCCAGCGTATTCTCGGCTCCGGCGGTGCGCCGACCCAAAGCAGCACCCTCGTGCGTGTCGATCGCGACGGCGCCCAGGCCAGCTACACCTGGAACACGGCCAAGGGATTGTTTGCGAGCGGCGCGGGCGCCGGCGCGCACGACACTCTCAAGTGGGATGCCGCAACGAGTCTGTACATGTGGACCGACGGCGACAGCGGCCTGGTCGAGCGCTACGACTCGAATGGGCGCCTAGCCGATTCGTGCGATGCGGACGGCAACACCCTCGCCTACGCATACAACGGCGACGGCCGCCTCGCCACGGTGAGCAGTGCAAACGGCGAAACCGTGTCCTACGCCTACGCTGACGGCAACCTGGCGCAGATCCACACGCGCCTGGGAAACGGCAGCACGCTAGACAAAATCAGCTACGACTACGACGACAGCCGCAGGCTGATCACGGCTACGGTCGATCTGGGCTCCGCGTACGGCAGCTACAGCACCCGCTATGCCTACGACGGCACCAGCCATCGCATTGCCAGTGTCAGCCAAAACGACGGAACATCGCTTGCGTTCACCTATGTGCAGGTGAACGGCCAATACCGTGTCGAGACGGTGACCGACCGCTTGCTGCAGGTCACGAGCTATAACTATGACACCGCGAATCGGCAGACCACGGTCATCGATCCGGTAGGCTTGGCCACGGTCTACCAATACGATGCGCAAGGCCAGCTGCAGCAGGTTCAGACAGGCAGTATGCCGGTCGGCGCCGGCGCATTTGCCACCCAATTGATCACGGTGCAGGTCGCGCAGGTCGCAATTGCCCTGGGTCCAGACGTCGAAGGAAACAGCTGGCTGAGCTGGACTCCTCCGCCGACGGACACCGATGTCGTGTGGCGATACCGCCCACAAGGCGGTACCCATTCGCAATGGACGATCATCACAGCGGTCGATAGAACCGATGGCACCCAGGGGGTCCGACTGCCGACCAGCGCGGGCGGCGTGTTCGAATACGAACTGCTGCAAACGCCCGCGGGCAGCACGGTTCCGAGCGGCCGCGCCCTCGGCACGTTCCGGGTCGATTTCGTGGGCGAAGGCCACACGGAAGTCCAGGCGGTTCCCGTCCAGGCCGTGGCCGTTCAGATCGCAGCGGGCGCAGCGGCCGACCAGTCCCGCATGACATGGGCGGCGCCGGCAGCGGGCACGGTCGTCACCTGGCGCTACCGCCCAGCCGGGGACCCCGGCAGCGAATGGTCGCAGCTCGCCGTTCAGGCGGCCTCGGGCCTGCAGCTGGTCGAACTTGCCGGGATTGCTGCGGGCAACTATGACTTCGAGCTGGTGCACACTGCGGCAGGCCTGCCCATTGCCCACGCAACCGGGGTCTTGGTCCTGAGCCAGGCGGGGCCTGGCTACACAGTAGCCGACGCGGCGGTACATCCTGTGCGGGTCGAACTCGGAGCCGGTGGGCTGCCTCAGCTGAGCTGGCCGTTGCCTGCTGCCGGCACCACCAGCAGTTTGAAGTACATGGATGCGTCCGGAGTGTGGCGCACGCTCGCGGTGACCGAAGACGAAGGCAACGCCAGGCAAATAGCGAGCCTGGCTGGGGTGGCCGCAGGCAGTTACCGGTACCAGCTGGCGCAGACCGGCGCCACCACGGCCATGGTGCTTGGCACAGCGCAGATCCTGCCATCCGTGCCCGCGACCACCGAAACGCAGCAATTGCCCATAGCCGTCCTCGCGGTGACAAGCGTCGGCGGCATCAACTGGCCGGCTGCCACTGATGGCGCCATCACGGCATTTCGCTTCCGTGTGACAGGCACGACCACCTGGCGGCTTTACACCAACAGCTTTTCGGCTTCGAGTGGGTTGCAGACGATCAGCGTCGCCAGCTTGCCGGAGCGGCTGAAATGGGTGGAGTTCGAGCTTCTGCGCACCCCTGCCGGCGGCGGCGCGCCGACGGCCCATGCCCTGGGTATGTACTACACCTCGGGCAGCGGCAATCCCTCCGTCAAGTTGGGCCAAGTCGGCATGAACGAAGGCGGCAACCATGTGATCGTGGGGCCG
This sequence comes from Ramlibacter sp., assembly GCA_036675435.1. Classification (GTDB taxonomy): domain Bacteria; phylum Pseudomonadota; class Gammaproteobacteria; order Burkholderiales; family Burkholderiaceae_C; genus Ramlibacter. The sequence goes on along the minus strand of JAKFEZ010000130.1, from coordinate 94 downwards.
GCGCCCGAGACGCGCGCCGTTCAGATTCCGGTGCCCGCATCCATCGTGGTGCGCGAAGTCGCCGTCTCGGTCGTGCCCGGTCTCAGCGCAGGTG
>JAKFEZ010000097.1:0-7101 GCA_036675435.1 Ramlibacter sp. | reverse complement strand
CGACGGCCGCGACGTCACGCGCGACAGCCCGCAGCAGCGCAACATCGCCCAGGTGTTCCAGTTTCCGGTCATCTACGACACCATGACCGTGGCCGAGAACCTGGCCTTTCCGCTGCGCAACCGGAAGGTGCCGGCCGCGCAGATCGAACGGCGCGTCGGGCAGATCGCCGAGATGCTGGAGCTGAGCGGCCAGCTCGACCAGCGCGCCGCCGGCCTCGCGGCCGATGCCAAGCAGAAGATCTCGCTCGGCCGCGGGCTGGTGCGCTCGGACGTGTCGGCCGTGCTGTTCGACGAGCCGCTGACGGTGATCGATCCGCACCTCAAGTGGCAGCTTCGCCGCAAGCTCAAGCAGATCCACCACGAGCTCAAGCTGACGCTGGTCTACGTGACCCATGACCAGGTCGAGGCGCTGACTTTCGCGGAGCAGGTGGTGGTGATGACGCGCGGTCGTGCCGTACAGGTGGGCAGCGCGGGCGATCTGTTCGAGCGGCCGGCGCATACCTTCGTGGGCCACTTCATCGGCTCGCCGGGCATGAACTTTTTGCCGGGGCGCGCGCAGGCGGGTGTCATCGACATCGCCGGGCGGCGGTTGGCGGCGCCGCGGGCGCTCGACGACGGCGACGTGACGCTCGGCGTGCGGCCGGAGTACGTGTCGCTGGCGGCGGCCGAAGCGCCGGGCGCCCTGCCGGTGACCGTCACCCAGGCGCTCGACATCGGTACGCACCGGCTGCTCACGGGGCGCATCGGCGAGCACGCGATCAAGGCGCGGCTCGCGCCCGATGTGGCGGTGCCGGCTGTGGGCGGGACCGCCTGGCTGCAGGTGATGGGCGAGCACACGTGCTTCTATCGAAACGAGGAGCTGTTGGCATGAGGTCGGCGCTCTGCTTTGCCCTCACCCCAGCCCTCTCCCAGAGGGAGAGGGAGTTGGTCGGCTCGCCTTTGCCGATGATGCTGTACCGCCTCGCCTGCATGAATTGCCTGCTCGCCCTCTGCGAGAGCATGTATTGCTCCCTCTCCCTCTGGGAGAGGGCTGGGGTGAGGGCCGCAGCCTGCCCCCGCCACAACGGCGCGAGCCTCACCGGAGCCCACCCATGAAGCCCGTCAACCAGAAAGCCTGGTGGCTGGTGCTGCCGGTGCTCATCTGCGTCGCCTTCTCCGCGATCCTGCCGCTGATGACGGTGGTGAACTACTCGGTGCAGGACATCATCTCGCCCGAGCGGCGCGTCTTCGTCGGCACCGAATGGTTCGTCGATGTGATGCGCGACGAGGAACTGCACGAGGCGCTGCTGCGCCAGCTCGGCTTCTCGCTGGCGGTGCTGGCGGTGGAGATTCCGCTCGGCATCCTGCTCGCGCTGTCGATGCCGGCCACGGGCTGGAAAGCTTCGGCCGTGCTGGTGATCGTCGCACTGTCGCTGCTCATTCCGTGGAACGTGGTCGGGACCATCTGGCAGATCTACGGGCGCGCCGACATCGGCCTGCTCGGCGCCGCGCTGCAGCAGCTCGGCTTCAACTACAGCTACACGGGCAATGCGACCCATGCCTGGATCACGGTGCTGGTGATGGACGTGTGGCACTGGACGCCGCTCGTCGCGCTGCTTTGCTATGCCGGCCTGCGTGCGATCCCCGACGCCTACTACCAGGCCGCGCGCATCGACGGCGCGAGCAAGTGGGCGGTGTTCCGCTACATCCAGCTCCCCAAGCTCAGAGGCGTGCTGATGATCGCCGTGCTGCTGCGCTTCATGGACAGCTTCATGATCTACACCGAGCCTTTCGTGCTCACCGGCGGCGGGCCGGGCAACGCGACCACCTTCCTCAGCCAGTTCCTGACGCAAAAGGCCGTCGGCCAGTTCGACCTCGGCCCGGCGGCGGCCTTCTCGCTCATCTACTTTCTGATCATCCTGCTGTTGTGCTTCATCCTCTACAACTGGATGCAGCGCGTGGGCACCGTGGACAAGGGGGCGATCGAATGAACCCGACCGGGGCCTTTCAAAAGCGCACGATCTTCCTGATCGTCTATTTGCTCTTCGCCGTGCTGCCCATCTACTGGATGGTCAACATGAGCTTCAAGAGCAACCAGGAAATCCTTTCCAGCTTCTCGCTGTGGCCGCAGGACTTCACCTGGGCCAACTACCGCACCATCTTCACCGACGCGTCGTGGTACTCGGGCTACATCAACTCGCTCATCTACGTGGCGATCAACACGGTGATCTCGATCACCGTCGCGCTGCCCGCCGCCTACGCCTTTTCGCGCTACCGCTTTCTCGGCGACAAGCACGTCTTCTTCTGGCTGCTCACCAACCGCATGACGCCGCCGGCGGTGTTCCTGCTGCCCTTCTTCCAGCTCTACTCGACGCTCGGGCTGATGGACACGCACTGGGCCGTGGCGCTGGCGCACCTGGTGTTCAACGTGCCGCTGGCGGTGTGGATCCTCGAGGGCTTCATGAGCGGCGTGCCGCGCGAGATCGACGAGACGGCCTATATCGATGGTTATTCCTTCCCGCGTTTCTTTCTCACCATCTTCATCCCGCTCATCAAGTCGGGCGTCGGCGTGGCGGCCTTCTTCTGCTTCATGTTCAGTTGGGTCGAGCTGCTGCTGGCGCGCACCCTGACCAGCGTGAACGCCAAGCCGATCGTCGCGACGATGACGCGCACGGTATCGGCCTCCGGCATGGACTGGGCCGTGCTCGCCGCGGCCGGCACGCTGACCATCGTGCCGGGCGCGATCGTGATCTGGTTCGTGCGGCACTACATCGCCAAAGGTTTCGCCATGGGGCGCGTTTAGGTATTACTCCCTCTCCCGCCAGCGGGAGAGGGAGCAAGACAAGGAGCGAAAGCGATGTTTCATTGGATGGCCTGGACCCTGCCCGTCGCAGTGTTCTTCACCTGCATCGTGCTCATGCTCGCCGGCATGACGCTGTGGGAGATCAAGTCGCCGACCATCGAGCGCAAGGGCTTCCTGCCGATCGCCACCACGCGTGGCGACCGGCTCTTCATCGGCCTGCTGAGCGCGGCCTACATCAACCTCGCCTTCCTCGCCCTGTCGGGCCGCCTGATGGAGTGGCTCTCCCTCGACAGCGAGCCGAGCGTGTGGTTCGGTTTCGTGCTGTCGATGGCGGCACTGGCGCTGGTCATGAGAAAAGGCTGAACAGGATTGACCGAGATGCGGCCCACCCACTTCCCCGGGGCCGATGCATCTGAATGCACAGCGGGGGAGCGAACAAAGAGGAGACCGAAATGCAGCTCAAGTACACCGTGATGGCCGCCGCGGCCGCGCTGGTCCTGACGGCCTGCGGCAAGAAGGAAGAGGAGGTGCCCGTTCCTCCCGCCAGCACGCAGGCCCCCGCAGCCCAGCCGTCGGGAACGCCCGCGGCGCCGGCCGCACCGGCGGCAGCAACCGCCGATGCCGCACAGCGCTGGATCAACGACGAGTTCCAGCCCTCCACGCTGAGCAAGGACGAGCAGGCCGCCGAGATGAAGTGGTTCGCCGAGGCCGCCGCCAAGCTCAAGGCCCTGGGCGTCAACGAAATCTCGGTGGTCTCAGAGACCATCACCACGCACGAGTACGAATCAAAGACGCTGGCCAAGGCCTTCGGCGAGATCACCGGCATCACCGTCAAGCACGACCTCATCCAGGAAGGCGACGTGGTCGAAAAGCTCCAGACCTCGATGCAGTCGGGCAAGAGCATCTACGACGGCTGGATCAGCGACTCCGACCTCATCGGCACGCACTACCGCTACGGCAAGATCCTCAACCTCACCGACTACATGGCCGGCGCCGGCAAGGCCTACACGAACCCCGGCCTGGACATCAAGGACTTCATCGGCACCAGCTTCACGACGGCGCCCGACGGCAAGCTCTACCAGTTGCCCGACCAGCAGTTCGCCAACCTGTACTGGTTCCGCGCCGACCTGTTCGCGCGCAAGGACCTGCAGGACCAGTTCAAGGCCAAGTACGGCTACGACCTGGGCGTGCCGCTCAACTGGAGCGCCTACGAAGACATCGCCGCCTTCTTCAGCAAGGACGTGAAGGAGATCGACGGCAAGCCGATCTACGGCCACATGGACTACGGCAAGAAGGACCCCTCGCTCGGCTGGCGCTTCACCGATGCGTGGCTGTCGATGGCCGGCACGGCCGACATCGGCATCCCGAACGGCATGCCGGTGGACGAGTGGGGCATCCGCGTGGGCGACGACAAGTGCACGCCGGTCGGTGCATCGGTCGCTCGTGGCGGCGCGACCAACTCGCCGGCCGCCGTCTATGCGCTGACGAAGTACGTGGACTGGATGAAGCAGTACGCGCCCAAGGAAGCCACCGGCATGACCTTCGGCGAGGCCGGCCCGGTGCCCGCCCAGGGCCAGATCGCGCAGCAGATCTTCTGGTACACGGCCTTCACGGCGGACATGGTCAAGCCCGGCCTGCCGGTGGTCAACGAGGACGGCACGCCGAAGTGGCGCATGGCCCCCGGCCCCAACGGCCCGTACTGGAAGGAGGGCATGCAGAACGGCTACCAGGACGTCGGCTCATGGACCTTCTTCGCCGACCATGACGCCAACCGCACGGCTGCGGCCTGGCTGTACGCGCAGTTCATCACCAGCAAGACGGCCTCGCTCAAGAAGACCATCGTCGGCCTCACGCCCATCCGAGAAAGCGACATCCAGAGCCAGGCCATGACCGACATGGCGCCCAAGCTCGGCGGGCTGGTGGAGTTCTACCGCAGCCCGGCGCGCGTGGCGTGGACGCCGACCGGCACCAACGTCCCCGACTACCCCAAGCTCGCGCAGCTCTGGTGGAAGAACGTGGCGCAGGCGGTCACCGGCGAGAAGACGCCGCAGGGCGCGATGGACACGCTGGCCGAGGAGATGGACGACGTGATGGCCCGCCTGGAACGTGCCGGCATGGCCAAGTGCCCGCCCAAGCTCAACCCCAAGGGCGACCCGGCCAAGTACCTCAGCGACAAGGGCGCGCCGTGGAAGAAGCTGGCCAACGAGAAGCCCAAGGGCGAGACCATCGCGTACGAAAAGCTGTTGGGCGCGTGGAAGGAAGGGCGCGTTCGCTGAGTGACGCGGCGGTTTCGCTCCCTCTCCCGCGGGGCGTGGGCTGACTGCCCTCACCCCAGCCCTCTCCCACGAGTGGGAGAGGGGGCAACACCAGAACGATCGAATCAGTCGGCCAGCGCCTCGTCGAGCACTTCGACCCAGTGCCGCACCGGCACGCCGGTGCCGCTCTGCAGATGCTGGATGCAGCCGATGTTGGCCGACACGATCGCCTCGGCGCGAAGCGGCGCGAGCGCAGCCAACTTGCGATCGCGCAACTGGTATGCGAGCTTGGGCTGCAGTACCGAATAGGTCCCGGCCGAGCCGCAGCACAAGTGGCTTTCGCTCGGCGCCAACGCGAGATCGAAGCCGAGTTCGCGCAGGCCGCCTTCGACGCCGCCGCGCAACTGCTGCCCGTGCTGCAAGGTGCACGGCGGGTGATAGGCGAGCTTCGGCGCCTTGCCGCGCAGTTTCGGCTTGAGCTGCGGCACCAGGTCGGGCAGCAGCTCGCTCAGGTCCTTGGTCAAGGCGCCGATCCTCGTGGCGCGCTCGGCATAGGCCGGGTCGTTGCGCAGGTGATGGCCATAGTCCTTGACGGTCACGCCGCAGCCCGACGCATTCATCACGATCGCCTCGACCTTGCCCTGGCCCGTGAGGCCTTCGACCAGCGGCCACCAGGCGTCGATGTTGCGGCGCATGTCGTCGAGCCCGCCCTCGTGGTCGCTCAGGTGCGCCCGGATCGCGCCGCAACAGCCGGCGCCGTCGGCCACCAGCGTCTGGATGCCCGCGGCATCGAGCACGCGTGCGGTGGCGCTGTTGATGTTGGGCGCCATCGAGGGCTGCACGCAGCCCAGCAGCATGAGCATCTTGCGTGCATGCGTGCGCGTCGGCCATTGGTGCGCGCGCGCCGGCGCCTTGGGCGGCACCTTGGCCTTGAGCGCTGCCGGCACGAACGGGCGGAACAACTGGCCCAGCTTCATGGCCGGCGCGAACAGCGGCGAGGTCAGGCCCTCCTTGAGCGCCATGCGTGCGGCACGTTCGGCCGGCGGGCGCTCGACCTTGGTCTCGACGATGCGCCGGCCGATGTCGACCAGCGCGCCGTACTGCACCCCCGACGGACAGGTCGATTCGCAGTTGCGGCAGGTCAGGCAGCGATCGAGGTGGAGCTGCGTCTTGCGCGTCGGCTGCTCGCCCTCGAGCACCTGCTTGATCAGGTAGATGCGCCCGCGCGGGCCGTCGAGCTCGTCGCCCAGCAACTGGTAGGTCGGGCAGGTGGCGGTGCAAAAGCCGCAATGCACGCACTTGCGAAGGATGGCTTCGGCTTCGGCGCCATCGGCGGTGCCCTGGAACTCGGGAGCGAGATTCGTTTGCATGAAGTGGTTTCAGGAAGCCGCAAGCGCGGCCTCGGAAGAATGGTCGGCGCTCGGCAGGCAAGGCAGCACGTGGCCCATGGCCCGCGCCACGTAGTCGTCCTTCTCGCCCACCGGCGCCACGTAGTGCAGCGCGTCGCGCGCGGCGTCGGGGCCGACCAGGCGCGCGATGACCCAGGCCGCCAGATACTGCGAGGCCAGGCAGCCGCCGGCTGTGGCGACGTTGCCGCGAGCGAAGAAGGGTCGGTTGAGCACCTCGACGCCGGCCTCCTGCACCCACGGTTTGGTGATCAGGTCGGTGCAGGCCGGCACGCCTTCGAGCACGCCGAGCTTGGCGAGCAGCAGCGTGCCCGAGCACTGCGCGCCGATGAGCTGGCGCGCCGGGTCGAGCCGAAGGCGCCCGAGCAGCGCGGCGTCGGCCACCACCTCGCGGGTGCGCATCCCGCTGCCGACGATCACCGCGTCGGCACGGCTGGCGTCCTCCAGCGAGGCCTGCGCATGAACGACCACGCCGTTCATCGAGGTGACGGTCTCGCTCGGCGCCGCCAGCGACACCCGCCAGTCCGCTCGCTTCACGCGATTGAGGATGCCCAGGGCGATGAGCGAGTCGAGCTCGTTGTAGCCCTCGAACGTGAGGATGGCGATGTGCATGAGTGTTCCTCGTGAAGACAGGCAGGCTCAGAGGTCCGGATACAGC
>JAKFEZ010000007.1:0-32919 GCA_036675435.1 Ramlibacter sp. | reverse complement strand
GCCATGGCGATCGGACTGGTGGCGCTGGTGTTCTCGTGGCTGATGCGGCTGCAGCTGGGCTTTCCGGGCCGCTTTGCCTTCATCGATCCGAGCAGCTACCTGCAGCTGGTCAGCATGCACGGGATGATCATGGTGATCTACCTGCTGACGGCGCTGTTCCTGGGCGGCTTCGGCAATTACCTGATTCCGCTCATGGTCGGGGCCCGCGACATGGTGTTCCCGTACGTGAACATGCTCAGCTACTGGATCTACCTGCTCGCGGTGCTGTTGCTGGTCGCCAGCTTCTTCGTGCCTGGCGGGCCGACCGGAGCGGGCTGGACCTTGTATCCGCCGCAGGCGATCCTGGACGGCACGCCAGGGGCGCAGTGGGGCATCATCCTCATGCTTGTCTCCCTGGGGGTCTTCGTCATCGGATTCACCATGGGCGGACTGAACTACGTGGTGACCGTGCTGCAGGCCCGCGCGCGGGGCATGACGCTGATGCGCATGCCGCTGACCATCTGGGGCATCTTCATGGCCACCATCCTGGCGTTGCTGGCGTTCCCCGCCTTGTTCGTCAGCGCCATCATGATGCTGCTCGACCAGACGCTGGGCACCAGCTTCTTCATGCCCGCGCTGGTATCGAAGGGGCAGCAGATGGGCCACTCCGGCGGCAATCCGCTGCTGTTCCAGCACCTGTTCTGGTTTTTCGGCCACCCCGAGGTCTACATCGTTGCGCTGCCCGCCTTCGGCATCGTGTCCGACCTGATCAGCACCCACGCGCGAAAAAACATCTTCGGCTATCGCATGATGGTCTGGGCCATCCTGGTGATCGGAGGCTTGAGCTTCGTCGTGTGGGCCCACCACATGTATGTCAGCGGCATGAACCCGTACTTCGGTTTCTTCTTTGCCACCACCACGCTGATCATCGCGATCCCGACCGCCATCAAGGTCTACAACTGGGTGCTCACGCTGTGGCGCGGCAACATTCGCCTCAACGTTCCGATGCTGTTCGCGATCGCGTTCATCTTCACCTTCGTCAATGGCGGCTTGACCGGGCTGTTCCTGGGCAACGTGGTGGTGGACCTGCCGCTGTCCGACACGATGTTCGTCGTCGCACATTTCCACATGGTCATGGGGATCGCTCCCATCATGGTGGTGTTCGGGGCCATCTATCACTGGTACCCGAAGGTCACCGGGCGCATGCTGGACGAGACGCTGGGCAAGCTGCACTTCTGGGTCACCTTCCTCGGCACCTACGCGATCTTCTACCCGATGCACTACCTGGGCTTCATGGGCATTCCGCGACGCTACTACGCCATCTCAGGCACGAACTTCATCCCCGACTCCGCCCATTCGCTGAACGCGGCGATTTCCATCGCAGCCTTTGTCGTCGGCGCTGCACAGATGGTGTTCCTGTACAACCTGGTGGCCAGCTATTTCCGGGGCAAGCTCGCCGGGGGCAATCCGTGGGAGGCCACCACGCTGGAGTGGCAGACGCCGCAGACGCCGCCCAGGCACGGAAATTTCGGCAAGGATCTTCCCGTCGTCTATCGCTGGGCCTACGACTACGGCGTTCCGGGCCTCAAGACCGACTTCATCCCGCAGAACGTCGCACCCGCGGAGGTGCCGGCCGAAGCCTGGGTCGAGCGCGCCCAGCCGGCAGGAGCTTAGCGCCATGACCATCGGCCTGGTGTTCCTGACGCTGTTGATGGGCGGCATCGTGTGGTGGCTGTTCCGGCAGACCCTCAACGTGCAACCGTGGCTGGCGCAGGCCCCCGTAGCCGAGCTGCGCGGCGGCGCAGCGGCCCGCCCGGCTGCCAAGGCGGCCTTGTGGGTGTTCCTCGGAGTCGCGACGTCGCTGTTCGTGCTGTTCATCAGCGCCTATGCCATGCGGCTGGGCCTTGCAGACTGGAGCCCGCTGCCTCGGCCCAGGCTGCTCGTCCTGAACACCGCGCTCCTGGTCGGCGCGAGCCTGGCCATCCAGTGGGCGGCGCACGCTGCGCGGCGCGGCGACCGCGACAACGTGCGCCGCGGGCTGGGGGCCAGCGGCCTGCTCACCGTGGGCTTCCTGGCCGGCCAGCTGGTCGTCTGGAAGCAGCTGAACGGGGCGGGGTACCTCCTTTCGAGCAGTGCCGCCGCCGCGTTTTTCTATCTTTTCACGGCGGTGCATGGCCTGCATGTCCTGGGCGGCCTCGTGGCCTGGGGCCGCGCAGCGGCAAGGGCGTGGCGAGGTTCGGATCCGGCCAGGACCAGGCTGGTCGTCGAACTATGCGCGACCTACTGGCACTACCTTCTCGCCGTCTGGGTGGTGCTGTATGCGCTCCTCGTGTCGAACGATCTCGGGCTGGCGATCTGCTCGTCGGTCCCGCTGTGAGCCAAGGAGCTGAACGCCATGACGACGCACCAGGCAACCGGCACGGCACCCATGCCGCCTGCGCCCAGCGGATGGAAGAGCATCGTCACGGATGCGTCCTCGGACCAGCGGGCCTTCAAGGACGTCCCGTGGGGCAAGCCGATGATGTGGATCTTCCTGCTCAGCGACACCTTCATCTTCGGCAGTTTCCTGATCTCGTACATGACGGTGCGGATGTCCACCACCGCGCCCTGGCCCAACCCGAGCGAAGTTTTCTCTTTGATGATGTTCGGCAAGAACGTTCCGCTGCTGTTGATCGCGATCATGACCTTCGTCCTGATCAGCAGCAGCGGGACGATGGCTCTGGCAGTGAATTTCGGCTATCGGCGCGACCGCGTGCGGACTTTCGCGCTGCTGCTGGCGACGGCGGCCCTCGGCGCCACCTTCGTCGGCATGCAGGCGTTCGAGTGGTCCAAGTTGATCTCCGAGGGCGTGCGCCCGTGGAGCAATCCCTGGGGCGCAGCCCAGTTCGGCGCGGCGTTCTTCATGATCACCGGCTTTCACGGCACGCACGTGACCATCGGCGTGATCTTCCTGGTGATCGTGGCGTTGAAGGTGCTGCGCGGCGATCTCGACCGGGAGCGCCCCGGCTTCCTGACCGGGCGCAGGGGCAACTACGAGATCGTCGAGATCATGGGCCTGTACTGGCACTTCGTCGACCTGGTATGGGTTTTCATTTTCGCGTTCTTCTATCTCTGGTAGGGCGAGGAAAAGCACATGGAACAAGCAGAACACCCGCATGCAGCGCCTGCCGGCGAGCAGCCCGGCTCCCAGGCGCACGGCCAGCAGCACCCCCTCGGGATGTATTTCCGAATCTGGGGCTTGCTGTTCGTGCTCAGCGCGGCGTCCTACATGGTCGACTACTTCCACTTCCAGGGGCTGCTGCGATGGTCGCTGATCATCGTGTTCATGTTTTTGAAGGCGGGCCTGATCGTTGCCGTCTTCATGCACATGCTATGGGAACGGCTCGCCCTGGTGTACGCCATCCTGGTGCCGCCGCTGCTGCTGATCGTGCTGCTGGGAATCGGAGCGCTCGAGGCGGACTACACGTTCCTGACCAGAGGCGCGTTCTTTGCTCCGGCGCCCGAGGCGCCGGCAGCGCATTGACAGTTTGAGGGGTTTCGCCCCAAGGAGTTGAACCATGCACAGTCGAATCTACTGGCTCCTGCCCGACGTGGAGAGTGCCCGGCGCACGATGGACGACCTTCTGCTGGCGCGCATCCACTATCGCCAGATCCATTTCGTCGCCCGCGAAGACACCGACATGTCCGGATTGCACGCCGCCACCCTGCTGCAGACGTCGGACCTCGTCCGGTCGGCCGAGATGGGACTGCTCATCGGAGCCGGAACGGGCGCCTTGCTGGGGACCCTCGTCGCCGTGTTCTATCCGATCGTCGGCAGCGAGCCGCAATGGGGCCTGGCCGCCGGGCTGGCCATCGCCGGCGCGCTGTTCGGCACCTGGGCGTCGACCCTGATCGGCGTGTCCACGCCGAGCAAGCGGCTACGGCGCTTTGCGCCGCAGATCGAGCAAGGGCAGATTCTGCTGATGGTCGACGTGCTCATGTGGCAGGTCGAGGGCATCGAAGCGCGCCTGCGGGCGCAGCACCCGGAGGCGCGCCTCGAAGGCACCGAACCGGACATCCCTGCCTTCCCCTGAGAGAGGACCGTCGCGCGCGCTTCCTTCATCGGCTGGGCGCGGACCGCAGCATGGCGCGGCCGTGTTTGAAGCACAGGCGAAGGTACTGCTCCAAGCCGGCGAAAAACGCTAGCCCAGTTGCTCCAGGAACAGCACCAGGAAAAATCCAAAAGCCGCGAGCAGCGTCCACTTCAGGATGACGAGCCCGAAGCGCTTGAAGCGCGCCTCGCCGGTGCCGGCGTAGAACGCGAAGGACACGCCGGCCGCCAGCAAAAAAAGCAGGATCGCCCAGCGGAACACCAGCATGGCTACCAGGCCCGGGCCGGTTGGGCGAAGCCCGCCGGCGCCAGCTTCTCGTCGTCGAACGTCACGATGTCGTAGGCATCGGGCTGCGACAGCAGCTCGCGCAGCAGCTTGTTGTTCAGGGCATGGCCGGAGCGGAAGGCGCTGTAGGCGGCGAGCAGCGGCTTGCCGACGAGGTAAAGGTCGCCCATGGCATCGAGCATCTTGTGCTTGACGAATTCGTCGTCGTAACGCAGGCCCTCGGTATTGAGCACCCGGTAGTCGTCCATCACCACCGCGTTGTCCAGGCCGCCACCCAGGCTCAGCCCGTTGGCGCGCATCATCTCCACGTCCTTGGTGAAGCCGAAGGTGCGGGCACGTGCGATGTCGCGCATGTACGAGCCCGAGCTCAGGTCGAACTCGGCGCGCTGGCCGGTGGAATTGACCACGCGGTGGGCGAAGTCGATCTGGAAGCTCAGCTTGAAGCCATGGTAGGGCTCCAGCCGCGCCCATTTGAGGCTTTCGCCCTCGCCTTCGCGCACTTCCACGGGGCGCATCACGCGGATGAAGCGGCGCGGCGCCTTCTGCAACTCGATGCCCGCGCTTTGCAGCAGGAAAACGAAGGAAGCCGAGGAGCCATCGAGTATGGGGACCTCCTCGGCCGTGATGTCAACGTACAGGTTGTCCAGCCCCAGGCCGGCGCACGCCGACATCAGGTGCTCCACCGTGTGGACCCTGGCGCCGCCATTGGAAATGGTGGAGGCCAGTCGCGTGTCGGTCACCGCCTGGGCCGAAACAGGAATGTCCACCGGCACCGGCAAATCGACGCGGCGGAACACGATGCCGGTGTCGGGCTGGGCCGGACGCAAGGTCAGCTCGACCCGCTGGCCGCTGTGCAGGCCGACGCCCACCGCCTTGGTGAGGGACTTGAGCGTGCGTTGCTGGAGCATGGACTCCATTTTACTTTCCCGCCGCTCTTCGCGCGCACGGCGCCGCGTGCCTTGCCGATTCAAAGAAAAAGGGGCGGGCCACTTGCAAGACCCGCCCCCAAAACTACTTCTCTCGGAGAACTGCTTCTTTTGGCTGCAAAAGCCTCAATCCGCCTGCTTGCGCAGGAACGCGGGGATCTCGAAATCGTCCATGCCGCCGCTGGACAGCGCATCCACCTTGGCGGCGGCTTGCGTGCGGTTGGTGCGCCACACACTGGGCACGGCCATGCCGCCGTAGTCGGGCTGGCTGACGCCTGCTGCGCCCGGCCCCCCCACGGCCGTGTTGATCGTCGGCACGTTGAACGGCACGTTGTCGGTGCCGGTGCGCAGCACCTGCAGCGGCGGCGCCGTGCGGCGCTGGCCCTGGCGCGACAGACCGGTGGCAACCACCGTGACGCGGACTTCATCGCCGAGCTCGTCGTCGTAGGCCGTGCCGTAGATCACGTGCGCGTCGGCCGAGGCGTAGGCGCGAATCGTGTTCATGGCCAGCTTCGACTCCGACAGCTTCAGGCTGCCCTTGGCCGCGGTGATCAGCACCAGCACGCCCTTGGCGCCCGACAGGTCGATGCCTTCCAGCAGGGGGCAGGCCACGGCCTGCTCGGCGGCGATGCGGGCACGGTCCGGACCGTTGGCGACCGCAGTGCCCATCATGGCCTTGCCGGGCTCGCCCATCACGGTGCGCACGTCCTCGAAGTCGACGTTGACATGGCCCGGCACGTTGATGATCTCGGCGATGCCACCGACGGCGTTCTTCAGCACATCGTTGGCATGCGCGAAGGCCTCGTCCTGGGTGATGTCGTCGCCCAGCACGTCCAGCAGCTTCTCGTTGAGCACCACGATCAGCGAGTCGACGTTGGCTTCGAGCTCCGCCAGCCCGTTGTCGGCGTTGGTCATGCGCCGCCCGCCCTCCCAGTCGAACGGCTTGGTGACCACGCCGACGGTGAGAATGCCCATCTCCTTGGCTACCCGTGCGATCACCGGCGCGGCGCCGGTGCCGGTGCCGCCGCCCATGCCGGCCGTGATGAACAGCATGTGCGCGCCGTTGATGGCGGTGCGGATGTCGTCCACCGCCAGCTCGGCCGCCTCACGCCCCTTCTCGGGCTTGCTGCCGGCGCCCAGGCCGCTCTGGCCCAGCTGGATGGTCTTGTGCGCCGCGGTGCGCGACAGCGCCTGGGCATCGGTGTTGGCGCAGATGAACTCCACGCCTTGCACCGAGCGCCCGATCATGTGCTCGACCGCGTTGCCGCCGCCGCCCCCCACGCCGATCACCTTGATCTGGGTGCCGAGGTGGAACTCTTCGACTTCAATCATTTCGATGCTCATTTCATTCTCCTGATTTCGTTGCAGTTGCCAATTTGATAGATCGTTGTTCTGGTTCATCGTCACGATGGCGGGCCGGCGCAGCGCCATGGCTCCTTTCTCACGCCCGGAGGCGAGGCACGGGCATGCCACAAAACTTCCGTGCGGGGGCCACCGCGGAACCGGCTTTGCCGGGCCGCTGGTGGCGCCCCCCTGGGGGGGAGGCGACCAAAGGTCGCTTCGGGGGGGGTCAAAAATTCCCCACGATGAAGTCCTTGAAGCGGCCGAAGGCCGTCTTCATGGAGCCGTTTTTCTGCGCCACCTTGAAGCCGCGCAGGCGTGCCAGCCGCGCCTCTTCGAGCAGTCCCATCACGGTGGCGGCGCGCGCCTGCGAAACCATGTCCGAGAGGGCGCCGCGGTACTTGGGGACGCCCCGGCGCACCGGCTTCAGGAAGATGTCCTCGCCCAGCTCCACCATGCCCGGCATCACCGCACTGCCGCCCGTGATGACGATGCCCGAGGACAGCACTTCCTCGTAGCCCGATTCGCGCACCACCTGCTGCACCAGCGAGAAAATCTCCTCGATGCGCGGCTCGATGACGCCGGCCAGCGCCTGCTTGGACAACATCCTCGGCCCGCGGTCGCCCAGGCCGGGCACTTCCACCTGTTGCTCGGGGTCGGCCAGCAGCTGCTTGGCATAGCCGCTTTCCACCTTGATGTCCTCGGCGTCCTTGGTCGGCGTGCGCAGGGCCATGGCGATGTCGCTGGTGATCAGGTCGCCGGCGATCGGGATCACCGCCGTGTGCCGGATCGCGCCATTGGTGAAGATCGCCACGTCGGTGGTGCCGGCCCCGATGTCGACCACCGCCACGCCCAGCTCGCGCTCGTCTTCGGTCAGCACGGCCAGGCTCGACGCCAGCGGATTGAGCATCAGCTGCTCCACCTCCAGACCGCACCGCCGCACGCACTTGATGATGTTCTCGGCGGCGCTCTGGGCGCCCGTCACGATGTGCACCTTGGCTTCGAGCCGGATGCCGCTCATGCCGATCGGCTCCTTCACGTCCTGGCCGTCGATCACGAATTCCTGCGGCTCCACCAGCAGCAGCCGCTGGTCCGTGGAGATGTTGATCGCCCGCGCCGTCTCGACCACCCGGGCCACGTCGGCGGGCGTGACTTCCTTGTCTTTCACCGCCACCATGCCGCTGGAATTGATGCCGCGGATATGGCTGCCGGTGATGCCGGTGTAGACGCGCGTGATCTTGCAGTCGGCCATCAGCTCGGCCTCTTTCAGGGCCTGCTGGATGCTCTGCACCGTGGCGTCGATGTTCACCACCACGCCGCGCTTGAGGCCGTTCGACGCGGCCACGCCCAGCCCCGCCAGCTTGAGCTCGCCATTGGGCATCACCTCGGCCACCACCGCCATGACCTTGGCGGTTCCGATGTCCAGCCCTACGACCAGGTCCTTGTATTCTTTTGCCATAGTGCCTCTATTCAGTTGGGGACAGAGCTGAAGATCTGTCCCCAAAACCCGTTGACTTCTTCTTCTCCGCGTCCGCACCGGTGGTGCCGACGCCCCTCAATCGAACCGCGTAACCATCGCCGTGGCGCAAGTCCGCCGACACCAGCGCCTCGGGGCGCCGGCTGTAGCGCGACGCCACCTGGGTCAGTGTCTGCACGAAGCGCCGGGTCCGGTCCGCCACCTCCGCCGTCGTGCCCCGCCCCAGCTCGATCACGGCGCCGGTATCCAGCTGCAGCTGCCAGCTGCCCCGAGCCGTCAGCGTCAGCCGCTCCACGCCCAAGTCCAGCGGCTCGAACAACGGCCGGACCTGGTGATACATCGCCAGCACCTGGGGCGACTGGTCATCCGGGCCGGCCAGCCGGGGCAGGCCGTCCTCGTCGACGTCGCCCACGTTGGCCTCGAACACTTCGCCGAACTCATTCACCAGCCGAGACTCGCTTTCGCCGCCCCACAGCGCCACGGCGCGGTGTTCCTGCAGCACCACGCGCAGCCGGTTCGGAAACTCGCGCCGCACCACCGCTGCCCGCACCCAGGGCACGCCCTCGAAGGCCCGGCGCGCGGCGTCGAGATTGACGGTGAAGAAGTTCCCCGACAGCTGCGGCGCAACGTTGGCGCGCAGGGTCAGCGCGCTGTTGTGGGCGACATCGCCCCGCACCGTGATGCCCGCCACCGCGAACAGCGGATGCCGTAGCGCCCACCACGCGCCGGCCGCCAGCACCAGCACGAGACAAACCGCGAACAGCGCCGAAGCGGCGATGTTCATCAGCCTGACGTCAATGGGTGCCGGCATCGTGCTCATTGGGTGGGCTTCTCCTGATCCAGCGCCGCTGAAGCCAGCAGCTGCAGGCACAGATCCTCGTAGCTGATGCCCGCCGCCCGCGCCGACATCGGCACCAGCGAGTGGCCGGTCATGCCGGGCGAGGTGTTGATCTCCAGCAGGTAGGGCTTGCGCGTGGCCGCATCGATCATCACGTCAAGCCGCCCCCAGCCGCGGCAGCCCAGCACGCGGTAAGCCCGGGCGACGATCTCCTGGATCGCCTGCTCTTCGCCCTCGGGCAGCCCGCAGGGCACCAGGTACTTCGTGTCGTCCGTGAAGTACTTGTTCTGGTAGTCGTAGTTGCCTTCGGGCGCCACGATGCGGATGACCGGCAGCGCGTGGGCGCCGTCGCCGGTGCCCAGCACCGGGCAGGTGACCTCGTCGCCGCTGATGAACTGTTCGCACAGCACGTCGGCGTCGAGCGCGGCCGCCTGGTCCACCGCCTGCGCCATCTCCGAGTAGCCCTGCACCTTGGCCACGCCGATGGAAGAGCCTTCGCGCGCCGGCTTCACGATCAGCGGCAGGCCGAGGTCATCGGGTACGCTGCGCACCTGCTCGCGCGTGTAGGCGCCACGCCGCAGCAGCGTGTACCTGGGGGTCGGCAGGCCCTCGGCCAGCCAGACGCGCTTGGTCATGACCTTGTCGATCGAGATGCTCGAGGCCATCACGCCCGAGCCGGTGTAGGGAATGCCCAGCAGTTCCAGCGCGCCCTGCACCGTGCCGTCCTCGCCGAATCGGCCGTGCAGGGCGATAAAGCAGCGCTCGAAGCCCTTGCGCTGGAGCTCAGACAGGTCGCGTTCCGCCGGATCGAACGCATGCGCATCGACACCCTTCGATTGCAGCGCCTTGAGCACGCCGCTGCCGGACATGAGCGATACCTCGCGCTCTGCCGAGTGGCCACCCATGAGCACGGCGACCTTGCCGAAATTCCCCGATCGCGTGACGGCGTTCATGCAGCGCCTCCCATTTCCACCAGCCGGGCGGGCACGCTGCCGATCGACCCTGCCCCCATGCACATGACCACATCGCCGTCGCGAGCCATCTCCAGGATGGCTTGCGGCATGGCGGCGATGTCGTCGACGAAAATCGGTTCGACCTTGCCCGCGACGCGCACGGCACGCGCCAGCGAACGCCCGTCGGCCGCCACGATCGGCGTTTCGCCGGCCGCGTAGACTTCGGCCAGCAGCACGGCGTCGGCCTGGCTGACCACCTTGACGAAGTCCTCGAAGCAGTCGCGGGTGCGCGAGTAGCGGTGTGGCTGGAATGCCAGCACCAGGCGCCGGCCGGGGAAAGCCCCGCGGGCGGCGGCCAGAGTCACCCCCACTTCTACGGGGTGATGGCCGTAGTCCTCGATCAGGGTGAATGTGCCGCCGCCGGCCTGCCGCACGGCCACTTCGCCATAGCGCTGGAAGCGCCGGCCCACGCCCTTGAACTCGGCCAGCGCCTTTTTCACTGCCTCGTCGGGGACGTTCAGTTCCACGGCAATGGCGATGGCGGACAGGGCATTCAGCACGTTGTGGTGCCCCGCCAGGTTCAGCACGATGTCCAGATCGGGCAGCGTCACGCCGTTGCGGCGCTGCGCCGTGAAATGCATCTGGGCGCCATCGGCACGGATGTTCACCGCCCGCACCTGCGCATCTTCGCTCACGCCATAGCTGGTCACCGGGCACTGCACGTCGACCCAGATCTCGCGCACCGCGGGATCGTCCACGCACAGGATGGCCGTGCCGTAGAACGGCATCCGGTGCAGGAAATCCAGGAAGGCGCCCTTGAGCTTGCTGAAGTCGTGGCCATAGGTTTCCATATGGTCCGCGTCGATATTGGTGACGACCGCCATCACCGGCATCAGGTTCAGGAACGACGCATCCGACTCATCGGCCTCCACCACGATGTAGTCGCCCGCGCCCAGCCCGGCGTTGGCGCCGGCGCTGTTGAGACGGCCGCCGATCACGTACGTGGGGTCCATGCCACCTTCGGCCAGCACGCTCGCCACCAGGCTGGTGGTGGTGGTCTTGCCGTGCGTGCCGGCAATGGCGATGCCCTGTTTCAGGCGCATCAGCTCGGCCAGCATCATGGCGCGAGGCACCACCGGAATCTTGCGCGCACGCGCCGCCACCACTTCGGGGTTGTCGGCCTGCACGGCCGTGGAGGTCACCACCGCGTCGGCCCCGACGATGTGGCTGGCGGCATGCCCGACGAAGGTCTTGATGCCCATCGCCTCCAGCCGGCGCAGCACCGGCCCATCCGCCAGGTCGGAACCGGAGATCAGGTAGCCTTGGTTGCGCAGCACTTCGGCGATGCCGGACATGCCGGCCCCGCCCACGCCCACGAAATGTATGTGTCTGACCGCGTGTTTCATTTCTTGAGCAATTCTTCGCAGGCCGCGACCACTTCGGCCGTGGCGTTGGTCTTTTGCATGGCCTTGGCGGCCTGCGCGCGTTTGATCAGTTCTTCCCTGGGGGTGGCCTGGATCAACCCGGCCAGCCATTCGGGGCTGAGGTCCTGCTGGGCCACCAGCCAACCGCCGCCCGCATCCACCAGGAACTTCGCATTGGTGGTCTGGTGGTCGTCCACGGCGGAGGGGAACGGCACGAACACCGCGGCGGCGCCGACCGCCGCGATCTCGGTGACCGTGCTGGCACCGGCCCGGCAGACGATGAGATCGGCGTCGGCATAGGCGCTGGCCGTGTCGTCGATGAATGGAGTCAATTCGGCGTCGACACCCGCGGCCGCGTAGTTGGCGCGCAGTTCGTCGATCTGCTTGGCGCCGCTTTGGTGCAGCACCAGGGGCCGGCTGGAGAGCGGGATCAGCGCCAGCGCCTTGGGCACCGTATCGTTCAGGGCCTTCGCTCCGAGGCTGCCACCGACCACCAGCAGGCGCAGCGGCCCGGTGCGCGAACCGATGCGCTCGGCAGGGGCCGGCTGCGACAGGAACGCCGGGCGCAGCGGATTGCCCACCCAGGCCGCGTCGTTCATCACGTTCGGAAAGGCGCTGAACACCCGGTCGGCCACCGAGGCCAGCACGCGATTGGCCATGCCGGCCACCGAATTCTGTTCGTGCAGCACCAGCGGTTTGCCGAGCAGCACGCTCATCATGCCGGCCGGGAAGCTGATGTAGCCGCCCAGGCCGATCACCACGTCGGGCTTGACGCGGCGCACCACCTGGATGCTCTGGCGGAAGGCGTTGAGCAGCCGCAGCGGCAGCAGCGCCAGCGTCGTCAGACCCTTGCCGCGCACACCCGAGAAGGAGATGGTTTCGAAGGCGAAGCCGCGCGGCGGCACCAACTGGCTTTCCATGCTGCCGGGCGCGCCCAGCCAATGGACCTGCCACGACCGCTCGCGCAAGGCCTCGGCCACGGCCAGGCCCGGAAAGATATGGCCGCCGGTGCCCCCGGCCATGACCAGCGCGCATTTACGCAGGGGTGCCGCCGCGCTCATCGCCGCCCTCCGCGCATCATCACCTTGTTCTCGTAGTCGATCCGCAGCACCACGGCGATGGCCACCATGTTCATCAGGATCGCCGAGCCGCCGTAGCTCATCAGCGGCAGGGTCAGGCCCTTCGTCGGCAGTGCGCCGAGATTGACGCCCATGTTGATGAACGCCTGAAACCCGATCCAGATACCCACGCCCTGCGCCACCAGCCCGGCGAAGACGCGGTCCAGCGCGATCGACTGGCGGCCGATGTGCATGATGCGCCGCGTCATCCACAGGAAGGCGACGATCACCGCCAGCACGCCGACCAGGCCGAACTCCTCGCCGATCACGGCGAGCAGGAAATCGGTGTGCGCTTCCGGCAGCCAGTGCAGCTTCTCGACGCTGCCGCCAAGGCCGACGCCGAAGATCTCGCCGCGGCCGATGGCGATCAGCGAATGCGAGAGCTGGTAGCCCTTGCCCAGCGCGTGCTTTTCGCTCCACGGGTCCAGGTAAGCGAAGATCCGCTCGCGCCGCCAGTCGGACAGCGCGATCATCAGCACGAAGGCGATGGTGATCACCGAGGCGATCAGAAAGAACATGCGGGCGTTGACGCCGCCCAGGAACAGGATGCCCATGGCGATCACGGCGATCACCATGAAGGCGCCCATGTCGGGCTCGAGCAGCAGCAGCACGCCGACAATGGCCACCGCGGCGGCCATCGGCAGCACGGCGCGAAAGAAGCGCTCCTTCACGTCCATCTTGCGCAC
Organism: Ramlibacter sp.; assembly: GCA_036675435.1. Classification (GTDB taxonomy): domain Bacteria; phylum Pseudomonadota; class Gammaproteobacteria; order Burkholderiales; family Burkholderiaceae_C; genus Ramlibacter. The sequence continues at coordinate 19,801 of JAKFEZ010000007.1, read as the reverse complement.
CATGTAATCCGCGGCATACAGCAGCACGGCGAACTTCGCCAGCTCCGACGGCTGGAAGCTCATGAAGCCCAGCGAGATCCAGCGCCGCGCGCCGTTGACCCCCTTGCTGACCTGTGGAATCAGCACCACGATCAGCAGCAGCAGCGATGCCACGAACAGCCACGGCGCGACCTTCTCCCAGGTCGCGACCGGCACCTGGAAAGCCAGCAGCGCCACCAGGAACGAGAGCGCCAGGTAGGCGCCGTGGCGCACCAGGAAGTGGCTGTGGGCATAGCGCGCGAACTTGGGGTTGTCCGGCAGCGCCACCGAGGCCGAATAGACCATCACCAGGCCGAAGGCCAGCAGCGCGACTGTGAGCCACAGCAGCGCCTGGTCGAACCCCTGCACGCGCGCCGGGACGGGCTTGCGCAGGGGCGCCGTGCCGCCACTGCCCGAAAAGCGGCTCAGGCCGGCCATGACGCTTTGCAGGCTCATGCGCTGCCCTCCAGCGGGGCGCCGGCCTGCTCGGCCAGCGCGTGCACGGCGGCGCGAAACACCTCGGCCCGATGTCCGTAGTTGTCGAACATGTCGAAGCTGGCGCAGGCCGGCGACATCAGCACGGCATCGCCGGCGTGGGCGCGCTGCGAGGCCAGGGCCACCGCCTCGTCCATCGTGGCGGCGTCCAGCAGCGGTACGCCGGCCGGCTCGAGCACGGCGCGGATCAGCGGGGCGTCCTGGCCGATCAGCACGGCGGCGCGTGCGTGGCGCGCAATCGGGGCTGCCAGCGGCGCGAAGTCCTGGCCCTTGCCGTCGCCGCCGAGGATCACGACCACCTGGCGCTCGGCGCCCAGGCCCTGCAGCGCGGCGACGGTCGCGCCCACGTTGGTGCCTTTGCTGTCGTCGAAGTACTCGATGTCGTTGACGATGCCGATGGCCTCGACCCGATGCGGCTCGCCCCGGTATTCGCGCAGGCCGTACAACATGGGACCGAGCGCACAGCCCGCGGCGCTCGCCAGTGCCAGCGCCGACAGGGCGTTCACGGCGTTGTGCCGGCCCCGGATGCGCAGCGCATCGGCCGGCATCAGCCGCTGGAAATACACTTCGTCGGGCACGTCCCTGCGCTTGCGCTGGGTCTCGTCGGCTTCGAGCGCCCGCACCAGCCAGGCCATGCCGTTCACCACCTCGATGCCGAAGTCGCCAGGGCGCTGCGGCATGTCGGCGCCAAACGTCAGGTACGCCCGCTGCTCCATCTTGCCGCCCTTCAGCCTGACGGCCGGCGGCAGCATCCCCATCACCCCCGCATCCTCGCGGTTGAGGATCATCAAGCCGCGTTGGCCGAAGACCCTCGACTTGGCGGTGGCGTAGGCTTCCATGGTGCCGTGCCAATCCAGGTGATCCTGGGTCACGTTCAGCAGCGCCGAGGCCGTGGGCTCGAAGTCGCCGCCGGCGTCGAGCTGGAAGCTCGACAGCTCGAGCACCCAGACCTCGGGCAGCGCCTCGGCGTCGATCTTCAGCGACAGGGTTTCCAGCAGCGTCGGGCCGATGTTGCCGGCTACCGCGACGGACCTGCCGCTGCGCTCGACCAGCTGCCCGGTGAGGGCCGTCACGGTGGTCTTGCCGTTGGTTCCGGTTACCGCCAACACCACCGGCGCGTAGCCGCGCTCTTCGCGCAGGGTTGCCAGCGCGGCCGAGAACAGGCTCAGCTCGCCGCCAATCGTCAGCCCGTGCGCGGCTGACGCTGCCACGATTGGCGCCACCTGGTCAGGCGAGAGGCCGGGGCTGCGGTACACGGCCTGCACGCCTTCCAGCAGGCCGGCATCGAACGAGCCCGCCACGAAACGCGCCTGCGCCACCTGCTCGCGCAGCGCGCCCAGCTGCGGCGGCGCTTCGCGCGTATCCGCGACGGTCACTTGTGCGCCCTGCCGCGCACACCAGCGCGCCATGGCCAGGCCCGAGGCGCCGAGACCGAGAATGAGGATGTGCAGGCCGCCATAGGGCCGCCCCAAGACGGCCTGGGCCCCCTCGGGGGGCAGTGCGGCGGCATCGCCGCCAACGTGGGGGTCGCTGTTATTCATCGCAGTTTGAGAGTCGACAACCCGACCAGGCACAGCAGCATGGTGATGATCCAGAACCGGACGACCACCTGGGTCTCGGTCCAGCCGCTCTTCTCGAAGTGGTGATGCAGCGGCGCCATCTTGAGGATGCGCCGGCCCTCACCGTACTTGCGCTTGGTGTACTTGAAATACACCACCTGCGCCATCACCGACAGCGCCTCGACCACGAAGATGCCGCCCATGATCGCCAGCACGATTTCCTGGCGCACGATCACCGCGATGGTGCCCAGGGCGCCACCCAGCGCCAGCGCACCCACGTCGCCCATGAACACCTGCGCCGGATGCGTGTTGAACCACAGGAAGGCCAGGCCGGCGCCGGCCAGGGCCGAACAGAAGATCAGCAACTCGCCCGAGCCCGGGATGTGGGGGAACAGCAGGTACTTGGAATAGACGGCGCTGCCCGTGACATAGGCGAAAACGCCCAGCGCCGAGCCGACCATCACGACCGGCATGATCGCCAGGCCATCCAGGCCGTCGGTCAGGTTCACGGCGTTGCTGGCGCCCACGATCACGAGGTAAGTGAGGATCACGAAGCCGAACACCCCCAGCGGGTAGCTCACCTCCTTGAAGAAGGGCAGCAGCAGCCCTGCCTTGGGCGGCAGATTGACGTCGAAGCCCGAGACCACCCAGGTGTAGAACAGCTGCACGACGCGGAAGTTGGAGCTCTCGGAGATGCTGAAGACGAGGTACAGCGCAGCCAGCAAGCCGATCAGCGACTGCCAGAAATACTTCTCGCGCGAACGCATGCCCTCGGGGTCCTTGTTGACCACCTTGCGCCAGTCGTCCGCCCAGCCGATCGCACCGAACCCCAGCGTCACGGCCAGCACGATCCAGACGAAGCGATTGGTCAGATCGAACCAGAGGATCGTGGACACGGCGATCGACAGCAACACCAGCACACCACCCATGGTCGGCGTTCCGGTCTTGCTGAGGTGGGTCTGCAGGCCGTAGCCGCGAACGGGCTGGCCGATCTTGAGCGAAGCGAGCTTGCGGATCACCACCGGCCCGAAGATCAGCCCGATCAGCAAGGCGGTCATGGCGGCCATCACGGCGCGGAAGGTGAGGTACTGGATCACCCGCAGGAAGCCGAACTCGGGCCCCAGGGTCTGCAACCAGCTCGCGAGGCTAAGCAACACGGGGGGCTCCTTGTTCTTGTTCCTGTTCTTGTTGTTGTGCCCGCGCGGTGATGGCCTGCACCACCCGCTCCATCTTCATGAATCGCGAACCCTTGACGAGCACGCTGGCGGCGTGCGGCAACTGCGCGAGCACGGCCGCATTGAGAGACTCGATGTCGTCGAAGTGCCGGCCGCGCATGGCCCGCGACTCGGCGCCCAGCGTGAACAGCTGCTCGATGCCGCGCGCCCGGGCATGGTCGCCGACTTCGGCGTGGAACTGCGGGCCCTGGTCGCCGACCTCGCCCATGTCGCCAAGCACCAGCAGGCGCGGCCCCGGCAGTTCAGCCAGCACGTCGATGGCTGCGCGCGCCGAGTCCGGGTTGGCGTTGTAGGTGTCGTCCACCAGCGTGACAGGGCGTCCGGCGAGCGTGAGGGTCAGCGCCCGGGACCGACCCTTTACCGGCTCGAACGCTTCCAGGCCGCGCGCCATGGCCTCCAGCGGCACGCCCGCGGCCAGGGCGCAGGCGAGCGCCGCCTGCGAATTGCGCACGTTGTGGCGGCCGGCGATATGGAGGCGATAAGCAAGGGCGCCGGCGGGCGTCTGCACGCTCACCTGCCAATGCTCGCCGTGCCATTCAGCCCCGGCCAGAACGATGTCGGCGCCCTCCGAAGGCGCACCGAACGTCAGGCAAGCGCGCGCACGCGCCAATTCTTTCCATAGCGGCGTGAACTCCTCGCCGGCGGGGAACACGGCCGTGCCGCTGGACCCAAGCGCCGCCAGCACTGCGCCGTTCTCGCGGGCCACTGCTTCCACGGTGGCCATGAATTCCTGGTGCTCGCGCTGGGCGTTGTTCACCAGCGCGACGTTCGCCGCGGCGATGCGCGACAGGTAGGCGATCTCGCCCGGATGATTCATGCCGAGCTCGATCACCGCCACGCGATGGCCGGCGTTCAGGCGCAGCAGCGTGAGCGGCAGGCCGATCTCGTTGTTGAGGTTGCCCTCGGTCGCCAGCATCGCCTCGGGCTGCCAGGCTTTGAGGATCGAGGCGATCATCTGGGTAACTGTGGTCTTGCCGTTGCTGCCCGTCACCGCGATCAGCGGCAGCTTGAACTGGTTGCGCCAGCCGCTCGCCAGCGAGCCCAGGGCGAGCCGGCTGTCGTCGACCTCGATGCCCGAGAAGCCCACCGGCAGCTTGCCGCGATGGGCAAGCGCCGCCACGGCCCCTCTGGCTTGCGCCTCGGCCAGGAAGTCATTGGCATCGAAGCGCTCGCCGCGCAGGGCCACGAACAGGTCGCCCGGCTGCAGGCTGCGCGTGTCGCTGTGGACCCGCGCCACTGCCAGCGCGCCATCGCCCGCCAGGGTCGCGCCGGGAATCCACTGCAACGCCTGGGCCAGGGTGAACATCATCGTCCTGCCCTCGCATCCAGCGCCGCCTGCGCGTGAGCCTGGTCGGAGAATGGCTGCTTGACGCCCGCCACCTCCTGGTAGTCCTCGTGGCCCTTGCCAGCCAGCAGGATGACATCGCCGGCTGCTGCCGCCGCAATGGTCTCGGCAATCGCCAGGGCTCGGTCGGCCTGCACCTGCACGCACTCGTCGTGCGACAAGCCCAGCAAGATCTGGCTGATGATGTTCTCGGGCTTTTCGCGGCGCGGGTTGTCGCTGGTGACCACCACGCGGTCGGCGTTCTTTTCCACCACGGCGGCCATCAGCGGCCGCTTGGTCGGGTCGCGGTCGCCGCCGCAGCCGAAAACGCACCACAGCTTGCCGCCGCGCTGCGCCGCCAGCGGCCGCAGCGCCTGCAGCGCCTTGTCCAGCGCATCGGGGGTGTGGGCATAGTCCACCGCGACCAGCGGCTGGCCCGGCTCGCTCAGGCGCTCCATGCGGCCCGGGACCGGCAGCAGGTCGCCACAGGCACGCACCGCCGCCGCCAGCTCGACCCCCAGCGCCCGCATGGCCCCGATCACGCCCAGCAGATTGGACACGTTGTATTGCCCGATCAGGCGGGTGGCCAGAGGATGGCTTTGCCCGCCCTCGTGCACTACGAAGCGCAGGCCCTGCGCGTCATAGCCGATGTCACGGGCCGTCAGCCGCGCCGGTTGCTGGCACGAGACGGTCCACAGATCGATGGAGCCGCCCGCGAGCGACTGCGACAGCGCATGGCCCTTGTCGTCGTCCAGGTTGACCACGGCGGCCTGCAGACCGGGCCAGCGGAACAGCTCGGCCTTGGCTTCCCAATAGGCTTCCATGCCGCCGTGATAGTCCAGGTGGTCCTGGGAGAAATTGGTGAAGACGGCCACGCGCACCCGCGTGCCGTCCAGGCGCCGCTCCACGATGCCGACCGAGGACGCCTCGATGGCGCAAGCCTGCAGGCCGTCATCGACGAAGCGCCGGAACTGGCCCTGCAGCAGCACCGGGTCGGGCGTGGTGAGGCCGACGAACTCCACTTCGGGCGGGCGCCCCGTGCCCAGCGTACCGATCAGCCCGCAGGGAATCGGCTCGGGCTGCAGCGCGGAAAGGGCCTGGGCCAGCCACCACGTGGTTGAAGTCTTGCCGTTGGTGCCGGTCACCGCCAGCACATCGAGTTCTTGCGACGGCTCGCCGAACCAGGCCGCTGCAATCGGGCCCGTGGCGGCCTTGAGTTGCGCAAAACTGGCAATGGCCGGGCCCTCGAAGCCGAAAGCCTGCGCGCCATCACGCTCCACCAAACAGGCGGCGGCGCCTTGCGCCAGCGCGGCCGGCACATGCCGGCGGCCATCGGTGGCGGCGCCGGGCCAGGCGATGAACCCGTCGCCCGCGGCGATCTTGCGGCTGTCGCAGTGCAGCGTTCCGCTGACCCGGGCGCGCAGCCACTGGGCGGCCTCTTGCGGGCTGTGGAGTTCGAGCATCAGAACGACTCCTCCACCGCCTGCACCACCACCTGCGGCTTGACGTTCATGTCGGGCTGCACGCCCAGCATGCGCAGCGTCTGCTGCACCGTCGCGCTGAACACCGGCGCGGCCACGTCGCCGCCGAAGTATTTGCCGCCGCTGGGCTCGTCGATCATCACCGCCACCACGATGCGCGGGTTTTCCACCGGCGCCAGCCCCACGAAGAAGCCGCGGTACTTCTTGTCGGCGTAGCCCTTCCCTTCCTGTTTGTGGGCGGTGCCGGTCTTGCCGCCGACCGAGTACCCCATCGCCTGGGCCTTGGGCGCGGTGCCGCCGGAGATCGTGGCGAGATGGAGCATGTGGCGCACGGCCTGCGCGGTGCCGGCCTGCATCACGCGGACGCCGGCCGCGCTGTCGCTCGACTTGAGCAGCGTCACCGGCACCAGCTCGCCGTCGCGCGCGAACACCGTGTAGGCGCGCGCCAGCTGGAACAGGCTGGCGGACAGGCCGTAGCCATAGCTCATGGTCGCCTGCTCGATCGGACGCCAGCTCTTGTAGGCGCGCAGCTTGCCGCTCACCGCGCCAGGAAACGGCAGCTGCGGCTTCTGGCCCAGCCCGACCTGCGAGAACATTTCCCACATCTCGCGCGGCTGCATCTGCATCGCCATCTTGACGGTGCCGACGTTGCTGGATTTCTGAATGATCTCGTTGACCGTGAGCACGCCATGCGGATGCGCGTCGCTGATCGTCGAGCCGCCGATGGCCAGGCGCCCCGGCGCGGTCTGAATCGGGGTGTCGGGCCGCACCAGCCCCTTTTCCAGGGCCAGCGCGGCGATGAACGGCTTCATCGTGGAGCCGGGCTCGAAGGTGTCGGTGAGCGCCCGGTTGCGCAACTGGGCGCCCGAAAGGTTGCTGCGCTTGTCCGGCGAGTAGCTGGGGTAGTTGGCGAGGGCCAGCACCTCGCCGCTGGCGACGTCCAGCACCACCACGCTGCCGGCCTTGGCCTTGTGCTCGAGGACCGCGTCGCGCAGCTTCTGGTAGGCGAAGAACTGCACCTTGCTGTCCACCGACAGCTGCAGGTCCTGCCCGTCCACCGGCCGCACTGCTTCGCCGACGTCCTCGATGACGCGGCCCATGCGGTCCTTGATGACGCGGCGCGAGCCGGCATGCCCGGACAGTTCGCGGTTGAACGCCAGTTCAATGCCTTCCTGGCCGGAATCCTCGACGTTGGTAAAGCCGACGACGTGGGCCGCCGCTTCGCCCTCGGGGTAACGGCGCTTGTATTCCTTGCGCTGGTGAATGCCCTTGAGGTTCAGGGCTGCGATCTGCCGGGCGGCCGGCTCGTCGACCTGCCGCTTGAGCCAGACGAAGGTCTTGTCCTCGTCCTGCAGCTTCTTCTCCAGGTCGGCCAGCGACATGTCCAGCAGCCGGGCCAGCTCGGTCAGGTCCTTGCGATCTCGCTCCACGTCTTCCGGAATCGCCCAGATGCTCGGCGCGGGCACGCTGGTGGCCAGCAGCAAGCCATTGCGGTCGAGGATGCGGCCGCGGTTGGCGGGCAGCGCCAGCGTGCGGGCAAAGCGGACTTCGCCCTGCTTCTGGAAAAATTCGTTGCCGAACACCTGTATCCAGGCCGCGCGGCCGGCCAGCCCGACGAAAGCCAGGGCGATGGCGGCGACGATGAACTTGCTGCGCCAGACCGGGGTCTTGCTCGCCAGCAGCGGGCTGGAGGTGTAGGCCAGGCTTCTGCTCATGGCCGGCTGTCCCCCGCGCTGTCAGGGGCGCCCGCGCTGCCGGCCCCGTGCGTGACGTACTGCGTGATCGCCGGCGTCGCCGTGCGCATCTGCAATTGATCCTTGGCGAGCTTCTCGACCCGCAGCGGCGTGGCCTGGCCGCGCTTTTCCACTTGCAGGCGCTCGTGCTCGGTCTCGATCTTGCGCTGCTCGCCGACCGCCTTGTCGATTTCTGCGAACAGCCGCCGCGAGTCGTATTGCGTGCGCACGAGGTGAAGCGCGCTGGCGAGCACGGCGATGAGCAGGACGAGGTTGAGGCGAGTCATGCCTCGGTCCTTTCCGCCACCCGCATGATCGCGCTGCGAGAGCGCGGATTGGCTTTCACTTCCTCCGCCGAGGGCTTGGTGCGGCCCAGCGCGTTGAGCTTCATGGCCTTGGGCGGCGCGAACGGCGCGCGGCGGTCGAACACCTCGCGCGAATGCTGCGCGATGAACTGCTTGACGATGCGGTCTTCCAGCGAGTGAAAGCTGATCACCACGAGGCGTCCATGCGGTTGAAGGATGTCCAAGCTGGCCTTTAGCGCCTGTTGCAGCTCTTCAAGCTCGGCGTTGATGAAAATCCGAAGAGCCTGAAATGTGCGCGTTGCAGGGTCCTGGCCCGGCTCGCGGGTTTTGACCGCGCCAGCCACGAGCTGGGCCAGCTCGGCGGTGGTTGAAAGAGGCCCCCGTTCCTGTCGGCGAGCCACAATCGCCTTTGCAATCTGAACAGCAAACCGTTCTTCGCCGTATTCACGTATCACCTCCGCAATCTGCCCGGCCTCGGCCGTGGCGAGCCAGTCGGCCACGCTCTCGCCCCGCGTGGTGTCCATGCGCATGTCCAGCGGCCCCTCGCCGCGAAACGAAAAACCCCGGGCGGGGTTGTCGATTTGGGGCGAACTCACCCCCAGGTCCAGCAGCACCCCGGCCACGCTGGCCGGCGGCAGATCGCCCAGGTGGCGAAAGCCCTCGTGGCGAATCGAAAAACGCGGGTCCTGGATGCGGCCCGCCTCGGCGATCGCATCCAGGTCCTTGTCGAAGGCAATCAGCCGGCCTTGCGCCGGCAGCTTCGACAGAATGAGGCGCGAATGCCCGCCACGCCCGAAGGTGGCGTCCACGTAGGTTGAATCCGGCTTGATGACTGCGTCGCAGAAGAGGGCTGCTACTGCTTCGTTCAACAAGACGGTGGTGTGTTGCCATGTATCCACCGCCTGCTCTCAAAAGGAGAATTCCTTGAAGACGTCGGGCATGCCACCCCGCATCGCCTCCGCTTCCTTGGCCTCATAGGTCGCCTTGTCCCAGAGCTCGAAATGGTTGCCCATGCCGAGCAGCATGGTTTCCTTTTCGATGCCCGCCGCGGCCCGCAGTTCAGGGGAGATCAGCACCCGGCCGGTGCCGTCGAGCTCCACGTCCATTGCGTTGCCGAGGAATATTCTCTTCCACCACTGGGCATCCATGGGTAACGCGGCGATACGGTCGCGGAATTTCTCCCACTCGGGGCGCGGGAAGATCATCAGGCAGCCGTGCGGGTGTCGTGTGACGGTGAGCTGGTTATTGGCGGTGGCCCCCAGGACGTCACGATGCCGGGTCGGCACTGAGAGCCGGCCCTTGCCATCGAGACTGAGCGACGAAGCGCCTTGGAACACCTGTGTGAGCCCTTGCTGCTGATTGAGCGCAATAGTGGAGTGCGAAGGCACTATTCACCACTTAATTGCACTTTTTTGCACTGTAGCAGGAAAACACAGCAGCGCAAGACGCCGCCTGCGCAGTTTTTGTAATGAAATCAAGGACTTAGAGCTGTTTCTGCATACAGCTATGCAGCAAAAACCGTTCTAAATGAACCACTTAGCTGACGCTGTGAAAGTGATTCCTCACCAGAAAGGGAGTGTTAGAGAATGTAGCGCGACAAATCCTCGTCCTGGCTCAGCTCCTTCAGGCGCGCATCGACATAGGCGGCATCGATGGTGACGCTCTGGCCGTTCAGGCGGGCGGCGTCGAAACTCACATCATCCAGCAGCCGCTCCATGACGGTGGCCAGGCGGCGGGCGCCGATGTTCTCGGTGCGCTCATTCACATCGTAGGCGATATGCGCGAGCCGGGTAATGGCCTCGGGGGCGAACTCCAGTGTCACGCCTTCGGTCGCCAGCAAGGCCTGGTACTGCTTGACCAGCGACGCATGGGTCTGGGTCAGGATGGCTTCGAAGTCCTGCACCGACAGCGATTTCAACTCCACGCGAATCGGCAGGCGGCCCTGCAGTTCGGGGATCAGGTCGCTCGGCTTCGACAGGTGAAAGGCGCCGCTGGCGATGAACAGCACGTGGTCGGTGCGGACCGGCCCGTACTTGGTGGACACGGTGGTGCCTTCCACCAGCGGCAGCAGATCGCGCTGCACGCCCTGGCGCGACACATCGGCGCTGCCGCCACCCTCGCCGAAGCCGGAACGCGAAGCCACCTTGTCGATCTCGTCGATGAAGACGATTCCGTTCTGCTCGGCGTTGTGGATCGCGGCCAGCCGGATCTCGTCCTCGTTCACCAGTTTGGCGGCTTCCTCGTCGATCAGCAGCTTCATCGCCTCGCCGATCTTGAGCTTGCGGGTCTTGCGCTTGGCGCCGCCGAACTGGCTGAACATGCCGCGCAGCTGCTCCGTCATCTCCTCCATGCCGGCCGGGCCGAGCAATTCGAGCTGCTGCTTGGTTTCGGTCAGCTCGATCTCGACATCCTTGTCGTCGAGCTGGCCTTCGCGCAGCTTCTTGCGGAAGTTCTGCCGTGCGGCGCCTTCCCCGGTTTCCGCCCGCGGCGCCGACAGGTCGGTGCCGCGCGCCGATGGCACCAGCACCTCCAGAATGCGGTCCTCGGCCGCGTCTTCGGCCCGAGCGCGCACCTTGCGCATCTCGGCCACCCGGGTCTGCTTCACGGCCATCTCGGCCAGGTCGCGCACGATCGAGTCGACGTCCTTGCCGACGTAGCCCACCTCCGTGAACTTGGTGGCCTCGACCTTGATGAAGGGCGCATCCGCCAGCCGCGCCAGCCGCCGCGCGATCTCGGTCTTGCCGACCCCGGTGGGACCGATCATCAGGATGTTCTTGGGCGTGATTTCACCGCGCAGCTTTTCATCCACTTGCTGGCGGCGCCAGCGGTTGCGCAAGGCGATGGCGACCGCGCGCTTGGCATCCGCCTGCCCGACAATGTGCCGGTCGAGCTCGGAGACGATTTCCTGCGGCGTCATGGAAGACATGTGGCCCCCACGCTTGCGGCTGGAGCCGCTGCGCTGCCCCCCAGGGGGGCCCTCGCGCCTAGGGGCGGCCCGTCGGCGCTCGAGGTTGCGAGTGTCATTCCAGTACCTCTATCGTGTGATGCATGTTCGTATAGATACACAGCTCGCCGGCGATCTCCAGCGACTTCTTCACGATGTCCCGGGCCCCGAGCTCGGAGTTGTCAAGCAGCGCCTTGGCGGCGGCCTGCGCGTAGGCGCCGCCCGAGCCGATGGCGATGATGCCGTGCTCGGGCTCCAGCACGTCTCCGTTGCCGGTGATGATGAGCGACGCTTCGGCGTCGGCCACGGCCAGCATGGCTTCCAGGCGCCGCAGCACGCGGTCGGTGCGCCAGTCCTTGGTGAGTTCGATGGCCGAGCGCACGAGGTGGCCCTGGTGCTTTTCCAGCTTGGCTTCGAACCGCTCGAAAAGGGTGAAGGCGTCGGCGGTGGCGCCGGCGAAGCCCGCGATCACCTTGTCGTGGTAGAGCTTGCGCACCTTGCGCGCCGTGCCCTTGACCACCACATTGCCCAGCGTGACCTGGCCGTCGCCGCCGATTGCCACCTGCCAGCGGCCATCGGCGCCCTTGCGCCGCACGCTGACGATGGTCGTGCCGTGAAATTGTTCCATCGTGTCCAGTTTGGGCTGCGCCCGCCGATTGCAAGGCGAACTGGCAACCCGAAGCGTTTCAGTCGGTACGCGCGATCACGCGGGCGTGTTCGCTGATGCCGATGACATTGAAGAACGCCGCCACCAATCGGTGGACTTCGACGAACTGCACCTGCCGGCCTTCGGCCTGGCGGGCAGTCACCCAGTTGAGCAGCGTGCCGGCTGCCGAGAAATCGATGCGGATCAGGCGGGCGCAGGAGATCACCATCACGTCGGCGCCCATCAGCTTGTCTTCGAGCGTGTCCAGGGCCTCGGTCGAGTCGCCCAGGATCTGCCCGGCCAGCTCGACGGTGGAGATATTGGACATCTGCGAGTTGAGGCCGGCCGCATGGGTGTCGCCGTAGCCCATGCTCATGCCAGAGGACAGCGAATCGCGGAAGGCTTCGCCGATGATGGTGTGGCCCGCCACGTACGTGCCGTCGGCCTGCAGGGGCTTGTACTCGCAGCGGGCGCTGTCCCAGGAGGGCGGCGACACCTCGTAGGTGACGCAGTAGTCCAGTGCAACCAGTTCGAACTCGTCGGGGCGGTGCATCACGCGCAGCACTTCCATGCGCAGCTTCCACCAGGCCGGGTTCGCGCCCTTGTCGCCCGACGGGGTGGCGTTCTTCAGGACCTTCTCGAAACTGTCGGCCCCCATGAAGCGCAGCTGGACCGTTTGCCCCGCCCACTGGGTGAATAGCCTGGTGAGGCCCTCGACCGCCGCTTCGTCGATGCTGTTGAGCTTGGCCCAGTTCAGGCGCCAGGGCGCCGACGCCTTGGCCAGCGCGACGCTCATGGCTGCCAGGGTCTGGGTGCCGAAGATCGCGGGAGAGGTCCAGTTCGCCAGCGGCTGCGCAGCGCCGCCGGCGGCAGGGGCCGGCGCGTGCATCCGGCCCACGGCCTCGGGCACGGAATACCACTGCGGCGCGGAGCGCCCGAAGCGTCCGGCAAAGTCGATGGCCGCGGTCTCGAACCTCTCCTGCTGGCCGGTGGCGCGATACAGGTCGAACAAGGTCAGCCAGGTTTCGTCGTGGTCGATGCGCGAACCCTGCGGTCCCAACACTTCCATCAAGCCGGCCTCGGCCCCCTCATCGTCACCGTTGGCAAAGCGGATGGACGCTTCTTCGAGTTCGGGATCGTGGGCGAACTCCTCGACGTCGATCGCAAACAGCTTGGACGCCGAAAACCCGGTGGTGCCGCCCGGCTCGGTCGACGGACCGGCCTGCGGGGTGACGGCGGAAAACATGCCGACCTCGGCCGGTCGGGTGATCGGCGTGGCGCCTCGCGCCCCGCCAGCGGACGCCGCCTGCGGCGTCTGCGAGGGGGCCGGCTCGGAGGGCGACAGCGACGCGCTGGGCGAGTGGGACTCGGGCGCCACCGAGCCGAGCATCGGCTCGATCTCGGCCGGCGCGGTTTTCTCAGGATCGGGCGCCAGCGGCTGCGGTTCGGTCTTGGTGTAGGCGTTGGAACGCATGGGCGAAGCGTCGCTGCGGCCGATCGCCTCGGGCGGCACGTGCGACGACATCGGGAAATTGGTGCTGCTGCCGGAACGGCTGCTCGCGGAATCGCCATGCTTGGTCTTCCACCATTGCATGGACATCTGCGCCTCGATCTCGTCGATCTTCTTGAGCGTGGTGGCGCGGTCGTCGGGCTTGGACGGCATCGAGCTCTGGAAGAACGACGGCCGCGCCGCCGGGTCCTGGCCCGCCATCACCTCGCTGCGACGCATCTTGCGCAGCATGTCGAACTCGCGCTTGCGCACGAAGTCGTTGCGCCGCTTGCGCTCGATCATCTCCTTGAGCATCTGCTTGGAGTAGCTGCTCTCGCGGTCGACCTCCTGCTGGTCGAGGTCGGCCCAGTTCGTCGTCGGGTTCCTGACGAACTTCACCACCTTGGAAAGCAGGCCGGCGTTTTCGTCCTTCGACATGGCGTGGTTGTGCGGCGGTACTTCAGGAAATCGGAGAAGCTCAGTCTCCGAACATCTTCTGCTTGAGTTCCCGGCGCTGCTGCGCCTCCAGCGACAGCGTGGCGGTGGGCCGCGCGAGCAGGCGCCCCACGCCGATCGGCTCGCCGGTTTCGTCGCAATAGCCGTAGTCGCCGCCATCGATGCGGCCGATCGATTGCTCGATCTTCTTGAGCAGCTTGCGCTCGCGGTCGCGGGTGCGCAGCTCCAGCGCGTGTTCTTCCTCGATGGTGGCCCGGTCGGCCGGGTCCGGCACGATGACCGTGTCTTCGCGCAGGTGCTCGGTGGTTTCGCCCGCGCTGTTGAGGATTTCCTGTTTGAGCTGGGACAGCTTGAACCGGAAGAAGGCCATCTGCTTCTCGTTCATGTATTCCGTGTCCGGCATGGCCAGCACTTCGGCGTCGGTCAGCTGGTCGGCCGGCTTGCTCTTCCAGTTGTTGGCGAGCTTGGGATCTTTCTTCACGTTGACCAGGGGCGGAGGGGTAAGTACGGAGGGCGACATTGTCTGGGTATAGCTTGCTTTGGCCGCTGTCGAGGCCACGGATTGCGCCATCGAAGGCACCGTGATCTGCGCCAGCCGCGCCGACGGTTTGGTGGCCCGAGCCGGTTCGGCGCCCAAAGTGGCGGCGTCCGGACGGGGAGGCATGGCCCGGGGCAGCGCTGGCCCCGCGGGCGCTTTGGCCTTGGCGGGGGTTTTGGCAGGCACTGCCTTGGGTTTGGCAACTGCGGCCTTGGCGGCCGGCTTCGGAGCCGGAGGGGCTTTGGCCGCAGGTGCGGGTTTCTTCTTGGCTACGGGCTGGCTCGCCTTGGCTGGCGCCTTTTTTGCCGGCGCCTTGGCGGCGGGCTTGGCCGCCGCCTTCTTGGCCGGCGCTTTCGCGGCGGGCTTGGCCGCCGTTTTCTTGGCCGGCGCTTTCACGGCTTTGGCCGCGGCCTTCACGGGCTTGGCCTTGGCAGCGGGTTTGCCGACCTTCGGTTGGGGCTTCACGTCCTGTCTCCTCGCGGCGGCGGCGGCATGGGGCTGACCCCGGCCGGCCGACTTTCCTTGTTCTGTTGTGGGGTCGCCTTCATGAATGCGAGTTATACCCTGATTGCCGGGCTCCCGGCGCTCACGGTTGGGGTTTTCACCCCCGCCCGCGGCAGCGCCCCTGCCAAAGGGGAAAGCCATAAGTTGCAGAATCGAGACAATCATCGGGACCCCGGGGACGGTTGGCAAAAGGTCGGTAGCCTAACTTAAATAAGGCACTGCTCGAGTCCCTGCAGAAAGATATCTTTCGGCAGGTCGATTCCGATGAACACCATCTTGCTGTTGCGCTGCTCACCCTCGCCCCAGGCCGGGCCGAGATCGCTGCCCATCAACTGGTGCACGCCCTGGAAGATCACCTTGCGGTCGGTTCCGTTCATGTGCAGCACGCCCTTGTAGCGCAGCATCTTGGGGCCGTAGATATTGACCACGGCGCCCAGAAAGTCCTCCAGCTTGGCTGCGTCGAACGCGCGGTCGGACCTGAAGACGAAGCTTTTCACGTCGTCGTCGTGGTGATGGTGGTGGCCGTGGCCCTCGTGGGCGTGGGAGGGATGGTCGCAATGTTCGCCATGCTCGTGTGCGTGATCATGGTCGTGGACCTCGTGGCCGTGGCCCGCGTGATCGTGTTCTTCCTCTTTCAGGAAGTCCGGGTCGATGTCCAGCTTGGCATTCAGGTTGAAGCCGCGCAGGTCGAACACTTCGGACAGCGCGACTTCGCCGAAGTGCACCTCTTTCTGCGGCGCCCGCGGATTCATGTGCTTCAGGCGGTGGATCAGGGCGTCGGTCTCCTCGCGGGCGACCAGGTCCGTCTTGCTGATGAAAATCTGGTCGGCGAAGCCCACCTGCCGGCGGGCTTCCTGCCGGTCATTGAGCTGCCCGGCGGCATGCTTGGCATCGACCAGCGTGAGGATCGAGTCGAGCAGGTAGGTTTCGGCGATCTCGTCGTCCATGAAGAAGGTCTGCGCCACCGGGCCGGGGTCGGCCAGGCCGGTGGTCTCGATCACCACCCGGTCGAAATCGAGCAGGCCCTTGCGCTTCTTGGCGGCCAGCAGCTGCAAGGTGGCCCGCAGGTCTTCGCGAATGGTGCAGCAAATGCAGCCGTTGCTCATCTGGATGATCTGCTCCTTGCTCTCGGTCACCAGGATGTCGCTGTCGATGTTCTCCTCGCCGAATTCGTTCTCGATGACGGCGATTTTCTGGCCATGGGCCTCTTCCAGCACGCGCTTGAGCAGCGTCGTCTTTCCGGAGCCCAGGAAACCGGTCAGGATGGTGGCGGGAATAAGACTCATGATGGGGCCCAAAAACTTCGAAGGTGGGGGAGTTTAGCGGGCAAATCAATGGCCTGCTGCCGCGCCCGCCGGGGCGGCGGCGGGCCAATGGCCCGGCTTGCGCACCACCACCAGCCCCTTGAGGTATTCGCCCTCGGGAAAAGCCAGTGTCATGGGGTGGTCGGGCGCGCCGCCGAGCCGCTCGCCGATGTAGCCGTCCACCCCGGCATCGGCCCCGGCCGAGGCCACGATCTTGTGGAACAGGTCGGCGCCGATGCCGCCTGAGCAGGAATAGGTGAACAGCACGCCGCCCGGCTCCAGCAGCTTCAGCGCCAGCCGGTTGATGTCCTTGTAGGCGCGGGCGGCCCGTTCGGCATGGGCCGCCGTGGGCGCCAGCTTGGGCGGGTCCAGCACGATGGCATCGAAGCTGCGCCCGGCCTCGATGAACCGGCGCAGCGAGGCATTGACGTCGGCATCCAGGAATTCGGCGCGCCCGGCGTCGAAGCCGTTGAGTGCGACGTTGGCGCGCGCCCGCTCCAGGGCCGGGGCCGACGAGTCGATGGACGTGACCTGCGCCGCGCCGCCCGCCAGGGCCGCCACCGTGAAGCCGCCGGTGTAGCAGTAGCAGTTGAGCACCCGCTGGAAGGCCAGGCGGCGTGCGTACTCGGCGAACTTGCGCCGGCTGTCGCGCTGGTCCAGGTAGAAGCCGGTCTTGTGGCCGGCGGCAATGTCCAGCGTGAGGCGCCAGCCGTGCTCCTGCAGCGTCAACTCCACCGGCCCGTCGCCGCGCAGCCAACCCGCATGCGCCTGAAGCCCTTCGAGCGAGCGGGCGCTGGTGTCGGAGCGCTCATAGAGCCGGGCCAGCCCGGTCTCCTGCAGCAGCGCATCGGCCAGCACCGGCTTCCAGCGCTCGGCGCCGGCCGAGAGGAACTGCGCCACCAGCGTGTCGCCATAGCGGTCGACGATCAGCCCGGGCAGGCCGTCCGATTCGCCATGAACCAACCGCATGGCATCGCTGGGGATGTCGAAGCGTGCTCGGGCCCGCACCGCATGCCGGCAGGCGGCCGCCAGGAAGGCCGCGTCGATCCGCTGCCCCTCCTCGAAGCTCCAGGCCCGGGCCCGGATCCTCGAGGCCGGGCTGAAGGCGGCCCAGGCCAGGAACTCGCCCGCGCTCGACTCGACCCGCACGGTTTCGCCCGGATCGCCGCCGCCCTTGGCAATGGCGGTGTCGAAAATCCAGGGGTGGCGCCGCAGCAGCGAGCGCTCCTTGCCTTCCTTCAAGCGAATCGTCTTCATGCCCGTATTGTCCGGCCTGTCGTGCCGGCGATAGTTCGCGCGCAGGCCCGCAGGCACAATAGCGCCCCTCGAGGAGTACAAAAGAATGGTGTTGATGGACGGTGTCCGAAGGCTGTTGGCAGTCGCCCTGATGCTGGCCGCCGCGGCCGCGGCACCGGCGCTGGGCCGCACCATCCTCGATCTGGACCCGAGCCGGCAGCCGGTGGCATTGCACGATTGGGGCGACGCCTGGACCGATGCCAGCGGCGCCGCCTTGGCCGAAGAGGTGGCAACCAACGCCGACATTCCCTGGAAGCCGACCCGCCAGGGGGCCATCTATCCCCTCAGCACCGGGCGGGCCCTGTGGATTCGCTTCACGGTTCCGCCGGCTCCCGATGCGGAACGCTGGTACCTCGACGTGCCGTATCCCTCGGTCAATCGCGTCACCTTGTACTCGCCCGACAGCGTCGGGCAATGGCTGGCGCAGGCCGCCGGCGACGCGCTGCCCGTGGCCGACTGGCCGGTGCCGCACCGGCATCCGCTGCTGCCGATCGTGGTGTCGGCCGAAGAGCCGCGCAAGTACCTGTTGCGGGTGGAAAACCCGCACAGCTTCAGCGCACCGCTCTCATTCGTAAGCGAGAGCTACCTGAGCCGCACCGAGCAGCGCACCTCGCTGATCCTGGGGATCTACTTCGGGCTGGCCGGCCTGGCGGTCATGCTGAGCGTGCTGAGCGCGGTGTCGCTGCGCGACAGTGCCTACGCCTACTACGCGCTCAGCGTCGCCCTGATGGGGCTGAGCCAGGCGGCCATGACCGGCATCGGCGGGCTGCACCTGTGGCCACGCCTGCCATGGTGGAACGATCTGGCGCCGCTGCTGCTGCCGGTGCTGACCGTGGGGGCGCTGGTGTGGTTCTTTGCCACCGTGGTGTCGATGCCGCAGCGCTCCCGCCTGCTGCACCGCCTGCTGGCCGGCGTGGCCCTGCTTGGCGTGGCCACGGCCGTGGCCCTCGTGCTGGTCGCGCCGTCGCACCGCCTGCTGCTGATGGTGCCGTATATCGTGGCCGCCACTACGATCACCAGCGGCGCCATCCTGTGGGCCGCCCGCCGTGGCGACCGCTACGCCCTATGGCTGTTGGCTGGCTCGCTGCCGGTCATGATCGGCGCCGCCTTTCCGCTCGCGCGCCTGTGGGGCCTGATCCCGGTCAGCTTCTGGACCATGCACGGCATGCAGGTGGGGATTGCCATCGAACTGCCGGTGCTGCTGGTCATCCTGATGGTGCGCAGCCAGCAGCGGCGCGAGCACAACCGGCGCATCCAGGGCCTGGACCGGATCGACCCGGCCACCGGCCTCATCAACGGCCAGGTGTTCAGTGAGCGGCTGGCGCGGATGATGGCGCGGGCCGACCGCCTGAAACACCAGAGCGCGGTGCTGCTGGTGGACATCGTCAACATCGACCAGATCCGGCGCGAGTTCGGCGTGCGCTCCGCCGAGGAACTGCCATTGCGCGTGGCCGGCCGGCTGCTGTCGGCGGCGCGCGAAATCGATGGCGTGGCCAGGCTGTCGGCCCTGCGTTTCGGCGTGCTGGTGGAAGGCCCCCTCACCAGCGAGGAAGCCGCCTCGGCCGGCCCCCGGCTGGTGGCCCGCTGCCTGATGCCCTTCAAGAACAAGCCCATCGAATGGGTGGCCCGGGTGCGGGTCGCGCAGACCCTGGTGCCCACCGAGCGGTCCGACGCCGAGCAGGTGATCAACCGCCTGTCGGCCCTGTTGTCGGCCGTGCCGGCAGACAGCAAGCGGGCGGTGTTCCCCCTGGCGTCTTGAAACCGGTTCACTAGCCGCGCGGCTTGCCGCGGTGGGCCCGCGGGTGGGCCGCATCGTAGGCCTTGGCCAGGTGCTGGAAATCCAGTCGGGTGTAGACCTGTGTCGTCGTGATGTTGGCGTGGCCCAGCAACTCCTGCACCGCGCGCAGGTCGCCGCTGGATTGCAGCAAGTGGCTGGCAAAGGAGTGGCGCAGCATGTGCGGATGCACCGGTGTCGCCAGGCCCGCCAGCAGGCTGCGGCGCTTCAGGCGCTGCCACATGGCTTGCGCTGTCAGCCGGGTGCCGTGACGGCCGACGAACAGCGCCGGCTGCGCCTCACCGTCGCCGCGATCGCGCAGCACCAGCCAGTGCGCCAGCGCCTGGAGGGCCTTGCTGCCGATCGGCACGGTGCGGCGCTTGCCGCCTTTGCCCAGCACATGCGCCTCGGCCGAGGGCAGATCGATCCAGCCGCGGGCCGTGGCGCTGGCAGCGGCGTCCAGGCCGACCATCTCGCCGACTCGTAGGCCGCAGCCGTACAGCAATTCGACCATCGCCGCGTCGCGCGCCTCCAGCCAGGGATCGCTGTCCTCATGGTGAAAGTTCGCCAGCTGCACGGAATCATCGACGCTGAGGGCCTTGGGCAGAGGTTTGGGCGCCTTGGGCGCGCGCACGTCCTGTACCGGGTTGCTCGCCACCAGCCCCTGCTGTCCCAGCCAGGTGTAGAAACCACGCCACCC